>PMCY01000191.1 GCA_003154255.1 Candidatus Aminicenantota bacterium | reverse complement strand
ACGACAAACGGGGCGACGACCGCGTCCGGGGCGAGGCAGGCCTGTTCATCGATCCAGGCGGTGGCCGGATCGACGAGGGTGACGCCGGACTCCATCAGGGAGATGTTAATCCGATCGCGCAGCCGGGCCCCCGTCCGGGCCAGATCGGCGCGCGTGTCCACGCGGAGGATATCGTCCGGAGAAGGTGTCATGAACGCTTCGACCCGGCCCCCCGCTCGAAAAACGGGGACGAAAAACGCGGCTGCGTCAAATCGGCCGCCCGTCCCGCGGATCCGCAGCGAGGCCAGGTTGAATAAGGGTCCGCCGATGCGTACGGCATAGACGGAAGCCTCGATCTCGGGGATCGTCAGTTCGGCCGGTCCGGCTTCGCCGTCGGGGACGATGCGGATCGCGCCGTCCGGCCCGCGCTTGACCCGGCCGCAGCCGCGCGGATCGGAGACGGCGGCGCTCATGACGGTCAGATCGGATCGCCGGCGGCGATGGTAGGTCAGCAATTCGCGCAACGTCTCCGGCCGTAGAAGGGGTCGGTCGGCCGGCAGGATGAGCAAATCTCCTGATTCTTCCCCGGACAGCGCGGCGCGGACGGCGGCCAAGCCGGAAGCGGCCTTCCGCGGTCCGCCCCAAGCGATGAATTCCGCGCCGGCGCCGCGGGCCGCATCGTTAATAGGGTCCGAATCGTCGCCGCCAGCCACAATGATCCGTTTCGGCGAGATGCCGCGGGCGGTCTCGATGGCCCGCTGGAGCAGGGATTTGCCCAACAGGGGATGAAGGAACTTATGTGACGCCGACCCGAACTGCGTCCCCCCGTTCGCGGCCGCGATGAGGACGACCAACCGCCGGCTCATGTCAATCGGGTCAGCAGCCTGAATTTTTTGTCCTCCCAGAGCGGCTCAAAATCGGCTTCGTTCTGGGAGAGGAGTTTGTAGAATTTATCGATTTGGATGGCTTTCTTGAGGGCTTCGAAAGCTTCTTCGGGCTTCTCGGTCCGGGCCAGGACCGCGGCCATCAGGTAATGGGCGACGGCCTCCTCGGGTTTTAGTTTGAGGGCTTTTTCCAGCCATTTCTGGGCCTCGTCATAATGACCGAGGTTCATCTGATAGACGCTGAAATGGCAGAAGTCCTCGTAGGTCTTGGGCGCCGGGGCTTCGCGCGTCTCCGAGACACGGGCTTCGCAAACGCTGAGGTACATCTTGGCCCGGTCGGCGAATTCCCGCTCGGAAGAATGCTTTTCTATGACCGTGCGGAGGTGATCGGCGGCCTTCTCGAACCGGCCTTTGTGGAATTCCTTCATGGCCTCGGTGTAGGCCGAGAGCGCTTTCTGATATTCGTCTTTCTTCGTCCGTTCGTCTTTCAAGGTTTTTCTCCCGGAATCAAGATCAGGATGGATGATATATTACCCCAAGACAGGGGGTCAGCTCAACTTCTCAAGAAGGGGTCGGGTCCCAACATTCAACATTTCGAGACGATCGACACCTGCGCCGGCCCCCCGGCCGGTCGCGGATTTTCATTATTATGAATGCGTTTTGAGATCTTATTGAATGTTGAGACCTGCCCCCTAATCCTCGGTCCAATATTCCGGATGGGCCAGCAAAAAACGGACAATTTCGAGATGAAGCCGATGGCCGGCTTTGTATGCGGTGACCTTGGCCGCCAGAGGGCGCCCGAGAAGAGCCAAGTCCCCCGTGATATCGAGCAGCTTATGGCGGACGAATTCATCCGGGAAACGGAGAGGCGGATTAACGACGGCCGTCTCGTCAAAGACGACGGTGTTGTCATAGGAAGCACCCAAGGCCAAGCCCTGCTTATGGTAGAGCTCGACGTCCTTGAGAAAACCGAACGTGCGGGCGGGGGCGACCTCTTCGGCAAACGAAACCGGCGCCAGGGACAGGCTACGGCGCTGCGTCCCGATGCCGGGATGGCCATAGACGATGGTGTATTCGAGGAAAAGCCCCGCCCCGTCCGGAGCCGGTTCCAGCCGCACCCAGGCGTCCTTTTCATCCAGCTGGAAGGTCCGCTTTATCCTGAGAACCTGGCGATGGGTCGGAAGCTCGGCCAGACCGGCCCGCTCCAACGCCCGGACGAACGGAAGCGCGCTGCCGTCCATGATGGGGACTTCATCGGCGTCAAGGGCGATAACGAGGCTGTCGACGCCATAGGCATAGAGGGCGGCCAAGAGGTGCTCGACGGTCTGGACCTTGAAACGCTCTCCCACCAGAGTCGTCGAATTGCGGGATTCGACGCGATCGGGGTGAAGTCCCATCTCCGCGCCGCCCAGGTCGGTCCGGCGGAAGACGAGCTCCCCGCCCGGGGAAGGGAGAAGCGCCATCCGGACGGGCCGCCCGGAGTGGACTCCGAGGCCTTCAAGTTCCACGGCACGGGCGAGAGTTTTTTGGGTGCGCATCAGCTTCTTATCATAACACGTTCCGGCCGGGTCAGCCGAGCGGATTGGACCCCCGGACGATTTCTGTTAGAATTCGGCCATGAAATCCCAGATCGAAGACATCCTGAAACGCGTCCATTCCGGCGTTCTGAGGCCGCACGAGGCCATGAAGCTTCTCCAGGACTATCCCTATCAGGACCTCGATTTCGCCAAGATCGATCACCACCGAGAGCTTCGCAAGGGCTTTCCCGAAGTCATTTACGGGCTGGGCAAGACCGACGATCAGATCATCAAGATCGCCCGGGCCATCGTCAATAAAGGCAGCAGCCTGCTGGTGACCCGCATCGAGGCGGGGACTTACGCCAAGCTCCGCAAGGCCGTGCCGGGGACGCAATACAATAAATCCGGCAAGATCGCCTTTCTCAAGAAAAGGCCGGCCGCTCCCGGCCAGGGCAAGATCTTCATCCTGACCGCCGGCACGTCCGATATGCCGGTGGCCGAAGAATCCTTCGTCACCGCGGAGATGCTGGGAAACGACGTCGAGCGGGCCTATGATGTCGGGGTGGCCGGCCTGCACCGGATCCTGGGCGAATACGACCGGGTCAAGGACGCCCGGGTGATCATCACTTGCGCCGGAATGGAAGGCGCCCTGCCCAGCGTCGTGGCCGGCCTGTTCTCCGTTCCCGTCATCGCCGTCCCCACAAGCGTCGGATACGGGGCCAGCTTCAAGGGCGTGGCCGCCCTGCTGGCCATGCTCAATTCCTGCCCCGGCGGCGTGGGAGTCGTCAATATCGACAACGGCTTCGGCGCGGCCTATCTCGCCAGCCTAATAAATCATTTATAGAAATTAGCGGGAACGCCGGGTTCGGGGTATTTGGGAGAAAATCCGCGCGTTTTGACCCGGGTTACCCAAATCGCCTGACAATCCAACTGGCGCAAACGGCACGTTGGCAGGAAATCACCCGCCGACCTTTTTCGTGGCCACCGGATTATAAATGTTACAGGCTTAGATCTTCGGGCGAGCGGGATGGAGGGCCAAACCCGTCGACGAACGAGCGGGCATGGTTTCCCGCCGCGGAGCGGCGGGAAGAGCGAGAGAGGAGCGGAGCGCATTCCCTCGCAGGGGGAATGCGCGGGTTTGGCCCTCCGCCCGCGAACCCGTCCTTGACAATTGACGCTCCGGACCCTATATTGTCTCAAACTTTGCCGGCCGAACCCTCAATGGAAATAGTCGAACAAGTTCGCCAAGCGGCGAATATCATCGAAATCGCCTCCCAGTATACCGCCTTGCGCGCGCGCGGCCGCAAACACGTCGGGCTCTGTCCGTTCCATTCGGAAAAAACGCCTTCTTTCACGGTCGACGCCGATAAGCAGCTCTACCACTGCTTCGGTTGCGGCGTCGGCGGCGATGTCTTCTCGCTGGTCATGGAAAAAGAGAACCTCAGCTTCCCCGAAGCCTTGAAATTCCTGGCCGAGCGCTACCGCATCCCTCTGCCCGAACAACGCCGCCTCACGCCCCAAGCCCTGAAGCTAGAGGAGCAGGTCCTCAAGCTCAATGAGCGGACCCTGGCCTTTTTCCAAAAAAATCTGCAGTCCACGGCGGAGGGAAAAAAGGCCCAGGAATATTTGAAAAAACGGGCCGTCCAGGAAGAGACGATCCGCGAATTCAAGATCGGCTATGCCCTCAATTCCTGGGATTCGCTTTCCTCTTTTTTCCGGAGCCAGGGCGTTTCGGCCGAACTTCTGGAGAAGGCCGGGCTGTCCGTCCCCGGCAAAAGAAAAGGCGAAGTCTACGACCGGTTCCGGGGACGGGTCATCTTTCCCATCTTCGCCCTGACCGGCAAGATCGTCGGGTTCGGCGGCCGGACGCTCTTCGACGTCGAACCAAAATACCTGAATTCGCCGGATACCCCGCTGTACACGAAAGGACACCTGCTTTACGGACTCAACCTGAGCAAGGATGCCATCCGCAAGGCGGGCGAGGTCATCCTTGTCGAGGGATACACCGATTACCTGGCCCTTTACCAGGCCGGGATCAAGAACGTCGTGGCCTCCCTGGGCACCGCTCTCACGCCCAGCCAGCTCGGACTGGCGGCCCGCTTCGCCCCGAAGATCGTCATTAACTACGACGGCGACGCGGCCGGGCGGACGGCCGCCTACCGGGCCCTCCCCATGTGTTTCGAAAAAGGCCTGGAGACCACGGTTCTGGTTCTGCCGGAGGACCTCGATCCCGACGGGTATATCAAGAAGTACGGGGTCGCATCCTACGGAACGCTGAAGGAAAAGGCCGGCAGGGGCATCCGCTTCCTTCTCGACCACGCCACCCGGGGCCAGCGCTTGGCCGTCCCGGAGGTCAAAGCCCGCGTCCTTCAGGGCCTCATGCCCATCCTGGAGAACATCCCCGACGCCGTTATCCGCAGCGAATACCTGCGGGATGCGGCGGAAACTCTAGGGATCGACGAAAACATTCTGCGGCGGCTGTCCCAGCCGCGCCCGGCGGAGACGGTCGACGATCCGGGCGGCGAATTCAACCCGGCCGAGCGCCGGCTCCTCCAGATCCTGTTCGAAAATCAGGAGCTCCGGGCATCCATCCTGGCCGAATTGGGCGACGCCGACATCCGGGGCTTGAATAGCGAGCCCGTTTTTAAGATAATATTAGGCCTGTTCCGAAAGGAAAAGGACCTCATCTTCCAAGACCTGCAAAGAGAGATCGGCCCCGTTGTTTCCCGCCGCCTTTCCCAGGCCCTTCTTGCCAAAGGCCGCCCGGCCACTCTGGAAGAGGCCCGGGATTGCATCTGCGCTCTAAAAACGAAGGCCAAGGAGAACGAACTGAAGGAACTCCAAACGCAGATCGCCCGCCAGGACAAGGAGGACGGGCTAGGGACGATGGCCGTCCTGTTGAAGGAAAAGCAGGACCTGCTGCGGCAGATCCTGGCCCTTCGGAACCCATGAGCAACCAAACGATGAAAAGCGGCGTATTTCCCCATGGGGACGGACGAACGCCGCGAGGAGTGCCGAGTGCCAGCCAACCCTAAAATTCCGAAGGATGAGATCTCGGAGCTCATCTCCAAGGGCCGCAAACAGGGCTATCTGCTGTTCGAGGACATAGACAAGACCTTCCAGGACGAGCCGGAGCATGAGGGAAATTTCGACGAGTTCCTCAGCTCGATCGACGGGTACGGGATCAAGATCCTCGACCAGAAGCAGCGCGAAGTCCTGCCCCGGCGGCGCAAGAACGAGCTGCTGACGACGCAAGGGCTGGAGCGGACGACCGACCCGGTCAAACTCTACCTCCGCGAGATGGGCAACATATCTTTGCTGACCCGGGAGGGTGAGATCGCCATCGCCCGGGAGATCGAGCGCGGCGAAAAATCCATCGTCAAGGCCCTGAGCAAGACCCGCCTCGTTCTGAACGAGGTCCTGACCCTCGAGGAGCGCATCAAGAACGACGCCTTGGTCATCCAGGAGATGTTCGACGTCTCCGAGGACGACATCGCCGAGGGCAAGCTGGAAGAGAAGCGGAAACTGATCCTGGGCAAAATCAAGCGGATCAAGGACTTCAGCCACAAGCTGGACAAGATCGCCAACACCCGCAAAAACGCCTTCACCCGCAGCCGGATCATCGTCCAGATGTCCAGTCTCATCCGCGACCTCAACCTGCGTTCGTCCCAAAAGGAAAAGATCATCGAAATCCTGCGGAGCCGGCTTCATGTCGTCAACCAGCTCGAAGAAAAAAAGGAGGAGATGGAGCTCCTGCAGGCCAAGTCCAAAAAGAAAAAGGACGGCGAGGACCTGACCGACAAGATCCGCGAGATGGCCCGCCAGATCCGGACCGTCCAGAAGGACGTCGGCCTCGACTCCCAGAACCTGCGCAAGACCATCCGCTCGATCACGACAGGCAAGAAGATCAGCGATCAGGCCAAGAAGGAGCTGGTCGCGGCCAACCTTCG
>PMCY01000046.1 GCA_003154255.1 Candidatus Aminicenantota bacterium | reverse complement strand
CGGTGGCACGCGACCTGGTGGCCCGGCTGGAAGATGTACCAGGCGGAGAAATTGAAATGAACACGATCACGAAAGACAACGGAATCGCCGATCCGCCCATGCACGTCATGACCGTCATCGCCCATCCGAACCCCAAATCGTTTTGTCACGCCATTCTGCGGCAGTTCGACGCCGGGCTCAAAGCGGCCGGGCATACCCACGAAATCGTCGACCTTTATGCGATGAAGTTCGACCCGGTCTTCACGACCAAGGACTTCGCCAGCTATATCGATGAGAGCATGCCGCTCGATATGCTGGAGCAGATGGACCTGATGAAAAGCATCATGGACTTCTGCGGCGGCCCGGTTAAGAGGCTTGGGGCCAAGCTTTTGCTGAAAGGCAAAAGCCCGCTCGAGCTGGTGAGGATCATCAAGAAGCAGATGCCCAAGGACGTCGTCGCCCAACAGAAGAGTCTGGCCCGTGCCCAGGGGCTGGCGTTCATCTCCCCGCTCTATTGGATGGGCTTCCCGGCGATCCTCAAGGGCTGGTTCGAGCGGACCTTCGCCCCCGGCTTCGCTTACAGCCTGACGCCCGAAGGCTGGCGGGGAGAGTCGGCCGGCCGCGTGCCCCTCCTGCGCCATGAGAAAGCCCTCATCATCAACACGACCCATTTCAAGGAAGAGACCTATCAGGGCGAGTTCGGGAAGGCGATGGCCAGCATCACCGACAATTGGGGGCTCCGATTCCCCGGCGTGAAGAAAGTCGATCACGTTTACTTCTACGGGGCCGACGTCTCCAGCGTCGACGAGCGGCGCGGCTGGCTGGACCAGGCTTTCCAGCTGGGCCGTGGTTTCAGGGATTAGCGGCCGATCAATCCATGCCCTCCCGTCCCGGGCTCATTTCAGGACGTGGGCGTCCCCATGATCTTGCCGAATTTGTTTAAGGGCAGGCGAAGCTCCTTACCCAAAACCCGGCCGCCCTTCGCTACTTTTTAACCTCTTTGAAGACCTTCGGCGACGGTTTCATGAACCGCGGGATCCGCTTTTCCTTGGCGGCCTGTTTGAAGATCTGGGCACTCACTTTTTCCATTGTCTTGAGCTCGTTGAAAAAATCCTGGCCCTCGGCTCCAAGGGCCTTGGTCGCATCGGCAATATTAGGTTCCAGGGCCGTCAGCTTGAACGCGTAGGGTTTGGATCCGCCCGCCCGGAGGTCGGCTCCGTCCTTGGCCGGCATGAAAAGATGCGAGCTGCCCGTGATCTTTGGCAAGAACCATGGATTGTAAGGGTTCTCCAGGACCTCCACGGTGACCATCGCTTCTTCGACGTGGCTGCCGGCCGAAAAATGAAGTCCGGCGACGCCATTGTACCCGGTCCGGCCCTCAATCGTCTGGACGGTATGGTATCCCACCGTGGGATTTCCGAGCAGGAGATGTGCCCGGATCTTGGCTCCCGCGACGCCCATCGTGGCGATTCCGTTGACGGTAATGGACGGCGGAGACGTTTTGCCGTCGACCGAATACGCGGACGCTGGATCGAGAATGGGCTGATTGTCCCATCCCGCCAGCCCCCTCAGCCGGAAGATCTCCACGCCCCCCTCCTTGTAGCCCAGCGCATTTCCGAGAACGCCGTAGAGGCCGTTCGCATACTCATAAGCGATGAGCATGGATTGGATCATTTCAGCGCCGGCTTCGGCCGGGCTCGGTGCGGTGCCGGCTTTTTTCAGAACGGCACCCCGGAGGCCTCCGAATTTCCGGCCTTGGGCCGCATACGCCTTCAGGGATCCCGATGCGCCCGTAGCATAGCCCTCGTGGGTGGCCGTGAAATTCAGGACATTGTCTTTGTCCTTGACGACATATTTCACGGGGACGTTGGCGAAGTTCCAGCCGGATCCCGCCGGCCGGAACCAATAGGATTTCCCGACCGCAAGTCCGGGAACGGAGTAACGGCCCTGGCTGTCGGTAACGACCTGCCGCCAGCCCGCATTCGGAGATTCCAAGCCTCGATAAAAAACGGTCGCGGTCCGAGCCGGTTCGTTTTGGGCCCTCACCGTCCCGCTGACTCCGGCGATCGTTTCATCCCAGGAGGCGATAACGGCGCATTGCAGACCGCGATCCCCGGTCATGCCTACAACGCCCGTGTTGTATAAAGTGATATCAGCCGTCGCTGTTTCGCGCACCCGGCAGAACAGGTAGTTCGGATTATCCTGAGGCCCGCGGGGTTCGATGATCAGCTCACAGTTGTCCTGGCGATCGTAGCCGGGCGATCCGTCCAAGCGCCCCGACCAGTACTTGAGCCGGGCCGACGCCGACGGCCGCGGAGGCGGGTTGACGACGAACGTGAGTTCTGCTCCGGTCCAGGCGCCGGTCGCCGTGACCCGCGCCCGATACGCATTATCCCCGAACGGCTGGGTGGCCACCATGAGCTCAGGCGGGTGGATTTCCGTGTAGCAATCGTGGCCGTTGTCCGTCACCCAGCGGCCGATTGTCTGAAGCCATTCGCCCGTCTTCGGCCAATATTCTTCGGAACCCAGGGCGAAATGCTCGATTTCGACTTTCAGGGTGGAACGGACATCGGATGCGAGGTAATTGTAGGCCGGGTCTGGAATGACGGCCATATCCCAATCGATTCCCGGCCAGATGTCCGGATTGCAGATCTCGCCGATGGGACCGAACGGCGTCAGGCCCCCGACCGTGTAGCCCATGGCATGGTCGGTTCCGAGATCCCCGCCGGGCCAGGAGGCATCCTCAATATAGCCGCACAACTTCACGTGCTGCCATAGCTTCGCCGCCCGGTCCGTGAGGTCCTGGGATTTGACGGCGATCCGAACGTTTTCGATCGCGGCCCTGGCCGGCCTTTGGATCGCCAAGGTCTGGTTTTCGGAATGGATGGAGGCGATGGACGTGCCGTCTTCGGCGATAAGGATCGGCGTCCAGTGGGGAGGATCGTCGCCGGCGACGCAGTTATAGGACGAATATGCCGCCCAGGCGCCGGTATCGGTGAGGACGGGAGGCGTGGCGTCGGGAGGCGGATATTGGTCCCCCTGGACGTGCGGAACGATCTTTCCGGAAGGCCGACCGGTGGTATACATGAACCACTGGTGAGCGATGGCCGAGCCGGAAACCGGGGATTTGCGGGGAACACAAACGTAAATCGTCGGATCAGGCATTGTCCGGACGACCTCGATAGACGCGTTGCCGGCCGGAGTGCTGAAAAGCCGATAGGCGGCCAGGCCCGGACCGGCTTGGATCTTTCCCAATGGGTCTCCGAGCTCAAATTTCGTCTTGAGTTCGTTATAGGCCTTAGTCAAGATGGCTTGGGCGTAAGTATCCGTGTTCTGGCCCATATCATCGCCGAAAATGGTCTGCTCACCCTGCGCTTGGTATGTGAGCTTCACGAGCGAAGACGGCGTCAGCTCACGCTTCTGGAGGTCCAGGGGAATGAGTGTGACGTAATAATTCGCGACATATGGGGCTTTTGGCCCTTCCTTGGGCAGAAACGGTCGAAAATCGATATTAAAGGGACTCGTCTTATCCGGGGCCGGGACTTCCGTCAGATCCCCCGATTTCAGGACATTCGCCCCCGGTCGGCCGTAAGGGATTTCGGAAGTCACCACCCAGCGCGCCGAGGTCGCGCCGGTCTCCTTGGTTGTCCAGTAGAACTTGTAGATGGATGGGCCGTCGAGCGGCATCGAGGAGACCCAATCCGTTCCGTCCGGAATCGGCTTGCCCACCTTCAAGATGGTCTTTATAACTTTTTGAACACTTTGTCTGGCCGGAATCTTGTTCTGGCCGGATTGCCAGGAAAAGGTGAAAAGCCCTGCGGAGATCAGCGCGACGAACGCCGCCGCCGCCAGCACGCGCCGTTTCGGGAATTCTCGAGAATGCGACATGGGAGCCTCCTTAAAAACATTCACCCTTTTGAAGTCCAATGTTTGAGTTCGAGCTCGACAACGTCGGATGCGCGATCCGCAGATTTTCATTTCCCCTCTTGTTTCGCGGCTGACCCGCTCCCACGAAGTGTATCACCTGTGAAGTAAAAGATCGAGGCTCGGAGCCTCCTCCAAAATCTGATATTCTTGGATTATATGGATTGGCGGGAGGATGTGGGAATCGAACCCGCCCGGCCCCTTCGTCAGAAGCCATANNGCTCGCGGGTGACCTTGAACACCTGGCCGACTTCCTCCAGGGTGTGCTCGCTCCCGTCGCTCAAGCCGAAGCGCATCCTGAGAACCTTGGCCTCGCGCTCGGTCAGGCCTTTGAGGGCCTCCTCGATCTGCTCGCGCAGATTGATATTGATGACGGTGTCGGGAGGGGAAACCATGACCTTGTCTTCGATGAAATCGCCGAGGCGGCTGTCCTCCTCCTCTCCGATCGGNNGTTTCGAGGGAGATGGGCTGCTGGGCGATCTTGATGATTTTGCGGACCTTGCCCACCGGCAGGTCCATTTTTCTGGCGATTTCTTCGCTGGTCGGCTCGCGGCCGATCTCCTGGACGAGCAGGCGGCTGACCCGGACGAACTTGTTGATGGTCTCGATCATATGGACGGGGACGCGGATCGTGCGGGCCTGATCGGCGATGGCTCGAGTGATGGCCTGGCGGATCCACCATGTGGCGTTGGTGGAGAACTTGTACCCGCGGCGGTACTCGAACTTCTCGACAGCCTTCATCAGG
>PMCY01000133.1 GCA_003154255.1 Candidatus Aminicenantota bacterium | reverse complement strand
GAATTTGACAGCGCCATGCGGCCGGCATTAAATTGCCGCCAAGGGAGAAAGCTATGAATCTTAAAAACCTCAGCAGGAAGTTGATCGCCGAGCCGGGCGCCAAGGTCAGGCTTTCGGACCTGGATCCCGCGGACACCATCGGAGTGAAAGACGAGCAGGAAGCCCTCAAGGCGGTGGAGAAGAACCGGCTGAAGATGGAGGAGCTGCAAATGCTCCTGCACGCCGAGAACAAGCGCGCGCTTCTGATCGTGCTCCAGGGCATGGACGCCAGCGGCAAGGACGGGACCATCCGTCATGTCATGAACGGGATCAATCCCCAGGGCTGCGAGGTGACGTCATTCAAAGTGCCCAGCGCCGAGGAGCTGGATCACGATTTCCTGTGGAGAATTCATAAGGCGGTGCCCGCCAAAGGGGATATCGGAATCTTCAACCGTTCGCATTATGAGGATATCCTGGTCGTGCGCGTCCACAATCTGGTGTCCAAAGAGGTCTGGTCCGCCCGGCCCAAACAGATCAACCGCTTCGAGCGGATTCTTTCGGAGAACGACGTGAAGATCCTGAAGTTTTTCCTGCACATCAGCAAAAACGAGCAGAAGAAGCGGCTCCAGGAGCGGATGGCCGACCCGGCCAAGAACTGGAAGATGAGCCTCCAGGACCTCAAGGAGCGGGAGCTCTGGAAGGAATATATGGAAGCCTACCAGGACGCCCTGACGGAGTGCGGCACGGAGTGTGCCCCTTGGTTCATCATCCCGGCCGACAAGAAGTGGTTCCGCAACCTGGCCGTCTCCCAGATCATCATCGAGACCCTGGAATCCTTCAAAATGAATTACCCCAAGCTCAATTTCGATCCCCAAAAAATCGTGGTCAAATGACAAATGAGGGGGGAACCGGATTTTTTTCTTATTTCTTTTCGTCCTTCGGCTTGAGCTTGTCGTGCTCCAGCATCAGGCGCAAATACCAATCCGGGTAGGCCAGCAGCTTGTTGCTTCGAGTCCGACTGTCGTAGAGCCAGAGGTGGTTGAACATGACCATCAGCTCATCCCCCAGTCTCCACCAACGGTCGATGACGGCGTTGGCGGTGCTCAGGCAATAGTCCGTCAGGAATGACTTGGCGGCGGCAGGGTCCTTTTTATAGAGGATCAGGGCGTTCTGATCGATCATCGGCGTCCGCTCGATCAGCGGGATCTCCCATTTCTTCTGTTCCCCGCGGACGACCGCGATGGCCGGCGCGTAGGCGATGTTGCACATCGTCTCGACGTAATCGAAGGCCCACCGGGCCGACTTGCGATCGACGTTCCAATGGTCCCCGATTTCAAAGGATTTGGGGATTTCGGTGATTCCGGTGTAGAGAGGGAAGAAACAGGATGTGTCCTGGGCGCCCCAGGCCAGCCAGACGATTCCGCCGATAGGATCGGGGAGCCAGCCGCGGGCCTGGGTCACGGTGACGTATTCGGCCCGGTTGACGCTGATGACGCGGGACGTGCCGTAGGACTTTCCATCGATCTCGAATCCGGAGGGCAGAAAGTTCGGATTGGAGAAAGGCCCGCCCTGCAGGCCGCGGGCAGGATCGAAGATCGTGCCCTCGCATTTGTCCCGGGTGAGGCCGATCACGTCATAAACGGAGAGCTTTTTTTCCGGCTTGACGGTAAGGGGAAAATCCAGATCGGAAGTTTCCGGTCCGAGCCGGAGCGAGGGGGCCACCAAGTCGAAAAACCTCCACAAACGGGCCCGGCCGCCCCGGGTCGAAACGGCGCTGCCTTCGCGATCCCAGTAGGCCCGCCTCCAGTTGAAAGGGCGGCCGCTCTTGGGATCGAACCATTTCTGCTCGACGGCCAGGGAAATGACGTTGGGCGAGGCCATGAAATGGTCTTTGTCGCCCAGATCGATTTCGCCGATCCGCGATTCGTTGGGGCAGACGGCGACGTGGTCGTCGGGTACGCGCTGGGCCGCCCAGACGCAGCCGGGCTTGCCGCTTTGGGGCGTCCACAACGGGCCGACGGGCATGATCTCGAAGACCCAGACCTCCCGGGGGTCGGCCACGGCCAGCATTTCGCCGAAGTCGGTGAATCCGTAGCCGTATTTCTCGGCGATTTCCCCCATGAACCGGATGGCCTCGCGGGCGGTGGCACAGCGTTCCATGGCTAGGATGGTCAACATCGTGATGTCCAGCTTGGGCGTCGCCGTCATATTCTCGAGCTTGGGCCGGCTTCCGATCGTCGATTCGCCGATCGATAATTGGACATCATTCATGTAGCCGAAATTGCCGACGAAATATCCATAGGTATGCGGGACTTGGAGGATTTCGACGCCGGCGTCTCCGTCGATGAAAGCGCGATCCCATTTGAGGCCCTGGTCCGGGGGCCAGGCGTTCCAGCAGTTGATATGATGGATGCGGCGCATTTCGCCCGGCTTATGATCGGCGGCGGACACCCGGCGCCAGGTCCAATCGGTGGCCCCGTTGTCGCAGGTGTGCGTCGTCATGACCGAGCCGTCGGTCGAAGCGTTCTTTCCGACCATGATGACCGTGCAGCCCTCCCGGCGGAGTTCTTCGCCGCTTCGGGCAATCCAAGATGCGGACAGGGCCGCCACAAGAGGTCCGCACATCATCAGAGCGATTAAAACAGCCGGCGCGATCGCTGCCTTGAAAATCGGGAAACGGAATTTTCGGATCATCGGTTGCTCCTGAATCGGTGTTCTTTTCGTTTTCAAGGGGATCAACGCCCTTTCAATACCGCCACCTCACGAGGAAAGAGCGTCAGAACGAGACCCCGCGCCGCGTTGTTCAGCAAATCGCGCATCGGCCGCGGCAGGGATATCGTTTTGGTTTCCGGCGTATGATTGATCAAGACAAAAATCTCTTTGCCGGCGCCGATACGGCGGCAGACTTCCACTCCCGGCGGCACTTTCCCGAAGGGAGGCTTGCCCCCGCTCCGCTCCACCATCCATGAAGATAACGAAGCCATCAGACGGTCATCCAAATACGCGCCGACATAGGTGATTCGTCCCGCCCCGACCCGGCGGCTGATGACGGCGGGCTTTCCGTCCAGCCAGCCGTTGCTCGCGCCATAGCGGAGCGGCGCCTCCATATCGGGGGCCGTCGCTTCCAGCCACTCGGCCCAGATCCGGGCTTCTCCGCTGCCAAGGGCGCCGCCGACCGGGACGGGCTTATCGAGGGCATAGAATTGGACCACATCGCCCCCCAGCGCTTGGCCCAGCAGGGCGCCCGGCTGGCGAGCGGGAAGAAGGGCGTTATAGGAGTCCTTCATCCCCGATCGCGGACCCAGGACGAGATGTCCGCCGGCTTTGACATATTCCAAAAGACGACTCGCGGTCTCCCCGGTCAGGATGTTCAAATGGGGCGCCACCACGAGTCGATACCCGCTCAGCGGGGCGCTCGGATGCACGATATCGATGTCCTGCGTCAAAAGTCTCAAAGGGCGATAGAAGCTCAGAAAATGGGCGACCGTATCGAAGTCCTGATGGTGTTTCTGGAATTGGATGGCCCAATCGCTCTCGTAGTCCTGAAGCAGGGCCGTCCGGGACTCGGGGGTCGTCCCGCGGAAGAAGTCCCCCAGCCGGGCGAATTCGTCCCCGATCCGGGACACCTCTTCATAAAAGGGGCTGGGCCGGCCATCGGCTCCGACCAGCGTGCCGTGATACTGCTCCCGGCCGGCCGGAGCGCTTCGCCATTGCCAGAAGCAGACGGACTCAGCGCCGTGCCCCACGGTCTCCCAGGCCAGCGCCCGCACTTCGCCCCGGTCGGGCGTGGAATTGACGGGCCGCCAGCAGCCCGAACCCGGCGAGGTTTCCGAAATCCAGAAATTCCGGCGCTTGAAGCCCCGCGCCAGATCGAGCTGCATCCCGTTGCGGTCCGGATCGAGATGTCCAGTCCCCACATAGTCATCCAGAGACGCGAAGGTCAAATCCTGCGCGATGACGTAATAGTCGAAGACGTCCTCCCCCGAGAAATTATGGGTGATGAACTGGCGGGGATCGGCATGGGCGCGGATCGCCGAAGCCTGGTTGCGGGTGTAATCCCTGTTCGTCTCGGAGAGGAAGCGGTACCACTCCAGCTTCAGGCTGGGATTGGCGCTGGAGCCGAGGGGAAACGGGATCTCGTTCCAATCATCGTAGGTCTGGCTCCAGTAATTGGTGGACCAATGTCGATTGAGAGAATCCAAGGAATCAAAGCGGGACTTCAGCCGGCGCTGGAATTGGCCGCGCGTGTCTTCATCGTATGAGACCATGCTCAAGCCATACTCGTTGTCCACCTGCCAGCCGATGACGTTCGGGTGGCGGCCGAATCGCTTGGCCATCTCCTCGGCGATACGCCGGGCATACGGACGGTAGCGCGGACTGCTGTAGCTGTAATGCTCCCGGCCGCCGGGGATGGCCCGGCGTCCGTTTTCATCTACGCGCATCACGTCCGGATACTTTTGCGTCAGCCAGGCCGGCGGCGCCCCGGTCGGGGTCCCCAGGACGACGAAAATCTTGTGCCGGCCGGCCATCTCGACGGCCCGCTGCAACCAATCGAAATCAAACCGGCCTTCCCGGGGCTCCATCCGGCTCCAGGCGTATTCGGCCATCCGGACCATCCGGACGCCGGCCGCCTGCATGAGGCCGAGGTCCTGATCCCAGCGGGACTCGTCCCATTGCTCGGGATACCAAGCCACTCCGAGAAAAAGCCCGGGCGTTCCGGAAAACGGATCAAGCGCGGAAGCGGGAACCGCCTGCTTCGGGGACTTTGAATTTTCCGGCCGAAACGTTTCGGGCCGGGCCGGGCCGGCCGAGAGTAGGACCGCGACTCCGGCGCAGATCAGGATCGATCGGAGAATGGTTCGGCTCATCCTCGCTCCTTGCCGCTCCGCGCGCTCAACGGGACGCGCGGATCACGTTACGTATACGATAACGTCATTCGCATAACAATATTATGGGTAGAATAAAGGAACCCCTCGGCAAACTCAAGTCGAAAACCCGGACGGAGCACTCCGGGGACCGCGGGGCCGATCAGCGCTCAGCTGATCCGGATTTAGGAAAAGCGCTGGGGCGCCGGACTTCAGAGCTTGGTCAAGGCCAGCTTCATCAGCTTCTCGGCGTGAGGCTTCAGGGCCTCCTCGGTGAGGCCGGGGACAAGCATGGTGATGATCAGGTAAGCGGACTTCGAGACCGTGTTGAGCTGGATCATGCCGTATCCGGGCATGCTGAAAAACGACCGGTCGCCGATCCCGGGTGCGTCTACGGTTTTCATGTTGCTTTTCTTCATCGTGGCGATCAAAACGTCGGCGTAATTGGCGGCCACGGGTGATGTGACCAGAAGACTGAACACCCCATAGTCCCCGATCACGTATTCGCACGCGGAGTTGGCCGCACGGCCCGCGCCGGTATTGACCTTTTCCTTGACCGGCTGGCCGATGACATCCTGGATCTGGGCTTTGTTCAGGAGCGAGCAGCTGTCGATGTTCTTCGTCTGGGCCGCAAGAAGAGCGGTCGAGAAAGGAAGCAGGACCAGGGCGAAAAGAACAACCTTGAGCAAACGATGGCTTCGATCGAACATGGCATCCTCCACAAACCGTATCCGGGCGGTTTCGGCGGGTTGACCGCCGGAGCAGCCATGATAGGGGAAGCGGAGGAGGATTTCAACGGGGGATGAAAAAAGCGGGGACACAGTATTGTGTCCCCCGAATGCGTTATTGAGCTTTGGGTTGGTCCGGCCCTTTGTCGGGCGCCCTGTCCTTGTCCTTGGCGTTCTTGTCGAGCCAGGCTTCGTAAGCCGCCTTTCCTTCGTCTTTCCAGTATTGGCCGTAGTAGCGCCAATTCCGGGGGGATCCTTTGGGCGCCCAGTCGTTCTCCTCGCCGTCCTGTCTGCGCCAGGACCCTCTCCAGCCACGGCAGCCGTGGCCCGATTCCCAATTGTCCCAACGCCGGGCTTCCCTCTTCCAGCCGCGGCGCCCGCGGTAAGAATGTCCCGCCCCGGAGCCGCCGAAAAGAATCTTGGACAGGATGACGATCCCGATGGCCTGCCAATAATTGATCGTTCCGGCATGCAGCAGGGGCGGCAAGAGCCAGTTCCAAAGCAGCATGACGAAATATCCGAACAGGAAGGCGATGATCACGGCTCCGATGAGCCCGAGGATGGTCATGCCGACAATGCGGGCCACAGTATGGCCCGGATGAGTGCTTTCCGCGTCCATGGTGGGTGTCCTCCTAAAAAGAATTATCCGAAGCTTCGAGATATCTTCTGATTTTTTTCAAGGCCCGGGCTTTGCGCGCCAATAGCGTCCCCAACGGCACGTCCCATTCTTCGGCCAGTTCTTGAAAAGTCCAGCCCTCAAAATCCGTGGCCATGATAATGGCCCGATCTTCGGGTTTGAGGGCGTCGATGGCCTGGTACAAACGGTCATGGCGCTCTTTCCGCTCCAAGCCGCTTGGCGGGGCCGCCGAATTGTCGCTCAACATATCAGCCAGGGTCGGCGTTTCTTCACCGTTTCTGGGGGCATCCAGGGAGAGGAAGGGTTTCTTTTGCCGGAGGTAATCGACGATGCGGTTTTTCAGAGCCCGATAGACATAGGCCGAAAGATCGCGGATGGGGGCCGTGATGTCGCCCCGGTCGAAAATGTTGAGGGCCACATCCTGGACAATGTCCTCGGCCTCCTCGCCGACGGCTTCATTGAGCCAGCGCCGGACATAGCCGACCATCCGGCCGTGTTCTTTTTCAAAGAACTCGGCCAGGGCCGGAGATTCCATATCAGCGCTCATGTCTTCTAAGACGGATGTCCGGGCTTTTTATTGCCATCTTCTATGACCACGGGATCGGCAAAATACGCGATCACTTTCGATCGATCCGTCGGCACGTCCGGCCCCGCTCAGTGCGGGCCGGGGGGCATATGGGTCTTGAGGTACGACGTCAGAAGATTGTAGAGATGCAGGGTCGTCCCCCGCCCCTCGGAAATGCCGTGGGTCCGGTTCGGATACGACATCATCGTGAACGGCTTGCCGTTGGCGATGAGCTCATTGGCCAGCATCTCGAAGCTCTGGTAATGGACGTTGTCGTCGCCCGTCCCGTGGACGATGAGGAGATTGCCTTTCAGGTTCTTGTACCCGTCCTCGTTGTCCTTGGGCAGGCCCATGAAGCGTTCCTGGTAGATCGTATCATAGAGCTTCTGATCGGAGACGAAGGCCACGGCCAGGGCGGTTTTATAGAGGTCCGGATAGCGGAAGATGGCGTTGAGGGTCATCTGTCCGCCTCCACTCCAGCCCCAGGACCCGATTCGTTCGGCATCGACGAAAGGCCAGGCGGCGATGGCCGCCCGAACCGCCGCGGCCTGATCGGCAGAGGCCAGGATGCCGATTTGGCGGTAGACGCTCTTTCTCCAGGCGCGGCCGCGCGGGGCGGGCGTGCCGCGATTGTCGAAGCTGGCGACGATGTAGCCCTGTTGGGCCAGCATGAGATGCCAAAGATAGTTGCTCCCGCCCCAACCGTCCTGCACGGTCTGTCCGGCCGGTTCGCCGTAGACGTAAACGAGAAGCGGATACTTCTTCGCCGGATCGAATCCGGGCGGAAGGATGCGCCAGGAATCGACCTGGATCCCGTTTCCGATATCCAGCTTCGCGTATTCCACGCGGTTCCGACGCAGGGATTCGACCTTGGCCCGCAGCTCCTTGTTGGCGGCCAGGGGCCGGACGACCTCGCCGCCCGCCANNGGCCCGAGACGCTCGGGCTTGCCCTCACCATCCATGCGGACGCGATACTCGAAGCGCTTAGTGGCGTCCTCGGGCGAGGCTGTGACGTAGAGCAGGCCGTTCTTCTCGTCGATGGCGTCGACGCTCATGACGTCGTAATCGCCCGGGGTCAGAAGCTTTGTCTCTTTACCGTCCCGAGAGACATAATAAGCATGGCGCCAACCGTCGCGCTCGCTCAGCCAGAACAGGCCTTGGCCTCCTTTCAACCAAACAAAATTTTCCATGGGATCGACCCAGGCCTTGTCTTGATCGACGAAGATCGGCCGGACGGCGCCCGTGACGGCGTCGCCCAGGGTGACCGTGTTCGTGTTTTGCAGCCGGTTCAACTGCTGGAAGATGATCTCCTTGGAGTTGCCGGCCCATTCCAGGACCGGGATATAGAAATTGCGGGAATCGCCCGGGGCTTTCATCCAGACCGGATAACCGCCGGCGATCGTGACGACACCCACCCGGACGGCCGCGTTCATCTGGCCCGCCTTGGGGTGTTTGAAGGCGATGGTTTCGGGATAGAGCGTGTCCGTATTGTTGATCATCGTGAAAACGGGAACGCCGTGGGTATCGAACTGCCAGAAAGCGATGGACCGGCTGTCCGGGCTCCAGCGGAACCCGTCGCGGATGCCGAACTCCTCCTCGTTGACCCAGTCCGAGGTCCCGTTGATGATGTCTTCTTCGCCGTCGAAGGTCAGCTGGCGGACCGTCCCGCCGGCCAGATCCTCGGCGTAGATGTTGTTCTTCACCACATAGGCGGCCAGGCGGCCGTCGGGCGAAAGCTTGGCGAACATCAAGGTTGACGGCTCGAACCCTGGGCCGAGCCTGCGCAGCTTGGCCCTGGCCAGGTCGTAGGTCCAGAAATCTCCCCGCGTGTTCTGCCGCCAGACGCGCCGGGAGTTGGTCATGATGATGAGGACTTTTCCATCCGGCGACCAGTCGTAATTCTCGATGGCGATCGGTCCCGAAGCCCCAGGCGGCACGAGCGCGGCCGCCGAGACGAGGACTTCGCGGCGGCCGGTTTCGGGCCGGTAAAGGATGAGGTCGCGCCCGCCTGAAACCGAAGGGCTCGGTTCCACGGTCGTGTAAGAATCGTCCCGCATCCAGCGGGCCGGGCCGAAGCGTTCGGGGGCGAATTCCCGGGAGCCGAAGATCCGGTCGAGAGTGAGGAGGCCGGGATCGTTGGGCTTGTCCTGAGCCCCGGACAATCCGCAGCATAAGATCAGGCCGAAAATGAGCAGTCCGTTGAGCAGAGCTTTTCTCATGGGATTATTCTCCTTATTCACTGGAATTCCATGGGCATGCGGATTTTTTCGTGCTTTTAATTCACCTGAATAATTCCTGAATATTCTTTCTCTTTATTAGCATAATTTAGCGGATCATTCCTAGTATTCGGCAAAGCCGTGAGTTGGTTCTAAGGTTTTTTCAGATGTTTTATTCGTGAAAAGGATTTCCTTTTTCTTGATGGACCCCTTGATCCTCCTAAAATACGATGGCTTTTGGGCCAAAACCCTGATATACATACCCTCGGTCATAATCAGCCGGCAGGGAAGAAAAGGCACTGCATAATCTATCATCTGCCGGATAAAACGAACCGGATTGAAGAGGAGAAAGAAATGGGATTAAAGCGGAAGCAGATGCTGACGGGGCAAAAAGCATTTTTCGAACAAAAGCTGCAAAATCGGCTGTCTTTACTGTCGGGCCGGGGAATCGAAGCTCCCAAGGCCGATAAAGATACTCTCGTGAGAAAATTTCGAGCCGCTATCAAGGCCGTGAATAGCCGGACGAAGTTTATCACCGACAACGAAAAGAAAGCGGAAGAAATGGTCAAGATAAAGGCGGAAAGGGCGGCGGCGCCCCTGAAAGAACAGGAAGACGGCAAAGCCGAGAAGCCCAAGAAAGCCCCCGCGGAGGGCAAGGAAAAAAAGGCAAAGGGGGAAAAGAAAGCCGCCCCTCCCAAAACAGCGGAAGGCGGCAAAAGCCGGAAAGCGGCGGAGTCCCCCGAAGTCGGCAAGGCCTAACGAGAACCAACATGAAAAAAGCATGGATCGTTCTGATGAGCGCGATGATTCTCTCGTTGGCGACGAGCGTCGCCGCCCGGCAGGCGGACAGCGCCGGGTGCAAAGACCATCCGCTGTTTCCCACGCGCATGCCGGATTACCGCATCGCCTCCTGCAAGGTCGAGGACTTCGGCGTCTACGAATTCTGGGCGGTGAAAGGCCCGAAGACCCCGGTCGAAGGCAAGTTCACTTTCCTCACTTACAAGTTCACCGGACAAGCGGCAGCCGAACCCAGCGGCCTCGCCATCGTCCGCAACTACGAGAACGCCATCCGCAAGGTGGGGGGCACAATCATCGGGAGTGTGCCGAAATGGTGGGTCAACGGAAAGATCGTCCAAGACGGTCGGGAAATATGGGTCCAGATCGAGAAGGGGAACGGGATCATCTGGCTGCGGATCGTCGAAAAGAAGGCCATGGACCAGGTCATCGTGGCGGACGCGGCGGCNNCCACCATCAAACCCGAATCGGCGCAGGCCATCGGGGAGATCGCCAAGCTCCTGAAAGCCGACCCGAGCCTCAAGATCCATGTGGTCGGCCACACCGACAACGTGGGCAGCGTGGACGGCAACGTCAAGCTGTCCCAGGAGCGGGCCGAAGCCGTCCTGCAGGCGCTCGTCCGCGACCACGGCATTGCCGCGGCCCGGCTGAGATCCTACGGATGCGGCCAGTTCGCTCCCGTGGCGCCCAACGACTCCGAGGAAGGCCGGGCCAAGAACCGACGGGTGGAACTGGTCAAGCAATAAAACCGGCCCGGCATAATCGGTTCGCCGGACGGCATCGCCGGGAGATGCTGATTTTTCATCGGCGTTTTTTCCGCGGCTGAAAACGGCGGCAGGACTCGAGATCAAACGCGGGCAGTCGGAACACTGAAGGTGATCATCGGATGGCACTGCTCAGCGTGAAAGACGTCAGCATCGGCTACGGCGGCGGCCTGCTGCTGGACCATATCAACCTGAATATCGAACGCCACGAGCGGGTCTGCCTGCTGGGGCGCAACGGCAGCGGCAAGACCACGCTGATGAAGCTGATCAACGGCGAGATCATCCCGGACGGCGGCACGGTCTCCCGCAGCCAGGGCATCGCCACCGCCCGCCTGGACCAGGAGATCCCCGCCGGCATCAGCGGTCCGGTCATCGACATCGTCACTTCCGGGCTGGCGGCCAAAGGCCGGCTTCTGGCCGATTACCATCACACCGGCGCCCTTCTGGCAGATCAACGCGGGGACGCCCCCCGGCTTCTGGCCCGCCTGGCCCGCCTGGGGCAGCAGCTCGACGCTGAAAACGGATGGGAAATCCACCGCCAAGTCGACCTGGTCATCGACAGGATGCAGCTGCCGGCGGAAGCCGAATTCACGACCCTGTCCACCGGATTGAAGCGGCGCACGCTGCTGGCCCAGGCTCTGGTCGCGGGGCCCGATATCCTCATGCTGGACGAGCCCACCAATCACCTGGATATCGACGCCATCACCTGGCTGGAGGACTTTCTGGCATCCTACGGCGGCACCATCGTCATCGTCACCCACGACCGCCTGCTGGTGCAAAAACTGGCCCGCCGCATCATTGAAATCGACCGCGGCCGACTGCTGGACTGGCCCTGTGATTACGCGACTTTCCTGACCCGCAAAGAGGAAAGCCTGGCCATGGAAGCGAGCCAAAACCAGCTTTTTGACAAGAAGCTTTCGATCGAGGAAGCCTGGCTGCGCCAAGGCGTCAAGGCCCGCCGCACNNGTAAAAATGACCCTGCAGGCGGGAAAGCGTTCGGGCGACCTGGTCGTCGCTGCGGAAAACGTCGACTTTCAATATCCCGGGAAACAGGTGATCCGCGATTTTTCGACCGCGATCCTGCGCCAGGACCGGGTCGGCATCATCGGCCCCAACGGCTGCGGCAAGACCACTCTGATACGTCTGCTGCTGGGCGAATTGATCCCGCTGCGGGGCCTCATCCGCCTGGGCACCAACCTGGAGGTCATCTATTTCGATCAGGCGCGCGACCA
>PMCY01000298.1 GCA_003154255.1 Candidatus Aminicenantota bacterium | reverse complement strand
CCACGCTGACCGAACGGATCCTCTTTTATTGCAAGAAGATCCATCGGATCCACGAGGTTAAGGGCAAGGACGGCGTGGGCGCCACCATGGACAGTATGGAGCTCGAGCGCGAGCGCGGCATCACCATCACCTCGGCCGCGACGAACGTCGAGTGGGACGGCCACCCCATCAACATCATCGACACGCCCGGCCATGTCGATTTCACGATCGAAGTCGAACGCTCCTTGCGCGTCTTGGACGGGGCCGTCCTCGTCCTGTGCTCGGTCGGCGGCGTCCAGTCCCAGACCATCACCGTCGACCGCCAACTGAAGCGCTATAACGTCCCCCGCATCGCCTTCATCAACAAGTGCGACCGCGTCGGGGCCAACCCGCTCAAAGTCCGCGACCAGCTCGAAGAGAAGCTCGGCCATAACGCCGTCCTGATGCAGCTCCCCATCGGCCTGGAGGACAAGCTCCTGGGGATCGTCGACCTGGTGGCGATGAAGGCCGTCTATTTCGAGGGCCTCGACGGAGAGGATCGCCGCGAGGCGGACATCCCCGCCGAGCTTCTGGCCGAGGCCCGGACGCGCCGCGAGGCCCTGCTCGACGCGGTCTCGATGTTCTCGGACGAGCTGACCGAGGCCATCCTCGAGGAACGCGTCACCGCAGACCTCGTTCACGCGGCCGTCCGCCGCGGCACGATCCGCCGCGAATTGACGCCTGTCTTCCTCGGCTCGGCCTACAAGAACAAGGGTGTCCAGACCCTGCTCGACGGCGTAATCCGTTATCTGCCCAACCCCACCGAGGTCGACAATTACGCCCTGGATATCGACGCAGAAGGGAAACAAGTCCCGCTGGCCACCGATCCGGCCCGCCCGCCCGTTCTGCTGGCCTTCAAGCTCGAGGACGGACCCTACGGCCAGCTGACGTACATCCGCGTTTACCAAGGGCGCATCGAAAAGGGAACGGAGATCGTCAACACCCGCTCCGGTCAGANNCCGCCCTCTTCGGCATCGACTGCGCCTCGGGCGATACGTTCGCCGCGCCGGGGCTCAATTACGCCATGACTTCGATCTACGTTCCCGAGCCGGTCATCTCCCTGTCCATCAAGCCGGTCGACAATAAAGCCTCGGACCGCGTGGCCAAGGCCCTCAACCGGTTCACCAAAGAGGATCCGACCTTCCACACGCACGTCGATCCCGAATCGCACGAGACGATCATTCAGGGNNAATCGAGTTCGATTACACCCATAAGAAACAAACCGGCGGCGCCGGCCAGTACGGCCGGGTCATCGGCTACCTCGAGCCGCAGTCCGAATCCCCCTACGAGTTCGTCAACGAGGTCCGGGGCGGGCGCATCCCCCGGGAGTTCATCCTCTCCTGCGACAAAGGCTTCCGGGCCGGGATGAGGAAGGGCGAGCTCATCGGCTTTCCGGTCATCGGCATCCGCGTCGTCCTGAACGACGGCCAATACCACGAGGTCGACTCGTCCGACAACGCCTTCCAGGCGGCGGCCGTAGGGGCCTTCCGCGAAGTTTATCGCAAGGCCAAGCCCCAGATCCTGGAGCCGATCATGAAGGTCTCGGTGGAGGGGCCGGTCGAGTTCGCCGGCAATGTCTTCGCCACGATCAACCAGCGGCGGGGCATGATCGTCAGCTCGGTCGAGGACGGGGCTTTCACCCGCGTCGACGCCGAGGTCCCGCTGAGCGAAATGTTCGGCTACTCCAGCCAGCTCCGCTCGCTGACCCAGGGCAAGGCCGAGTTCACCATGGAGTTCCTCAAATACGGCCGCGTCCCGGCCTCCGTCGCCGAAGAGCTCATCGCCGCCTACCAGGAAAAGCGGCGCCGAGAAAACGCCTGAGGGCGAAGAGAAGGAGTCGTTCGATGGTCAAAGAAGAACTCATCAAGCGCAGCCCCCTGCGGGTCCTGGAACAGGCGATCCACGGCGGCCTAGGCAAGGGCCAGATCGGCGTGCTGGCCTCGCCCAAGGGCGTGGGCAAGACGGCCTGCCTGGTCCATATCGCCACGGACAAGCTGCTCCAGGGCCGCCCCGTCATCCACGTCTCGTATTCCAGCCGCGTCGACTACATCATCAATTGGTATGAGGACATCTTCACCGAGCTGGCTAAAAAGCGCCGGCTGGAATCGGCGGTGGACGTCCACGACGAGATCGTCAAGAACCGGGTCATCATGAATTTCAAGCAGGAAGGCGCCCGGACTGAACAGATCCTGCGCAGCGTGGAGGCCCTGGTCTCCTTCGGCAAGTTCGCCGCCGACGCCGTCATCGTCGACGGCTATGATTTCACCCGGACGGCCGGGGAGGACCTGGCCAAGTTCAAGGCCTTCGCCCAGAAGCTCGGCCTGGAAGTGTGGTTCAGCGCCTCGCTCAAGGAGAACGGCGCGCCGATCTACGAGGAATCGGGGATGCCCCATCTCCTCCGCAGCGTTGTGGACGACATCGATGTGCTGATCACCCTGCATGCCCAGGGCGATCACGTCGAGCTCCGCGTGGTCAAGGATCGCGATTTCCCCCCGCCGGGTCTGCTCAAGCTCAAGCTCGATCCGAAGACGCTCCTCATCATGTAGAGGGCTCGAGGTGTCGAGGGAAAAACACGCGAAAATCCCCAGCGAGG
>PMCY01000346.1 GCA_003154255.1 Candidatus Aminicenantota bacterium | reverse complement strand
CGTCGCCGCCGCCGACGCGGTCCTCCACCTCCAGCCCCTCAAAGCGGCGGGATTCATAAAACGTCCCTTCCAGGGCCAATAGCGCCGACCAATTATTGACGCCGCCCGAGACGACTTCGCGCAAGGTCGTGCCGACCGCTTTCAGGTGAGGATACGATTCCAGGAGCCGCNNTCCACAGCTTGCTCCGGAAATTCAGATCGTAGCTGACGACCGCTTCTGCCGCGCGGGCGGCGGCCATGGCCCTCCGGGCCGTCTCCGCGCAAGAATCGCTCAGCGCGGCGAAAATGCCCCCGGTGTGGAACCAGCGGGAACCGCGGACATGGAACAGACGCTCCCAATCAACATCGGCGGGCATCATGTGCGAGGCCGCCGAGTGGCCCCGGTCGTACATCGTCTGGCTGGGCCTGATGCCGATGCCGACTTCGGTGAAGTTCAGGCCGATCCGATCGTCCCGGCCCAGCCCGTCGTAGGGAATCCACTTGACCTCGCTGAGATCCATGCCGCTGGCCCGGGCGTGGTTGCGGATGAAGGCACCCAGGGGGTTATCCACCAGCCGCGAGACCCAGCCGGTGCGCAGCCCGTAGCGGGACAGCGCGTATGAAACGTTGTATTCTCCTCCGCCGGCATAGGCTTCGAAGACCGGGGTCAATTCGATGCGCTGGTGGCCGGGCGGGCTCAGCCGGACCATGCATTCGCCCAGGGTCAGCANNCCGGAAAACGACTTTGAATCCGAGCGCCGCCAGCGCGGCGCCGGCATTCACGCGGCGCTCCGGAAGGCTTACGGTTCGGGCGCTGAATTCGCGGCGGACTCGGTATCCCGAACGAAGGCGGGCGAAAGCCGCCGGACGTTCGCCGGCGGGCCCGGCTTGCGAGGCGCGCAAAAGACCGTCGTCGAGAGAGATATCGTAGGCGGTCGCGACCGCCGTCCGGACGGCGTCCTCGTCCCGGGCGGCATTGTCGGAGACGATGATGAGCGGCAGATCGGCCGGGCCGGGTTCAAGCGCGGGCGGGACCGCGGTATCGAGGCCGAAATGCCGGACCAGGGCGTCGCGAACCATTCGCACCGCGCTGATCTTGCCTTCCAGCGAATAACCCGCCACGTGGGCCGTCCCGAGGAGAGCCCGTTCAAGAAGCCCAGCGTCAATCGCCGGTTCGCCTTCCCAAACATCGAGGACGGCGGCCCGGACACGGCCTTCCGCCAGGGCCTTATGGAGCGCCTCCGTTTCGACCACGGCGCCGCGCGAAGAATTGAGAAGGATGGGCACGCCTCGCGAGCGGGCCAAGCGGGCCTTATCGAAGAGATGAAACGTCGGATCGGAGCCGTTTCTTGTCAGGGGCACATGAAGCGTCAGGATATCGGCATCCATGAGCGCTTCAAGTGGAACGTAGCGCGGGTCGCCTGTCGCCCGGGCCAAGGGCGGATCATTGAGGCGGACCTTCAGCCCGAGGGCTTCCGCCGCACGGGCCACTTTGCTTCCGACGGCGCCGACGCCGATGACGCCGAGTGAAGATCCCCGCAGGGTGAAGCCGAGGCGGCGGCCGGCTTCGAGCAGGGCGGCGGTGATAAATTCCTTGACTGCATGGCTGTTGCATCCGGGCGCGTTGGCGAAGGCGATCGATCGCGCCGCCAAATAATCGAGATCGAGATGGTCGGTGCCGATCGAAGCGGTGCCGACGAACCGAACACGGCTCCCTTCAAGCAGGTCCGGGCCGATCCTGGTTTCGGAGCGGACGATGAGGACATCCGCGCCACGNNAGATCCTCTCCCAGGGGCGTCATGCGGGGCATGATCAGGTGGATGAGGAGAAGGGCGGTGGGATAGATCAGTCCGGCTATGAGAAAGGCGTAGAAATAGCCCTTCCGTCCGCTTTGATCAAGAATCTTCCCAAGCGCGAGGTCGGCGGCCAACCCGGCCGCCGCCCCGACCATCCCGCCGATGCCGACGACCGAGGCCGTGGCCTTCTTGGGAAAGACGTCCGAAACGAGCGTGAACGCGTTGGCCGACCAGGCCTGGTGGCCGGCCGCGGCCAAGGCGATCAGCCCCACGGCCACCCATTGGTTGTCCGTTTTAGCGGCGAAGATGACCGGCAGGATGACCGCGGCGCAGATGAGGAGCGTTGTTTTGCGGGCCTTGTTGATCGGCCAGCCCCGCTTGATGAAAGCCGAGGACAACCAGCCGCCGCCGACGCTGCCGACGTCCGCGAACACATAAATAACGACGAGCGGCAGGGCCAGTCCTTTCAAAGCCAGCCCGAATTGGGCGTTGAGAAAGAACCCGCCCCAGAACAAGTAGAACCACCAGACCGCGTCCGGCAGCTTGGCCACGGCGAAGGCCCACGTTTCGCGGACCGGTAGGACCCTGGACCAGGGCAGGCGCTCGGTGGTTTCCGGAGTCGAGTCGCTCTGGATGTAGGCCAACTCCCCGGCCGACAGGCGCGGATGGACCTCGGGCTTGTGATAGAAGCGGAGCCACAGGACGACCCAGATGGCGCTGAAGAAGGCGGTGATGAAGAACGCGTACTGCCAGTGCCGGCCGTCGGCGGCGACGATCAGGGGGATGAAAAGCGGCATCAGGACGGCCCCGACGTTCGTTCCGGCGTTGAAGATGCCCGTGGCCAGGGCCCGCTCGCGCTTGGGGAACCATTCGGCCACGGTCTTGATGCAGGCCGGGAAGTTGCCCGATTCGCCGATGCCCAGGCCGAAGCGGGCGGCGGCGAAGCCGATCCAGCCCATGCCGCGGGTAACCAGGGCGTGGGCCAGGCTGAACAGGCTCCACGTGCCGATGGAATAGAGATATCCCTTTTTTGTCCCCTTGCGGTCGACGACGGCGCCCATGGTCAGGAGGCCGATGGCATAGGCGATCTTGAAGGAGATGTTGATGGCCGCATACTGCTGGTTGGTCCAGCCGAAGACATGATCGCGGAGGGTCGGGCCGAGCACCCCAAGGATGCTGCGGTCCATATAGTTGATGGTCGTGGCCATGAACAGTAGGGCCAGGATGCGCCAGCGGTATGTGCCGATCTTGGGTCCGGTCATGCGGACCAGAATATATCCCATCGCCGGACGGTGGACAATACTTGTCCGCGTTCTTATGCGCGGCCGAGGCCCCATTGATTGAAGCTACGGACGCCGCTAAGATATGGGATATGCGGAAAAGGCGAGCGGCTGTTCCGGCCCTGTTCTTTCTTCCCCTGGTTGTCTGGATGGGCATGCGGGCCGGCCAGGATGCGCTCGAGTTGCGGGTCCGTGTCTCCCCCGACCCGGTCTATCTGCGCCAGGGCAGCACAATGAATCTGGCCGTGTCGCTGCCCATCCCCTTCAATTTCACCTATCTTCCGGCGGCCATGTTCCGCTGGGGCGAAGACGCCGCGGACCCGCTAGGCGTGTTCAACGCCAAGGGCGAATACACGGCCCTGCGGGCGGGCTCGACGCGCATTTACATCGAGCCGGACGCGTTCATGCCGGCCCGTTCGCGCCTGCGCAAATACATGGACGTCCACATCTCCCCGGCCAAGACATTCCCTGCGGCGCCGGACAAGGAAGTCGTGGCCATTTATTTCCCTTGGTTTTCGGAGCGCTACACGCCTCCGCCGCCTCGCCCCCGGGCCGCCGACCTATGGTCGGCCTACACGCCGACGGTAAGCCCCTACGACACCCAGTCGCCGGCGGTGAACGAACAGCACATCCGGATGGCCCGCGACGCCGGCATCGACGCTTTTTGCGTCTCCTGGTTCACCAATCGGGTCAAGTTCGATTTCGACTACGACATGCTCTTCCCGCCGACGCTGGATAACTTCGCCCGGCTCGGGCCGCGGCTGGGCTTCAGGATCTACATCCACTATGAATCGCACATGAACCTGCTCGTGCCCGACGGCCTTTTCACCCCCCTGGCCACGGCCGCCGAGCGGGCCCAGGCCCGGCTCGATGCGAAGGCGGATTTCGACCTCCTCCTGGGCGTCCTTTCGCCCATCGAGGCCAAGCCCGCCGTTTTCGTCTATCTGGCCGAATACGTCGGCCTGGCCCCGGCGGACTGGAAGATCGTCATCGACGAGACCCGCAAGAAATATCCGGACGCCGTCTTCTATGCCGGGACCTACAACCTGTCCTACCTGTCGGCCTTCGACGGCCTCTACGATTTCGGGGCGGCCTACTTCCCGGCCCAATACGAGGCCTACGCTTCGATGGCCGCGGCCGTGAAGGGCTACGGCCCGGACAAGAAGTTCTACGCCACGGT
>PMCY01000101.1:20225-20402 GCA_003154255.1 Candidatus Aminicenantota bacterium | reverse complement strand
TATGCCGGCTGCCGGACCCTGGCCGATCTGCAGGAGAAGGGCCGCTTTATCAAGATCAGCATGGCCGGCCTCAAGGAGAGCCACGTCCACGATGTGACGATCACCAAGGAAGCGCCCAACTACCGGCTGGAATGAACTCCGCCGCCGGGCGCACAATTCAAGCCCAGGCGCGGGTTG
>PMCY01000101.1:13930-20131 GCA_003154255.1 Candidatus Aminicenantota bacterium | reverse complement strand
AGCTCCGGGAAGCCCGATCTCAAGATCTTCGATTCGGCCACGCCGGAAAAAAGCTACATTCTCATGAAGCTGCGCGGAGCGGCGGGCATCGCGGGAAGCCGCATGCCCCTGCGAGCCAAAAAGCTCTCCGAAGCGGATATCCAGACAATCNNGCCCTTGAAGAAGCGATTCTGGCGTTGTTTCGTCTGTAACGATATCCACTGGGGGGTGAAGCCTCCCGAAGTCTGCCCGACCTGCCGGATCAAGGACGCCTACGTCGAGATCTCGGCCCGGGAAGCTAAGGCCATCCTGACCGGGTCCACCGACGAATCGGAGTTCGACAAGGAGGCCTTCCGAGCCGCGATCGAGGCTTTCGCCCGCGGCGCCGAATTCCAGGTCAATCCCGATCGGGAGCGGGTCGACCTTCTCATTGAAGGCGTTTTCAATAATCTGGCCAACCACGGCCTCAAGTACTGTCCTTGCCGACTGCGCAGCAAGGACTTCGAGGAAGATCTCAAAATCTGCTGCCCCTGCAATTTCCTCATCCACGAAACCTACAAGGGTGTCACCGCAGGCGAATGCTGGTGCGGCCTATTTAAAAAGAGGTGAACCATGGCGAAGCTTTTGATGTTCCACGGACGGGAATGCCCCCACTGCCGGATCATGATGCCGCTGGTCGAAAAGCTGGAAAAGGAAACCGGCCTTGTCTTCGACAAGCATGAAGTCTGGCACGACGAGAAGAACGCCGATCTGATGCGGTCCTACAAGGACATCCTGGGACCCAAATGCGGCGGTCAGCTGCGCGTCCCGGCTTTCATCAACGTCGATGCGCGCGACGCCCATTGCGGAGAAATGACCTACGAACAGCTCCAAGCCTGGGCCTCCCAATAANNGTCGATCTGCGCCGGATATACACCCTGATGGTCCTGACACGGACGGCCGATCAGAAGGCCCTCAAGCTGCAGCGCCAGGGCCGTCTCGGCACCTATGCGCCGAGCCAGGGCCACGAAGCCTGTCAAGTCGGAGCGGCCTTCGGCCTGCGGGCCGAGGATTGGATCTTTCCCTACTTCCGCGACCTGGGTCTGTACCTGACGATCGGATTCCCGCTGGCCTCCTATTTCCATTACTGGATGGGCAATGAAGCCGGGCTGATCAGCCCGCCCGGGCTCAACCTCTATCCCCTGTCTATCACCGTGGCCGCACAGATTCCCCAGGCAACCGGCGCCGGCATGGCCGCGAACTACTTGAAGAAGTCCCTGGCCGTCCTGGCCACCTGCGGCGACGGCGCGACCTCGGAAGGCGATTTCCATGAAGGCCTGAATTTTGCAGGCGTCTTCCGCACTCCCAACGTCTTCGTCTGCTATGATAATCAATGGGCCATCTCCACGCCGCGCAGCCGTCAGACCGCCTCGGCGACCATCGCCCAGAAAGCCCTGGCCTATGGAATCCCGGGCATCCAAGTCGATGGCAACGACGTCCTGGCCGTCCTCGCCGCGGTCGGTGAAGGCCTGGAACGCGCCCGAAAGAGAAAAGGCCCTTCGTTCGTCGAAGCCATGACTTACCGGATGGGCCACCATACGACGTCGGATGATGCGACGCGCTACCGGGACGAGGCCGAAGTCAAGACCTGGGAGTCCCGGGATCCTTTGACCCGGTTCCGGGTTTACCTCAAGGGCAAAGGCGTCTGGGATGAGGCGTTTGAACGGGTTGTCACGGAAAAGGCGTCCGCCGACGTCGAAGCCGCCGTGGCTGAGGCCGAGGCCAAGCCCGCGGGAGCGCCCGAGGAGATTTTCGCCTGGACATTCAAGGAGCTGCCCCCGCGGCTGGCCGGCCAGCTGGCCGAGCTGAAGGAATTCCTCAGGGAGGCCGGCCGATGATGCTCAATATGGTCCAAGCCCTCAACCAGGCCTTGGAACAGGAAATGGAGCGCGATCCTCGCGTCGTCGTCCTGGGCGAAGATGTCGGCGTCGACGGCGGTGTCTTCAGGGTGACCGAAGGGCTTTACGGTAAATTCGGCGGCGAGCGGGTCATCGACACGCCGTTGGCCGAGTCGGGGATCATCGGGGCGGCCATCGGAATGACCGCCCTGGGCCTGCGGCCGGTGGCGGAGATCCAGTTTATGGGCTTCATCTACCCGGCCTTCAATCAGATTCTTTCCCATGCCGCGCGCCTGCGCAACCGTACCCGAGGCCGCTTCCCGGCGCCGCTGACGATCCGCGCGCCCTATGGCGCGGGCTTGAAGGCCTTGGAGCATCATTCCGAGAGCACCGAGGCTCTCTTCTGCCAGATACCCGGCTTGACCGTCGTCGTCCCCTCCTCCCCCGCGGAAGCCAAAGGGCTTCTCCTGGCCGCCATTCGGGCCGATGATCCCGTCCTTTTCCTCGAGCCCTCCCGTCTCTACCGGGCCGAGAAGGAGGATGTGCCCGAGATTCTCACCGAATTGCCGTTGCGCAAGGCCCGCATCATCAGGGACGGCCACGACCTGACCGTCGTCGCCTGGGGGGCCATGATTCCGGCGGCTTTGAAAGCGGCGGAATCCGCGGCCGGGTCCGGGGTATCCGCCGAGATCCTCGATCTACGGACGCTCAGCCCATTCGACGAAGAAGCCGTGCTCGCCTCGGTCGGAAGGACCGGCCGGGCCTTGATCGTCCACGAAGCTCCCCGCCAGTGCGGCCTGGGCGCGGAGCTGGCCGCGGTGATCGCTGAAAAGTCGCTCCTCAAGCTGGAGGCGCCTATCCTGCGCGTCAGCGGTCCGGATATCACCATCCCTCTTCCCAAAGCCGAGAATCTTTACTATGTCGGCGCCGAGAGGATCGCCCGCGGCATCCGCCGGCTGATGGAGTTCTGAACATGGCCCGTCAATTCCGCTTTCCGGACGTGGGTGAAGGGATCACCGAGGGCGAGATCGTCCGCTGGCTCGTCGCCGAAGGCGACGATGTGCGCGCCGACCAGACGCTGGCCGAGATCGAGACGGACAAGGCCGTCGTCGAGATGCCGTCGCCGTTCTCCGGGACGGTCCTCAAGCTCCATCACCGGGAGAAAGACATCATCAAGGTCGGCGACGTTCTGGTCACGATCGGCATCCGGGGTGAATCTCCCGATAGCATCGAAGAGGCGCCCGCCGCGGCGCCGCCGCCGGGAGCGGCCGGAGCCGCCCCGTCCTCCCCCGTTCCCCCGGCTTCCTCCGCGGGCCTGGCTACGCCCAAGATCCGCAAGCTGGCCGCCGATCTGGGGATCGATCTGGCTCGCCTGTCCGGCAGCGGGCCGCAGGGACGGATCACCGAGGAAGATCTGCGCCGGGGGCAGGCTGAGAACAAGCCGCGCATCCCGGCTCCGGCGGTTAAGGTCAAAGCCAAGTATGATTTCTATGGCGAACTCGAGCGGGTTCCTTTGCGCGGACTGCGGCGTTCAACGGCCAGGCACATGGCCCAATCCGTGTCCACCGCCGCCCACGTCACCCATTTCGATGAAGCCGATGCCGAAGTCCTCATCCGGATCAAGACCGCGCTGGCGGAAGCCCCAGTTGGCGGGGTCAAAGTGACGTTTCTGCCCCTTATCGTCAAGGCTGTCGTCGCCGCGCTCAAAAAACATCCTTATCTCAACGCCGTGCTCGAGGATGCCGACGAGGAGATCGTCCTGCGCAAGTATTACAACATCGGCATCGCCGTGGACGTGCCCGACGGGTTGATCGTGCCGGTGGTCAAGTTCGCCGATCAGAAGACGGTTTTCGAGATCGCCGCCGATATCGCCGCCCTGGCCGTGGCGGCCCGTGGGCGGACGCTCGACCTGGCCGATCTCAAGGGCGGGACGTTCTCCATCACCAACGTGGGGATGCTGGGCGGCGAGGCGGCGACGCCGATCATCAATTATCCCGAAGCGGCCATCCTGGCCACGATGCGCATCGCCGAGCGCGTCCGTGTCGTAGGCGGTGTCCCGGCCGTGCGGACGACTCTGCCGCTCTGCCTGTCCTTCGACCATCGAATCATCGATGGGGCTGAAGCGGCCCGCTTCATGAACGACCTAATAGCCGTTCTGGAGGACGAGGCCCATTTGCGCGCCGCGATGCAATCATAATATCGTCCTCGAACCATGACGGGCTCAGCGGATCGACTTGATGCCGTTGTCGGGGCCGGCGATCACGATCTTCGGGCGAAAGCCGGGGATTTCCGATCCTTCGAACAGGCCGAAGGAGACGATGATAATGGAATCGCCGGGGCCGGCTTTGTGGGCTGCGGCCCCGTAAATGGCCACCTTGCCCGACCCCTCGGCCTCCTCGATCAGATAGGTCGAAAAGCGCTCCCCGTTGGTGACGTTGTAGATATGGACCTTCTCATAGGGGATCATGTCGGCGGCCCGCAGGAGCCGGGCGTCAATCCCCAGGCTGCCTTCATATTCCAGCTGCGATTCCGTAACAACGGCATTCTGGATTTTCGACTTGATCAGGGTGCGGCGCATGGCTGCTATCCTTCCGCGGGTATGATCAGGTTGTCGATCAGACGGGTGTTCCCGAAATAAACGGCCAGGGCGATAAGCCGGCCGGGCCCCGCGTCCGGAGCGGCCTCGAGCAACCGGGCCTCCACGATTTCCACGTATTCAATGCGGGCGGCCGGTTCGCGGCCCAGAAGACCCCGGATGAGGCCGATCACGACATCCGGCCGGCGCTCCCCGCCGCGGATGGCCGCGGCCGCCGCCTCCAGGCTCCGGTTCAGGACGACGGCCGCCCGGCGATCGCCGGGACTGAGGTATTGGTTTCGCGAGCTCATGGCCAGGCCATCCGGCTCGCGGACGATGGGCCGGACATCGAGCTCAACGTCCAAATTAAAATCGGCGGCCATTTTCTTCAGGATGAGGGCCTGTTGGGCGTCCTTCTGGCCGAAATAGGCCTTCTCGGGCCGAATGATCTCGAACAGCTTCAGAACGACCGTGCAGACGCCCCGAAAATGGCCCGGCCGGGTCCGTCCGCAAAGCTTGTCCTGCAGCCTTTCGACTTCGACGAACGTCCGGAAATCCGGCGGATACATCTCCGCGGCTTCGGGGAAAAAAAGAATATCCGCCCCCTCCCCGATGAGGAAAGCGGAGTCGCGCTCGAAATCCCGCGGATATCGGGCGTAATCCTCCTGCGGCCCAAACTGCGCCGGATTGACGAAGATGCTGACGACGGTCGAATCGGTCGCCGCTTTGGAGGCCCGGACCAGGCTGAGATGCCCCTCATGGAGATATCCCATGGTCGGGACAAAACCGATGGTCCGGCCGGCGGATTTCTCGGCCCGCGCGGCGTCTTTCATTTCGGCGATGGTGGCAATGGTCAACATCTCAAGTTTTCGTTTTCGCCGGGCGCGCCGGCCGATCCTTCAGCACGGCCCGGAAGCGAAGCAATGCCTCGGGCTTGAGGTGGTAGGAATGGCCATCGTCGGGAAACTTCCCGGACCGGACTTCGTCTCCATACCCGGCCACGGCGTCGCCGATGAGGAGGTCCATTTCCGCATATTTGCGGACGAACTTGGGCAGATAGCCGCGCGAACAGCCGACCAGATCGTGAAAGACCAGGATCTGCCCGTCGCAGGATATTCCCGCNNCGATTGGGGGGTCAACCCGATATGGCCAAGGACCGGGATTTCCGCTTCGACAAAGCGGCGGACGACCTCCAGGCGGGCCGGCGAGGCGCCTTCGATCTTGACTCCCCCGGCACCGCCTTCCTGGATGAACCGGCCGGCGTTGCGCAAGGCGTCCTCGGGCGAAAGGCGGAAGGATAGGAACGGCATATCGGCGATGACCAGGGCTTTTCGCGCCGCGCGGGCGACGGGCTTGAGATGATGAAGGAGCTCGTCGACGGTGAGCGATACGGTATTGTCGCGGCCGAGGACGACCATGGCCACGGAATCGCCGACCAGGATCAGGTCGACCCCCAGGCGGTCGAGAATCTCGGCCGTGGGGTAATCATACGCGGTCAAGGCGACGATCTTTTCTCCCGCGGCTTTGCGGGCCTGGAGTTTGGGGATGGTCATGCGGGCCAACAGTTGTTCGGGCATCGGCGTTCCTTTCTCCCCACCCCGCCTTGCGGCGCGGGGTTGGGGTAAAGCCACCATCGTCCGCGTTCTGTCAACGCTTCTTGGAATCCCGCGGCTCATAGCTCTGCGGCACAAAGAACAGCGGGGTCCGTTTCATTTGTCCAAGTTGATCAAGGATTTCGCGAAGGTCGCCCTCCTCGGCCAAATCGAGCTC
>PMCY01000101.1:0-13868 GCA_003154255.1 Candidatus Aminicenantota bacterium | reverse complement strand
GTCTGGTAGGCGTAAATCTTGTCTTTTTCGAAAATATAGTCGCAGACGATCCGGTCTTCGAAGAGGTCGCGCTGGACCAGCCCGACCTGCTGATGGTAGCGGGTGACCAGGAAGACGAGCTGGGCCAGGAAAGACGACCCATCCTTCTCGTCGTAAAAATCCCTGAGGTAGGGATTCTCACCCCTGTCCAGAACGGGTTTGGCCCCGAACCGCTGGGCCAGCAGGGAGGCCAGGCGGGTCTTCCCCGAATGGAAGACGCCTTCCACCGCGATATGCTTGAATTCAAATTCCGGAGTCTGTCCCATGGTTTTCGCTTGAAACACCTTGTTTATAGCGGATATCGGGCTCTCCGTCAACGGCGGTCGAAATCCATGTTTTCTCCGGGGATCCATTTCCGCCGCACCCGACCGCGGCGCAAGCCGCGGGCGTGGCGGAGCCCGGCATCAAATGTTGATGCGGATGGGCAGGATGACCGCGGTGATCCCCTTCCAGCGCAGCTGTTGCTGAATGGCAAATGCGGTTTCGTTGTGCAAAAGCCGGTGGATCAGGGTCGGCTGGCGGAAAACGGCCGACCCGGCAAAGACGATCGAGTCGGGAAAATCCCGGCTCACCTGCTCGATGATCGCGGAGGCGGTCTGGACGATATCCGTTCCCAGCTCGTAGCGGAAGTCGGCGGTGAAGCCCATGCGCCGGGCTAGGTCGACGTACTTGCGCAGTGCGTCGCAGGTTCCGCCTTCCAGGCAGGCCACCGCGTCCGACCCCTTGAAGGAAGCCACATCGACCTCGCCCACGGAGACGAAAATGAAGTTTTTATAGAGATTCTTGAAACTGCGGATGATGGTCAGGAAGGTGTGGACGCCAAAGCCGTTGAATCCGTTGACCAATTGAATGGCGGTCGTGGATTTGGGGCTGACGGGAGCGGTGTTGACGGGCCCCTTGGTCGGGATGGTTGTCAGNNAGATCATCCAGCTCGCGGACGCCCCCCCGCACCTTATTGTAATGGGCCTTGGTCAGGAAGCATAAGCCGATGACGATCGAAGTGATGAACAGGGTCAGCCAGCCGCCGACCGGGAATTTTTCTATGGTCGTGATGACGAGGACCGTGGCGCAGACCGTCAGGCCGGTCAGGTGGACGGGAAGATGCTTTTTCCAATGCGGCTCGGTCCTGCGGTTCCTGATGAAGAACCGGGACATGCCCGTTTCCGAAAGAGTGAAGGTCAGAAAAACGTTGATCGAATACATGACCACCAGGGTGGTGATGTTGCCCTTGGAGTAAATGAGCAGGAGGACGGCCGCCCCACCCATGAGGATCACGCCGTTCTGGATGGTGAAGCGGTCGGACAGGGAGGCGAACCGATGGGGGAACCAATAATCGACGGCCATGTTGGCGATGACCCGGGGCCCGTCGACGAAGCCGGTCTGGGCGGCCACGAGAAGCAGGGCGCCCTCGGAGAAGATGGTGATCAGGGCCAGAATATGCCCGAACGACCAGCCCCCGAAGACCTTGCCGGCCAGTACGGCATTCAATGTCTGGCCGGGGACCGGAATGACCTTGAGCAGAAGATAGCAGACCATGATGCCCCCGGCCGTGACGGCCAGGGACGTGGCCATATACACCATTGTCTTCTTGCCGGTCTGGACGCGCGGCTCGCGCAGGATCTGAAGGCCGTTGGATACGGCCTCGATCCCGGTGAACGTGCCGCCGCCCATGGAAAAGGCCCGCAGGAAGAGGAAGAACATCCCCCATCCGCCCAAGGTCACCATCCCCGTTCGGAAATCTCCCCGGATCTGGTGGGTGACGGCGCCGATCTGGCCGACGTGGGAAAGGACGCCATAGCCGATGAGCAGAATATGGGTGGCTACGAAGATCATGAAGATGGGGGCCAGAAAGGTCACCGATTCGCGGATGCCGCGCAGATTGAGGACGACCAGGAAAAGAATGGCCGCCACCTCGAATTCGAGCTTGAACGGATGCCAGGACGCAGGAAAAAAGCTGAACAAGGCGTCCCCGCAGGAGACAATGGAGACGGTGATGGTCAGCATGTAGTCCACGAGCAGGGCCGCTCCCGAAATGACGCCGGCTTTTTCGCCCAGCGTATGCGTGGCCACGATGTAGCCGCCGCCGCCTGAAGGAAAATATTCGATGATCCGGCTATACGCGTAGGAGATGATGAAGACAGTCAGGGCCGTGGCGACGGCCAGAAAAACGGCCAGGTAAGTATGCGAGCCCAGCGTCCGGAAAGCCTCTTCGGGTCCGTAGGAGGCCGAAGACAATCCGTCCGCCCCCAGCCCGATCCAGGCCAGGATCGGAATCAAGGCCAGTTTGTGGAAAAGGTGAGGATCCTTGATATCTTTGGCCTTGCCGATCAGCTTATGCTTGATTTTATCGGATAAGGTATCGTCACTGTTCATCGAATTCCCTCAAAGATGCCGCCCGCTTTGGTGTCCGGCTCCGATCGACGGCCGGATTCAGGAATATGGTGCGGGAAGATTAAAAAAATACCGGGGTATTATGGGTCAAAGACCCCCCCCTGTCAAGAAGCCGACCAGGCTGTTCCGGGCCTGCCGCGTCGGCCCCTCGGGACGGCTATCAATCAGATATTAATGCGGATGGGAAGGATGACCGTGTTGATTCCCTTCCACCGCAGCTCCTGCTGGATGACGAAAGCCGTCTCGTTGTGGAGGAGCCGGCTTATGATGCCCGTCTGTCGGAACACCGACTGCCCGGCGAAGACCGTCGAGCGAGGGAATTCCCGGGCCACGCCTTCGACGATGTCCGTGCCCAGATCATAGCGGAAATCGGCCGGAAAGCCGAAGCTCCGGGCCAGGTCGACGTATAGAAACGGCTTCGATCCCCGTGTACGTGCCGCCGCCCATGGAAAAGGCCTTCAGAAAGAGCGGGATCATCCCCCCGCCCCAGGGTAGCCAATCCGGTCCGGAAATCCGCCCGGATTTTGACGTGACCGAGCCGATCTGGGAAATATGGGGAAGGGTCCCTTACCCGATAAGGAAGAGATGGGAAACCACNNGCATAGGTCGAAGGGGATTTTATAGGACTGCCAGTCGGCCGGGAAAAAGCTGAAGACGGCCGCGCCGCAGGAAATGATCAGGACGGTAAGCGCGGTGGCCAGGGCCAGGAAGAGGGCCAGATAGGTGTGCGACCCGAGTGTTTTGAAGGCTTCTTCTGGGCCGTAGGACGAGTAAGAAAGCTCGTCGCCGCCCAGGCCGATCCAGGCCAGAATCGGGATCAAGGCCAGCTTGTGGAAAAGGTGCGGATCCTTGATGTTGCGCGGTTTTCCGATCAAGGTCCTCTTGGGGACTCCTTTCCTTGACTAAAACGGGGCCGCATGTTATCAGATAGTCGGCATTATTTCGGATTATCCTGCATCTCCGAGGAGTTCATTCATGTATGGTTGGACGGGACATATTTTGCGCATCAATCTGACAACCAAGACTTTCAAGAACGAAAGCTTTTCCGAGGATTTCGCCCATAAGTGGGTCGGCGGACGCGGGTTCGCCGTAAAAATTCTTTTCGACGAGCTCAAGCCCGGCATCGACCCTCTGGGACCCGAGAACAAGCTTATCGTGGCCCTCGGACCCATCGCCGGCATCCCCGCCCCCAACACCGGCAAGGCCGTCGTAGCGGCCAAGTCTCCGCTGACCGGCTTTTACGGCGACGGTAATATCGGTACGCGGGTCGCCGAACACCTGCGCAAGGCGGGATACGACGCTCTGATCGTGGAAGGCAAAGCCGAACGTCCGACCCTGCTCTATATCGAGGACGACAAGGTGGAATTCCTTCCGGCCGATGAAGTCTGGGGCCAGGGCACCTACGTCTGCAACGATTGGATCTACGCCAAGTATGGGAAGGGCGTCGGCGTCCTCAATATCGGCCAGGGCGGAGAGAACATGGCCCGCTATGCCGTCATCCGCAGCCTCGAAGGCCGGGCCGGCGGCCGGCCCGGCATGGGTGCAGTCATGGGCTCGAAGCTCCTGAAGGCCATCGTGGTCAAAGGCACCAAGACCATCCCGCAGGCCGATCCGGCGGCCATGAAGGCCCTGGGCACGGGCGATTTGAAGAAGGTCGGGCAGATCGACAAGCAGACCGGCTGGTCCATCCAGAGCACGACGGGAGTGCTGCCATTCTGCAACGAGGTGGCCGGGCTCCCCGTTCGCAACTTCCGCAAGACTCAGCATCCTCTGGCTTGGCAGGTCGACGGGGAACGCTGCAACGATGCCCGCGTGGCCACCTACGGCTGCCCGACCTGCACCATGCGTTGCGGCATCACCATCCTCGACAAGGAAGGGCACGAGTCCGAGCTCGATTATGAGAATGTGGCCCTGCTCGGTCCCAATCTGGAGATCTTCGAGCTGGCCCAGGTCGGTTCGCTCAACTATCTTTGCGACGATTACGGGCTGGACACCATGTCGGCCGGATGCACGCTCAGCTTTTATGCCGACGCCATCGACCACGGCGCGACGGACGGCGATTTCCGCTTCGGCGATGCCGAGCAAGCCAAAATCCTGTTGCGCTGGGCCGCTCACCGCGAAGGAAAGATCGGAAACCTCCTGGCTGACGGCTCGCGTCGGATGGCCCGGGTTTTCGGACATGGCTCCGAGGATTACGCCATGCAGGTCAAGGGGCTGGAAGTGGCGGCCTACAATTGCAAGTTCATTCCCGGGCAGGCCCTGGCCTTCGGTGTGGCCGCCATCGGCGCTCACCACCGGGAAGCCTGGATCATCACCTTCGAAATCAAGCATACGACCCGGGAATCCTACGGCCCGGAAAAGGCGGCCAAAGTCATCGAGTTGCAGCGCATCCGCGGCGGGATGTTCGAAGTCCTCGTCTCCTGCCGTTTCCCCTGGATCGAGAACGGCTGGCCGCTCGAAAACTATCCCAAGTATTTCAACCTGGCGACGGGCCTGAACTGGACGCTGGACGACATGTGGAAGACGGCCGACCGGATCTACAGCATGATCAAGCTCCATTTCCTGCGCGAGTTCCCCAACGCCACCCGGGAGGACGACTATCCCCCGCGCGTTTGGTTCGATCCGGCCAACGCCGACACCGAAGGCCCCATCGCGGGAAAGATCCTGGATTTGGAGAAATACGACACTCTGCTCCAGCACTACTATGACCAGCGCGGGTACGACCGGCGCGGAATTCCGACCAAGGCCACCCTGCAAGCCCTCGGCCTGGATGCGGAAGCCGCGTCCGTCTCCCGCGTCGCCCGCCTGGATTGAGGCCGTGAAGATCCAGGTCAAGATCATCGGCCCGCTGATGTATGCGGCGGGCTTCAGCGAAAAAGACGTTGAGGTCCCGGCCGGAACGACCGTCGAAGGCCTGATCGCTTCGATCGGCTTGCCCCCGGAGCGGCCGCGCATCGTCACCCGCAACGGCTGCGCCGTGGCCCCGGACGCCCTCCTGGCGGAAGGCGACAAGGTCGCCGTATCGCCGATCTATTCGGGCGGCTGAGAGGGCGCCCCATGAAGGATTGGCGATGACCGCGGAGATCCATCCGGTTCTGGTGGCCGGCGCTTGGCGCCCGGCCCGCGCCGCGTCCGGCTCGTTCCAAGCCGTCAATCCGGCCACGGGCGAGGCGATCGAGAGCGCCTACCCGATTTCTTCAAGGGCCGAGGTCGAGGATGCGGTCCTGGCCGGGAAATCCGCCGCGCCGGCGATGGCCGGCCTGCCTCCCGAGAATTTGGCCGCCTTCCTCGAAACATATGCGGCCGCCATCGAAGGCCGCGCCGACGAGCTCGTCCGGATGGCCCATCTCGAGACCGGGCTGGCCGTGGAACCGCGGCTCCGGTCCGTCGAGCTTCCCCGGACCGTCTTCCAGCTGCGGCAGGCGGCCGCGGCGGTCCGAGACCGGTCCTGGCGGCGGGCGACGATCGACACCAAGGCCGATATCCGATCGATTTTCGGCCCCCTGGGGGGGCCGGTGGTCGTCTTCGGCCCCAATAACTTTCCCTTCGCCTACAATTCGATNNGCCGGCACGGATTTCGCTTCGGCCCTGGCCGCGGGCAATCCCGTCATCGCCAAGGCCCATCCCTGCCATCCGGGAACCACCCGGCTGTTCGCCGACCTCGCCTTCACCGCCCTCCGGTCAAGCGATCTTCCGGCGGCCGCCGTTCAGCTTCTCTACCACATGGCGCCCGAGGACGGTCTGGCCCTCGTGGCCCATCCCGGAGTCGGGGCCGCGGCGTTCACCGGAAGCCGGTCGGGCGGCCTGCGGCTGAAGGAGGCGGCGGACAAAGCCGGTCGGCCCATGTACCTGGAAATGTCCAGCGTCAATCCCGTTTTCCTGTTGCCGGGCGCTCTGCAGGAGCGCGGCGAGGCGATCGCCGCCGAAATGTTCGGATCGTGCACCCTGGGCGCCGGGCAGTTCTGCACCAAACCGGGTCTCCTCGTCCTTCCGGAAGGAGCGGCCGGCGAGGCCTTCATCGAGCGGCTGCGGCTGGCCTTCGAAGCTGCCCCGGTCCAGATTATCCTGGCCCGCTCCGTCCTGGCCGGAATCGAATCCGGACTCGCGGCCATGACGCTCGCCGGCGCTGATATCCTGACCGGAGGCAGGGCTCCCGCCGAACCGGGTTTCCGCTTTCCCGATACTCTGCTCCGCGTTTCGGGCGAGCGGTTCCTGGAGCGCCCCTTGGACCTTCAGCAGGAAGCCTTCGGCCCCGTCTTACTTTGCGTCGCCGCCTCCCCCGCCGCCCCGTATGAAGCGATCGCCGCCGCCCTGGAAGGCAACCTGACCGCTTCCGTCTTCAGTCATTCCGGGGAGGGGGACGAAGCCCTCTACCGGGCGCTGGCCCCGATATTGCGGACGCGCTGCGGCCGGCTTCTCAACGACAAGGTGCCGACGGGGGTCGCCGTAACCCCGGCCATGGTCCATGGAGGGCCGTTCCCGGCGACGGGCCATCCCGGCTTCACGGCCGTCGGGTTCCCGGCCGCGATGATGCGCTTCGCCGCGCTCCATGGCTACGACCACGTCCGCCCTCATCGCCTGCCGTCCGAGATCGGCGACGCCAATCCGACCGGCCGGATGATGCGCTTCGTCGACGGCGAATGGACGGCGAAATGAGGACTTCATGAGCTACCATGCCGCCTTCCATGACCGGATCACGGCCCACACCGAGACGAAGCCGATCGTCCCGGTCATCGACGCTCATCTCCATTTCGTCGATTTCATCCAGGATAGCGACGGCATGCAGACCCTTCTCCAGGCCATGGACGCCGGCCGGGTCAGCAAAGCCGTGGTTTTCGGCCTGCCCTTGAAGAAGAAATGGGATGCCTCAGAGAAAAAGCCGCCCCACTATTACCTCGACGATAATTCCCGCTGCTATTACTTCCACCTGACCGACGAGATCGTCGCCGACGCCTACCGGCGCCTTCCGGCCCCCTCCCGGTCCCGCTTGGCCCCGCTTCTTTGCGGCTTCAACGCCACCGATCGCTATGCTTTCCGCGACGCGGAGCGGATGTTGGAGAAATACCCGTTTTGGCGCGGGGTTGGTGAAATCCTATGCCGCCATGACGATTTGACCAATCTGACCAATGAGGAGACGGCCCGGGTCAATCACCCGGCCCTCCACGATATCTACGAACTGTGCGCCGCACGCGGTCTGCCTGTTTTGCTTCATCAGAACAGCACTTCGGTTAGCATCCATGACGAATACGAGCACCTGGACGAGCTCGAGGAAATGCTTCAAAAATATCCCCGCACGCAGTTCGTCTGGGCCCATTGCGGCATCTCCAGGCGGGTCTTCCACAAGAAATACCACGAAATGGTGGGGTCCATGCTGGACCGCTTCCCCAACCTGCGGGTGGACATCTCCTGGATCGTCTACGACGATGTCATCTGCGACTACCTCCAGCCCAAGAAGCATTGGCTGGAGGCCATCCTCGGCCATCCCGACCGTTTCTGCCTCGGCAGCGACCTGTGCGGCCACTTCGAGCATCTCGGCCGGACCATGGCCCGCTACAACGGACTGCTGCGGGACCTTCCGCCGAAGGTCCGCGGGCTGGTGGCCTCGGAAAACGCCGAAGCGCTCTGGTTCAGCCCCCGGCCGCGGAAATCGAAAATCGGCGCGGGCCGGCGATGACGCTGGGATTCTGGGACATCGCCCTCGTCCTCCTGGTCAGCGCCCAGGCGACGTCCCTGGCTTACGTTCGATCGGCGGGCGCGAAGGCTTTTATCACCGCCCTGCCCATCCCCTTCACTCTGGCTGCCCTCTCGGTGGGCCGCCCGGTCGACGCCTCCAACGTCGCGGCCGTTGTTCTTCTGCTGCTCTATGCCCTGGTCGTCCGGGCCCTGCATAAAGGTGCCGGAGTCCCCATCATCCCGTCTATTATGGCATCTGCTATCGGCTATGTTTCGACGGGAGCTTTATTAAAATCGATCATCCCACCCGGCGACCTGGCATTCTGGCCTGCCTGCGTCCTTTCGCTGGGAGCCGCGGCGGCGATGCGCCGATGGACGCCGCGGACGGACGAGCCGGACCACCACCTTCCCCTGCCCCCGTGGCTCAAGTTTCCCGCGGTGGCCGCCGTCATCTTCGGATTGATTCTGCTTAAACGGGTGCTGGGGGGATTCATGACCATGTTTCCCATGGTCGGCGTCTTCGCCGCATATGAAGGGCGGTATCGTCTGGATGCCTTTTGCCGGGCCTTCGACGCCTTCGCCTGGGCCATCGTCCCGTTCATAGCCACCGTGAGAATCCTCCAGCCTCGCCTGGGGCTGGGACCGGCNNGTCGAGAATGGCGGGACCGTCTGAGAGGCCGGGCGTCCCTCACAGGTGATGGTCCGTTACTAAAAAGTGGCTGGCTTCCTGACGGCTTATGCCATCGTTGAACGGATTATCGATCATCTGCAGCTGACATTTATTGCGAAGAAGCCCCGCCGGCTCAGGCGGTCTTCCAGGAATGTCTCAAGGCCACCGATTCCCCGGCCGAATATTTTCCCTGATTGTTCTCGAGCGCCGAGGTCCGAGCGATTTCCGGCTCGTCCGTCGATGCCGGCAGCCGCCGAGCCGAACCGCGTGGTCATCCTTACGACCTGGACATCCCCCCGAGCAGGAAATAAAGCTTGTTTGTGGAGGCGGGATGGGAAATCGATTCGAAATCAGTTGCCTGAGCGGACGCCGCCGAAAAGCAAATTCTTATCCTCTCGAGGCCGGCTGGCCCTCCCGCGCGCCCCGGACGAGGTGGACGATGAAGATCCCGGTTTTGACCGCGCCCGTCAGGAAAGCCGCAATCGCGGCGACGAGCGCCAGGCAACGGTTTTATTCAAGGATACGCTTCATTTTCTGCCAACCGCTTTTTTACCGCGTAACGCCTTTTCGATCTGCAACTCGGTTCGCTCGGACGGATTCCCAAGGAACGTTTTCCAATCCATCGGAGATCGTCGATTCCCGTACCAGCCGACGACGATGGCGGCGGCCAAGGCCGTCCCGTCGAAGGGCCGGAGGAATTTTTCGGGCCCGAAAGCGGCGGGAAGAATATCCCTCGCGGCGCAGTCTAAAGAGTTGAATTGAATTTCCAGAATTTCCTCCCGGCCGTTCTCCTCCGCTGTCCCGGGAATCTCTCTTCTCAAAAGCCGCGCCTAGGGCGTTCCTTAATTCCCATCCCCCATCGAGGTTCCTCATGAAAAAGCTCTCCACCCTACTGACGCTCATTCTCCTGATTTCCCTGCCTGGGATATCCGCCCAAGCCGCTGCGCCGCAGCGCGCTCCGCAAGCCGCGCCGAGCGCGCAGCCCGCGGCGCCCCTCGTTGCGCCGGAGGACCTAAAGCCTCTCCTGGAGGCCCGGCCGAGCGAGATGCGCCTTGTCGCCCAGCGCTACGCATCCGACCGCGTCGACCTCAATCGATTCTACCACGCGCCTACGCCGCACCGTTTCGCCCGGCTCAAGCGGTTCGGGCTGGATTGGGCGGCGGCGCTGGAGGCGCTGAAGAAGGACGGCCTGAGCGCCGCGGCCGCGCAGGATCTCGCGACTCTCAAAAAGACGGTGCAGACCGATCTCGCCCAGGTCGACGCCGACGCCGCGGCCGCGGCCCTGATCAATCCGCTCCTGCCGTTCGCCGCGGCGATCGCCGGTCTGGAAGAGTCCCGCATGTTCCTTGAGACGATGGTCCCCGACAAGGCGGCCCTGACCATGGCGGCGGCCGTCGACAAGCTCGGCCAGATCCGCGCCCGCCTGGAAGCCGGCTTGGCCGACAAGGCCAAGCTCGAAGGATTGCCGATCGGGCCGGACACCCTCGGCCGGGCCGCCGAGAGCTCCGATTCCCTCCGCAAGATGGTCCGCGACTGGTTCAACTTCTACAATGATTATGATCCGCTGTTCACTTGGTGGCTGGCCCAGCCCTACAAGGAGATTGACAAAGGCCTCTCCGAATACGCGGCCTTTCTCCGCGACAAGATGATCCCCGCCGCCGGCGGACCGGTCGGCCCGGCCCCGGCGGTCGAGAGCGCCACGGCGCCGGAGCCGGAGTTCGCCGAAGTTCCGGATCTCGCGGCTCTCTTGGCGGCTCCGTTCAACGAGATGCGCGGCATCGTCCAGAAATACCGCCTCGGCACGTTCCGCGGCGGCCGCGGAGGATCGGCCCCGAGCGCGCCCGCGCCCGACGTCCGCTATTACGAGGGTTGGCTCAACGCCCTGAAGAAGCTCGATTTCGCCAAGCTCAGCCGCCCCGGCCAGATCGATTATCTCTCCCTACGCAACGCGCTGGACGTCCAGATCCGCCGCGCCGCCCTGCCGGCCCAGCCGGATCTCGCGTCCAAGCCGGATGCCAGCGGCATCAAGGGCCGGCCCATCGGGCGCCAGGCCATCCAGCTCGGCTTGGCCGAAGNNTGGCCGTGGGCGAGAAGCAGTACGCTTGGTGCGAATCCGAAATGAAGAAGGCTTCGAACGAGCTGGGCTGCGGCGACGACTGGATGGCGGCCTTGGAGAAGGTCAAGACGACCCACGTGGCGCCGGGCCGGCAGCCCGATCTCATCCGCGATCTGATGTTTCAGGCCGTCGATTATCTTCGAGCCCACGACATGATCACGGTCCCCGAGATCGAGCGGGAAACTCTGCGCATGGTCATGATGACGCCCCAGGAGCAGCGCTACAATCCCTTCTTCACCGGCGGGGACGTCATCAGCGTCTCTTACCCAACAAGCACGATGACCACGCGCCAGAAGATCGAGAGCATGCGGGGCAATAATCCCGGTTTCGCCCACGCCACCGCGTTCCATGAGATGATCCCCGGCCACAACATGCAGAGCTACATGGCCGCCCGTTTCGGCGGAGGCCGCGGATTCGGCGGCACGGCCTTCTGGACCGAGGGCTGGCCGGTCTACTGGGAGACGATCCTCTACGACATGGGCTTCGACGCAACGCCCGAACAGCGCGTCGGAGCGCTCTTCTGGCGCATGCACCGCTGCGCCCGCATCGTCTTCTCCTTGAAATTCNNTGTACCAAGCCGCTTATCTCCTGGGCGCCCTGCAGCTGCGGGAACTGCGCAAAGAGCTGGTCGATTCGGGGGCCATGGATCTCAAGAAATTCCATGACGCGATCATCCAGGGGAACAACATGCCCATCGCGCTGCTGCGCCTGGCTCTGGGGACCCGGAAGCTCAGCCCGGACATGTCCCTGGAGTGGAAATGCTTCGGGCCGGATCCCGGCCGGGAGCGTTGAGCGGCCGCGGCGGTCCGAAAAGATAACAAAAGGAGACGCCCTCATGAGAAAGCGGACGATCGGAACGATTCTCGCGATCCTGGCGCTGGCCCTGACGGCGCCGGGCTTCCAAAGCGAACTGCCCTCGCGCGGCCAGATGCCCGGCCGGGCCCCCTCCGCCCAGACGGCGCAGCCGGCGGCGGCCCCGGCGTCTCCCCCGACCTCCCGTCCGGCGGCGCTGTCCGAAGAGAAATCCGCGGTCACGCATCACAGCGTCCGCATCGGCGGGCAGACCGTCCCCTACACGGCCACAGCCGCCAATTACATCGTCAAGGCCGGCGACGGCACGCCCAAGGCCAGCTTCTTCTTCGTCGCCTACACCAAGGACGGCGTTCCAGACATCTCCAAGCGGCCCCTGGCCTTCGTCTACAACGGCGGACCGGGCTCGGCCTCGCTCTTCACCCACATGGGGCTGGGGCCGCGGCGCGTGGTCCTGACCGACGACGGCCACGGCATGCCCGCTCCGTACTCGATCGTCGACAACGTTTCCTCCTTTCTCGACGCCGCCGATCTCGTCTTCGTCGACGCCGTCTCCACCGGCTACAGCCGGCCGGCGGCCGGCGAATCGACGGCCCAGTTCTACGGCCTGACCCAGGACGCGACGTGGTTCGCGGACTTCATCTACCAATTCCTGACCCGCAACGAGCGCTGGGCCTCGCCCAAGTTCCTCATCGGCGAAAGCTACGGCACGACCCGCTCGGCCGAGCTGTCCTACGTCCTCCAGCAGCGTCACCAGATTTATCTGAACGGCATCGTCCTCGTCTCGGCGGTGGGCTTCGGCAATTTCGGGGCCGACGACCGCTCGATCTTTTTCCTGCCCAGCTATGCGGCCGCGGCCTGGTTCCATCATCTTCTTCCGGCCGACTTGCAGAAGCTGAGCATCGAGGAGCTGGCCCAGCAGGCCCGCGCTTTCGCTCACGGCGAATACGCCGCGGCACTGGAAAAGGGCGACGAAATTCCGGCGGCGGCGCGCCAACAGATCATCAAGAATATCGTCCGNNTGCTGCGGGACAAGCGGCAGACCGTCGGCCGGCTGGACGCCCGTTTCACGGGGATGGACGCCGACGCCGCCGGCGAGCGCGTCGAGTATGATTCCAGCGAGGCGTCCTACGAAGGCGCGTACTCGGCCATGTTCCAGGACTATATGCGCCGCGAGCTGAAATGGACGAGCGACCTCTACTACACGATCAGCGCCATGGTCTATCCCTGGGACCGCGGCCAGGAAGGCCAGCCGGCCGAGGCCCTGCGCTCGGCCATGACCNNCGTAAAAACGTCGGCTTCACCTATTACGAGAGCGGGCACATGATGTACATCGACAAGACAGCCCGGGAGAAGCTGCACGCCGACGTGGCCAAGTTCATCGCATCGGCGTATTGACATAGTCCCTTAGGCCGCCGTCGCGGATACGCGGCTGGATAATAAGGGGTGAAGTCTATTTTTCTGTGGGACGCAATGAACGAGCAATAATCTATAACTAATTTTATCGGCGGTTCTGCGCCCAGACGGAATTCCGGGACCGCGTTTCGATGATCGTTTTGGCGGACGGTTCGGAATCGCCTCTACCGTCCGGATTTCGTTGTCTTCAGCGGAGGCAGGTTTCCCCAGCGCTTCTTACTCTCGTGATCTTTCTTGGCCTGGGCGATGATCGCCTCGGGCGTGGCGGCTTCGACGCCGAACCATTTCTGGAGCGTCGAGTTTTCCATAGTCGCCCGGCGACTAAGTTCCTTCACGAAATCGGGGGAATAGAGCTCGTAGAGGAGATAGTCCGCCGGCTCGTCGGCCAAGGGACCGAGAAAGACATAGCCGTCGTAATTGTCGGCGTAAGTTCCTGCGGACGGATGGTAGCTGACTTCCGGCAGGGCGTCGAAGGGCTCCAGGCCGAAAGGACTGCCGGCGATGTCGAAGGCCGCAGGCCGATCGCCGCTCTGGGCGAACGCTTCGTCGAAGACACCGCCCCGGAGGCGGCCCGGGATGTCGCCGTTGTTGCTGACGATGGGCTGGTGGCTGAAGACGGCGTAGACGTCGCCTCGCGGGAGCCGTGACGAAAGGAGAGCGCCGGCCGAGGGGATCTGCGTCGCGGACGCGGAGGAGGCGAACCCCGGCGGCAGCGATTTGTAGACATGGCCGGTGCCGACGATGAAGAGTCTG
>PMCY01000369.1 GCA_003154255.1 Candidatus Aminicenantota bacterium | reverse complement strand
CACCGTCACGGAGATCCTGGAGTAAGAGAAAGAGGGAACATGGTTCCGGTTCTCCGGAATCGGGACCGCGTCCCCCTAATCGATAAAATGAAGCGAGCTTGATATGAGAGAAATCATCACCATGGCCTGCGGAGTGTGCAAGCGCCGGAACTATTCGAACACGCGGAACAAGAAGAAATCGACCGACCGGCTCGAGCTCAACAAGTTCTGCCCGTTCTGCCGCAAGCACACGGCGCACAAGGAAGTCAAATAGGAGCCGATACGCGAGTCCGGGTGCAGGTGAGTAGCTCAACTGGCTAGAGCAGCGGTCTCCAAAACCGCAGGTTGCGGGTTCAAGTCCTGCCTCACCTGCCATATTTCCAACGGGGACGTCCCCAGGGGAAAATCAAGCAAGGAATAGGTGTCATCATGAGCCAGAAGGAACGTTGGTATAAGCGCTTTTGGAACTTCCTCAAGGGGGCCAGGGCGGAGCTGAAAAAGGTGACCTGGCCTTCGCGACAGGAAGTCACGTCGACCACGATCGTCGTCATCGCCTCCATCATTTTCTTCGGCTTCTTCCTGTTCTTCTGCGACGTTGCCTTCGGCTGGGGACTGGCCAAGATCAAGGCTTTGCTCGGATAAGGGGCGTCGATGGCTAAAAACTGGTACGTCGTTCACACCTATTCGGGCTTCGAGCCCTTCGTCAAGGAGTCTATCCAGCAGCGGGCCCTGGAGATGGGCATCCAGGACCAGCTCGGAGAGATCATCATACCCACCGAGGACGTCGTCGAGATCAAAATGGGCAAGAAGGCCGTTTCCCGGAAACGGTCCTATCCCGGGTACATCCTGGTCGAGATGGAGATGACCGACGAAAACTGGCTCATCATCCGCGAGACGCCCAAAGTGACCGGTTTTGTCGGCTCGGGCAAAAAGCCGTCGCCGTTGAGCAAGGAGGAAGTCTCCAAGATCCGCGAGCACATGGAGACGACTTCGGAGAAGCCCAAGCCCAAGCACAGCTTCGACAAGGGCGAGGCGGTCCGCATCATCGACGGCCCGTTTTTCAACTTCAACGGCCTCGTCGAGGNNTGGAATTTTTGCAGGTGGAGAAAATTTAGGAGGCAGTCATGTCCAAGGAAGTCGTGGCCAGTGTGAAGCTGCAGATCACGGCGGGCCAGGCCAGCCCGGCGCCCCCGGTCGGCCCCGCGTTGGGCCAGCACGGCGTCAATATCATGCAGTTCGTCCGGGAGTTCAACGAGAGGACGGGCAAGATGGAGGAAGGCATGGTGGTGCCCGTCGTCATCACCATCTTCAAGGATAAAAAGTTCACCTTCATCCTGAAGACCGCTCCGGCCTCCTATCTCCTGAAGAAGGCGGCCGGCATCGCCAAGGGGTCCGGCGCCCCCAACAAAGACAAGGTCGGAAAAGTGACGATCAGACAGATCGAGGACATCGCCAGGATCAAGATGCCCGACCTCAACGCCAATGACATCGAGGCGGCCAAGAAGATCATCGAAGGGACCGCCAAGAACATGGGACTGGAGATCATCCGTGGCTAAACGAGGCAAACTGTACGTCAAGGCGAGGGAGCTCCGGACCAAACCGGAATACAACCTCGAAGAAGCGGTCAAGCTTCTCAAACAGGGTAAATACGCCAAGTTCGACGAGTCCGTCGACGTGGCCATGCGCCTGGGGGTCAACCCCAAGCAGTCGGACCAGATGGTCCGCGGCACGGTCGTCCTGCCCCACGGCATCGGCAAGACGGTCAGGATCTGCGTCCTGGCCACCGGCGAAAAGGCCAAGGAGGCCGAGGCGGCCGGGGCCGACTTTGCCGGCGGCGACGAGCTGATCGAGAAGATCGCCGGCGGTTGGATCGACTTCGACGTGGTCATCGCCACTCCCGACATCATGCGCGGGGTCGGCAAGCTGGGCCGGATCCTGGGGACCAAGGGCCTCATGCCCAACCCCAAATCGGGCACGGTCACCTTCGACATCAAGAAGGCGGTCGAGGAGACCAAAGCCGGCAAGGTCGAGTTTCGCGTCGATAAAACCAGCATCATCCACTCCACGGTGGGCAAGGCCTCCTTTGACGAGGCCAAGCTGGTCGACAATGTCCGGGTCTTCCTCCAAGCCGTCCAGCATGCCCGTCCGGCCGCGGCCAAGGGCAAATACATCCGCAGCATGTCTTTGAGCACGACCATGGGCCCGTCCTTCAAGATCGCCGAAGACGTCCTGGAGAAATAGGAGCATCGCGATGAAGAAGGAAACCAAAACCACCCGGATCGACGAGCTGAACTCCCTGTTCCGGGACAACCCGACCATTTATCTCTTCGACTACACCAAGATGACCGTGGCCCAGGCCACGGCCCTGCGCAAGACCCTGCGCAAGCAGGGGGCTTCGCTCAAGGTCGTCAAGAACCGCCTGGCCCTGCGGGCCATGGGCGACGTTGTCCCGGCCGATCTCAAGCCGGCCTTCCGCAAACCCACGGCCGTGGCCTACACGGCCGCCGATCCGATCGCCCTGGCCAAGGCGGTCAAGGAATTCAGCGTTCAGACCAAAGCCATGGCCCTCAAGGGCGGCCTGGTCGAGGGCATTTATTTCGGCGCCGAGCGCTTCGACGAGGTCGTCAAGCTGGTTTCGCGGCACGCCCAGCTGGGCAAGATCGGCGCCCTGATGGCCTCCCCCCTGATCAAGCTTTTACGGACCCTGCAAGCGCCCCTGCTCAACGTGGGCCTGCTGATGGGACAGTTAAAAGATAAAAAATCCAAGGAAACCCCTGCCTAAGGAAAGGAGTGATGCACGTGTCTAAACTGACGAAAGAAGAATTCTTCAGCCATCTCGATTCCCTGACGGTTCTCGAACTGGCCGACTACATCAAGGAATTCGAGACCCGCTACGGCATCAGCGCCGCCGCCGCCATGCCCATGGCCGCCGCCGGCGCCGCCGCCGCCGAAGCCAAGGTGGAAGAGGTCAAGACCGAGTTCGCGGTCGTCCTCAAGAGCGCCGGCGAAAAAAAGATCAACGTCATCAAGGTCGTCCGCGAAGTCACCGCTCTCGGCCTCAAGGAAGCCAAGGACCTGGTCGACGGCGCCCCCAAGACGGTCAAGGAAGGCCTGCCCAAGGACGAGGCCGAGGCCCTCAAGAAGAAGTTCGAAGAAGTCGGCGCCGTCGTCGAGCTGCAGTAAGGTTTGGGCAAGGACGTCCTCTGACGGCCGATATGTTTTTTGGGTGCGTGGCGCGGGGGCAGGGCTCCCGTCCGCGCACGGGCCCGATCGTGTTCTGGTCCGCTTGCCGGATGCTGTCATCCGGTGGCTGGACCCATTAGCGAGCGTCCCCCATGAGCGAACCGCTTAATCTCCACCGCGAGCGTCTCGATTTCTCCAAGATCAAGACGGTATTTCCGATGCCGGATCTTCTGGCCATCCAAAGGCAGTCCTATGCCGAGTTCCTGCAGATGGAGCTCCTGCCCGAGGAGCGCAAGGACACCGGCCTGCAGGCCGCCTTCAAGGACGTCTACCCGATCTCCGACTTCAAGGAGACGACCCAGCTCGATTTCATCAGCTATTCGATCGGGAACTGGGAGTGCAAGTGCGGCCGGCTGAAGGGCGTGGAAAACTCCCGGGCCCGCTGCACCGGCTGCGACACCCTGCTGCCGGCCGACGTCGTGCTGACCGAGAAGCAGATCTGTCCCTATTGCTCCGCGGTCAAAAAGATCAACATTCCGCTCTGCGACCATTGCGGGGACAGCGTCCAGCTGAAGATGAAGTATACGCCGAACGAGTGCCTGCAGAAGGGCTACACGTACTCCGTCCCCCTGCGGCTCAAGGTCCGGCTTATTTCCTGGGAAAAGGACGCCGTCACCAAGACCAAGCGGCTCAAGCACATCAAGGAACAGGAAGTTTATTTCGGCGACATCGCCCTCATGACCGAGAAGGGAACCTTCATCTTCAACGGCATTGAACGCGTCGTCGTCAGCCAGCTCCAGCGCTCCCCCGGGGTCTTCTTCCGCCAGGGCGAAACCAAGGGCTACTTTATCGCCAAGATCATCCCTTACCGGGGCGCCTGGGTTGAGTTCGAGTATGATCTCAAGAACAATCTCTACGTCCGCCTCGACCGGAAGAAGAAGTTCCTGGCCACCGTCTTCCTGCGGGCCCTGGGATTCAGCTCGGATGAGGACATCCTCAAGCTCTTCCACCGTGTTTTTCGGGTGGCCCCCGAGGAAGGCAAGCTCTACTGGGACCTGTCCGACGGGCTGGCCGGTAAGACCGTGGCCGAAGACGTCAAGCACCCCAAGTCCGGGTCCGTCCTGATCGGTTCGCGCAAGAAGATCAGTGAAGACATCCTGCAGCAGCTGCGGGACGCCGGCGTCGTCCGCGTGGCCCTCGACCGCAAGGACCTCCAGGGCGCCTACGCCCTGTCCGGCATCAAGGGCAAGGTCAAGGGCGGCGAAGAGATCGGCGACACGGCCCTGGACCTGCTTGTCGGCAAAGGCGAACCGTTCGAGATCTTCTTCCCGACCGAGGACGAAGCCGGACTGCTCATCGTCAACACCCTGAAGAAGGACTTGCGCAAGGACAGCAACCAGGCCCTGGCCGAGATCTACCGCAAACTGCGCCCGGGCGAGCCCCATACCATGGAGAGCGCCCATAATCTCTTCCACAACCTCTTCTTCAATGCCCAGAAATACAACTTCAGCCGCATCGGCCGGCTCAAATTCAACATCAAGCTGGGTTTGGAGACTCCGCTCGAGGACAAGGTCCTGCATCCCCGCGACTATGTCAGCGTCATCGAATACCTGCTCAAGCTGCGCAAGGGCGAAGGGTCCGTGGACGACATCGACCACCTGGGCAACCGCCGCGTACGGCAGGTCGGCGAGCTGGTCGAGAACGCTTTCCGCATCGGCCTGACCCGCATGGAACGGACCATCAAAGAGAAGATGACCATCACCGCGGACCTGGCCTCGGCCATGCCCCAGGACCTCATCAACTCCAAGCCGGTCATCGCCGCCCTCAAGGAGTTCTTCGGCAGCTCCCAGCTNNGCGGGTTGAGCCGGGAGCGGGCCGGCTTCGAAGTCCGCGACATTCAGGCCAGCCACTACGGGCGCATCTGCCCGGTGGAGACGCCGGAAGGCCCGAATATCGGCCTGATCTCCTCCCTGAGCTGCTACGCCCGGGTCAATGAGTACGGCTTCATCGAGACTCCCTACCGCGAAGTCAAGGCCTGCCGGATCATCGACTACTACAAGATCCTTCATCCCGGCGACAGCGATTACAAGATCGACGAGATCGTGGAGAAGGACACTGTGGTCAAGGAAATGGCCTCCCTCAAGCGCAAGGGGGCCAAGCACATGCCCGTCCTGGAGCCCTTCTGTTTCTACCTGACGGCCTGGGAAGAGGAGAAGTACAACATCGCCCAGGCCAACGCCCGGGTGGACGACAAGGGCAACTTCGTCGACGATATGATCAGCGCCCGGCAGGCCGGCAACTTCAAGCTCCTGCCGCGCGAGCAGATCCACTATATCGACGTTTCGCCCAAGCAGCTCGTCTCCCTGTCGGCGGCCCTGGTGCCGTTCCTGGAGCATGACGATGCCAACCGGGCCCTGATGGGATCGAACATGCAACGCCAGGCCGTGCCCCTGCTCCGCCCCGAGGCCCCGCGCATCGGGACGGGCATCGAGCTTCTGGCGGCCAAGGGCTCCGGCGACGTCATCGTCTGCAAACGGCCGGGAGTCGTCGAGTTTGTCGACGGCGAGCGCATTCTGGTCCGGGTGGACGATATCGAGGGCATCCGCGAGCACGACGTCCTGACCGATCTCTACTCCCTGACCAAGTTCCTCCGCACCAATCAGAACACCTGCCTGACCCAGCGGCCCAGCGTCCGCCGCGGCGACCGCGTCGTCCGCGGCCAGGTCCTGGCCGACAGCTCCTGCTCCGACGGCGGGGAGCTGGCCCTGGGACGCAACGTCCTGTGCTGTTTCATGCCCTGGCGCGGCTATAACTTCGAGGACGCCATCATCGTCTCGGAGAAGCTCATCAAGCAGGACATCTTCACCTCGCTCCACATCATCGAGGAGACCATCGAGGCCCGCGACACCAAGCTGGGCCCCGANNAACGTCCCGGAGAACCTCCTGCGCAACCTCGACGAGAACGGCATCGTCCGCATCGGGGCCAGCGTCAAGGCCGGCGATATCCTGGTCGGCAAGGTCGCCCCCAAAGGCGAGACCCAGCTCAGCCCCGAGGAGAAGCTGCTCAAGGCCATCTTCGGCGAGAAAGCCCTGGACGTGAAGGACGCTTCCCTCTACTGCGCCCCCGGCGTCGAAGGCACGATCATCGACGTCCGCATCTTCAGCCGCCGCGGCTCGGAGAAAGGCGTTCGGGCCAAGGTCATCGAGAAGGAAGAGATCGCCCGGATGAAGCGGAACCTGGAGGACGAGATCTCCATCCTGGAGACCGAGCGGTGGCGCAAGTCCAAGGGCCTCCTCAAGAGCGCCGTCCTGGAGAAGGAATTCAAGAGCGGCGAAACGACCCTGCCCAAGGGCCAGAAGCTGTCCGAGCGGATCCTGGACGAGATCAAGTCCGACGACTCCGGCAAGATCAAGGTCGAACCCGAAGAGGCCCGGGACGAGAAGATCAAGGACATCGAGAAGAAGGTCAAGCGCCAGATTGAAGCCCTGCGGGCCATTTTCAAGGAGAAGGTCGAAGCCCTCAAGAAGGGCGACGAGCTGGCCCCCGGCGTCATCCAGGCCATCAAGGTCTACANNCGTCGGCCAGATCCTGGAGACGCACGCCGGCTGGGCCGCCGACAAGCTCGGCCTGTGGATCGACACGCCGGTTTTCGACGGGGCCACGGAAATCGAGATCAAGGAGCTGCTGGTCAAAGCCGGCCTGCCGGTGACGGGCAAGACGCCTCTCTATGACGGCATCACCGGCGAATGGCTGGACCAGGAAATCACCGTCGGCAACATCTACATGATGAAGCTGTATCACCTGGTCGACGACAAGATTCACGCCCGCTCGACCGGGCCGTATTCGCTGATCACCCAGCAGCCCTTGGGCGGCAAAGCCCAGTTCGGAGGTCAGCGCTTCGGCGAGATGGAGGTCTGGGCCCTGGAAGCCTATGGGGCGGCCTACACCCTGCAGGAGCTCATGACCGTCAAGTCCGATGACGTCGAAGGCCGGGCCAAGATCTACGAGGCCATCGTCAAGGGCGATTTCGAATTTTCCCCGGGCCTGCCCGAATCGGTCAACGTCCTCATCCGCGAGCTGCAGAGCCTCTGCCTCAACATTGAGCTGGGCAAGTCGGAGAAGGACGAGGTCCGGCCCTGGGGGATCGACGTGCCCCAGATTCTGAAAGGAGAATAGGATGGAACTCAAGCCCCCCCTGGGCGGCAAGCCCAAACTGGAATTCGATTGGGTGCGGATCTCCATCGCCTCTCCGGAGAAAATCAAGAGCTGGTCGTGGGGCGAGGTGACCAAGCCCGAAACGATCAACTACCGCAC
>PMCY01000178.1 GCA_003154255.1 Candidatus Aminicenantota bacterium | reverse complement strand
CGATCCGGCCCTTGGTCGGAGAGCCCTCGCGCCCATCATAGACGACCAGCTTCAGCATGCCATGGACGCAGCAGATATTGTCCGCCTGCTTCAAATGCATATGCCAGCCCTTGACCACGCCCGGATACGTGGCCGACATGTAGACCTGGCCGAAATTTTCGAAGATCTCGTCGTCGCTGCGCATGATTTCCATCAGCCGCCCGCGCTCATCGGGGATGACGCGGAGCTTCTTGATTTTCAGGCTTTCAATCATGGTCACCTCGGACCGGACGCTTCCGCAGCGGCGTGCCGGCACGGGAATCATAAAGGATCATCGGGAAAAAATCCAACTCCGGGTCCTCAGACGTTTCGCAGCATCCCCGAGCGGATCAGCTCGACCATCTGGCGAACGCCTTCGGGAACGGTCACGCGGGCCTTCCAACCCAGCGTCCGCTCGATGCGGTCGAAGGAGACGCGCACATCGCGCATATCGCCGTCGAAGCTCAGGTCGCGGTATTCGACGACAAGGTCCGGCACCTCACGGGCGATGAGCGCGACGATCCCGGCCTTGGTAAAGTTACCGTCGTTGCGGCCGACGTTAAAGATCCGGCCGCGCACGTTGTCCTCGGGCGCGTCGAGGACGGCCAGGATGGCCCGGCCGATGTCGTCGACGTGGACAAAGGAGCGGTTGTATTCCTTCTGGTAGACGAGGAGCTTCTTTTCCGTGACGGCCTGCCAGACGAACTGGTTGATGATGAGATCGAAGCGCGTCCGCGGCGAAGGGCCGAAGACGGTGGAGAAGCGCAGAATGACGGGCGCGCAGACGGTGGCGGGCGGGCGCTCGAGAAGGTACCGCTCAGCGGCGATCTTGGTCTCGGCATAGAGCGACTGCGGCGAAAGGGGCGAGTCCTCGTTTACGGGCAGGCCGTCGGGGGCGGTCCCATAGTTGCTATACGTCGAGGCGAAGATGAAACGCCGCGCGCCGGCTTCCTCGGCCAGCTCGAAGACGTTTTTCGTCCCTTCCAGATTGACGGCGTAGGAGCATTCCTCGCCGGCTTGGGAGCAGGCCGGATAGCCCACGACCGCCGCCAGGTGGACGACCGCATCGACGCCGTCGAAAAAGGGCCGGAGGGTTTCGCGGTCGCGGACATCGGCCTTGCGGAAGGAGAAATCGGGATGCGTCCGGTAGGCCAGAAGCGCGTTCCCGCCGTGGACGAGCGAATCGACGACGGTGACCGCCCGGCCGCGGAACAGCAATTCGCCGCAGAGATGGGATCCGAGATAGCCCGCTCCGCCGGTGATCAGGATTTTCATGGGCATCAGACGCGGGCGCGCCAGTAATCGAGCATGTCGCCCAGCGTGCGGGCCAGCGGGATCGCCGGAGTCCAGCCCGTAACCTCGCGGAGCTTGCGGTTGTCGCCGGCCAGATACGGGATATCCACATTGCGCACCCGGGCCGGATCGATCTCGTAAGCGATCTTGCGCCGGGAAAATCCGATCAGCGTCTTGAGGATCCACTCCAGGCTGGGAGCCCGGCCCGAGCTGACGTTGTAGATCTCTCCGGGCCGGCCTTTTTTCATCAACAGCACGTAGGCCCGGACGACATCGCGGACGTCCATATAGTCGCGCCGCAGGGAGAGATTGCCGACGCGCATGATCGGCACGTCCGTCCGCTTTGCCCCGGCCCGGTCTCCCTTTCCTCGCGCCGCTTCCGGATGTTGTTTGAACTTCTCGATCAGCGCCACCTGGCGGGCCCAGTCAGAACAGACGAACACGGGCGTCTGTCCCGGCCCGGTGTGGGGGAAGGGGCGGGCGACGATGACCGGCAGCTTTTCGCGCAAGGCATAAAACTCGCTCAGAAGCTCGCCGCTCTTCTTGGTGAAGGCGTAGGGGCTGACGACACTGCCGCCGTCCGTCTCACGCAGGCGCCTTTTGTGCGGCGTCAGGAAACCGTAGACGTCCGAGGAGCTGACGAACAGGAACCGCGCCTTGGAGGCGTGGAGGCGGGCCGCTTCGAACAGGTTGTAGGTGCCCAGCAGATTGGTGTCGAAGACCTCGCGCCGCAAAAGCCAGGACAGCCGGACTTGGGACAGCGCGGCCAGGTGGAAAATCCATTCCGGCTTGACCGCCCGGACGGCGTCGACAGCCTGAGCGCCGTTGCGCAAATCGAGATGGACAAGCCGCGTGTTGGGGGCGGAGGCGCAGAGATCCGAGCAGCTTTCGGGGCGCTCGGGGAAGCAGGTGCCGAAGATCTCCGCTCCAGGGGCACCGCCCGCCGCGTTGAGGGCGGCGATGAGGTGCCGCCCGACGAAGCCGGTGGCGCCGGTGATGAGGATCCGCTTCAAACCCGTTCCCTCCAGTAGTCGAGCAGGTCGGACAGGGTTTTTTCGAAGGGGATGGCGGGGGTCCATCCCGTCAGCTTGTGGAACTTGGAACCATCGGCCTGGAGGATCTGAACGTCCGAGGGCCGCAGCCGCTCGGGATCGATCTGGATGCGGAATTTCGTTTTGCTGAGGTCGGAAAGCATTTCCAGCAGTTCGTGCATGGAGATGGCCGTGCCCGTCCCGAGGTTATAGACATCGCCCGGTTCGCCCTTCTCGGCGGCCAGCCAGTAGGCCCGGACCATGTCGCGAACGTCGGTGAAGTCGCGCTTGGCATCGAGGTTGCCGACGTGGATGACCGGCTCGCGCTTGCCTTTCTCGATCTCGGCCACCTGCCTGGAGAAATTGGAGGTGACGAAGACGTCGCCGCGGCGGGGGCCGGTGTGGTTGAAGCCGCGCGTCCGGATGACCTTGAGGCCGTAGCTCTTGAAATACTGATAGCCCAGCAGGTCTTGGGCGACCTTGCTCACGGCATAGGGCGACAGGGGCCGCAGGGGGTTCGTTTCCTTCATCGGGACTTCGTCGGGGTGGACCATCCCGTACTCCTCGCTCGAGCCGGCGATCTGAATGCGCGGGTCGAGCTTGAGGTCGAGGACGGTCTCGAAGAGATTGATCTGGCCGACGGCATTGATCATGAACGTCTCGGCGGGCAGGCGCCAGGACGTCGGGACGAAGCTCTGGGCGGCCAGGTGGAAGATGCGCTCGGGCCGGCAGGCGGCCAGGACCTTCTTGAGGGAAACCATATCCTTGAGATCGGCTTCGTGCAGCTCGACCCGGCCCAGGATGCCGGCGATGTTGTCCATCCGGCTGCGCCAGCGTATGATGCCATGAACCTGGACGCCCGGGTGGTGGGAGAGGATATATTCGGCCAAGTGGCTCCCGGCAAAACCGGTGATGCCGGTGATGAGGACGTTCATGTCAGGCACTCCTTCCCAAAGGGACAGATCTCAACATTCAGCATAATCCGCAAAAGGCTCATTTCATTATATATCCCCAGCTACCAATCAATCCAGCACACCCCATTTAAAGCAAAACACCAACAAAAAACGGGTTTAAAGATATCATATTCAAGCCGGATTGAGAAGCGAACTCAGCCGGTCAAGTTCAGATCGAGCTGGCTCTCGCGCAGGGATTGGCGCTCGGTCTCGATGGATTGGAGCATTTCCGGGGTGACGTCCCCGGTGACATAATCGCCGTCGAAACAGGCGGCGCAAAAATGCTCCANNCGGTCCGGGTCTGCATGTCGATGCCATAGACGCAGGGATGACGCAGCGGCGGCGAAGTCGAAGCGAAATAGACGGCTTTGGCCCCGCAATCCCGGACCATGTGAACGATGGCCCGCGAAGTGGTGCCCCGAACGATGCTGTCGTCGACAAGCAGGACGTTCTTGTCCTTGAATTCGGCGGCGATGGGATTGAGCTTGAGGCGGATGCTCTTCTGGCGGGCGTCCTGGCCGGGCATGATGAACGTCCGGCCGATGTAGCGGTTCTTGACCAGGGCTTCGCGATAAGGCAGGTTGAGTTTGCGGGCGATCTCGATGGCCGCGTCGCGGGACGAATCGGGCACCGGCACGACCACGTCGATCTGCAGCCCCTGGGCCTTGATCTCGTCGGCCAGGAGCCTGCCCAGCTCGACGCGGACGCGGTAAACGTTGGCTTCGTCAATGAACGAGTCCGGCCGGGCGAAATAGACCCACTCGAACAGGCAGGGCGAATGGGGTTTNNTCAACGTCCGTGATCTCGTCGATGCCCATGATGTTGAGCGAGACGCTCTCCGAGGCGAAGGCCACGGTCGGCTTGAGGCCGTCCCGGCGCAGGCCCCAAACAAGCGGCTTGATCCCGAACGGGTCGCGGAAGGCGAGCATGCCCTGGCCGGCGATGTAGGCCACCACCGAGTAGCTGCCCACGACCCGATCATAGACGCCTTTGACCGCCTGGAAAACATGCTCAGGCCGGAGTTCTTCGACCCGCTGCGCTTCGAGCTCCTGGGCGAAGACATTGAGAATGGTCTCCACGTCGTTATCGGAATTGAGAAGGCGGTGGTGTTCCTCCAAAAGCGACTTCTTCAGTTCCTGGTAATTCACCACATTGCCGTTGTGGGCCATGATGATGCCGAAGGGCGAATTAAGCTGGAAAGGCTGGGCATCCTCGCCCCGGCCGCCGCCGATCGTCGGGTAGCGGGTATGGCCGATTCCGATATTGCCGGTCAGGCGCTTGGCGTGTTCTTCAGTGAAGATATCGCGGACGAGTCCGTTGCCCTTTTTGGTATGGAACCGGCCGTCGTATGTGACGATACCGGCCGAATCCTGTCCGCGGTGCTGGATACCCAGCAATCCCTGATAAAGATTGGGGAAGACCGCTTCGTTGGCCCAGAGCCCGAGCACACCGCACATTCGGGAATACTCCTCGGACGATGAGTTCAATAAGGAGACTCTATTATAGCACAAAAAGTTCCGGCCAAGGGCGTTGGCCCCCTCCTCCACCCTGCCTCCAAGTGTCGGGGAGGGCAGGCAAAGCCCGGAGAATCGGGGAGGGCCGGCGGGCGGGCAGGGAAAAATGCTATCGTGCCGCGGTCAAGCGCAAAAGGGCGGCGACCGTCAACGGATCGGTGATGCGGGTCATCCGGTAGATGGTCGCCCGTTTGCCCCCGGGGCCGTCGTCGGGATTCATATAGGACCAGACTCTCTCGCCGCCCTTGGTCACCTCGAACACCCTCCCCTCGTCGGATTCCGTGATCAGGGTGTTGCCGTTGAGGAACCGCTGGGCGGCGCCCCCCCAGCTCGAGTAGAACGGGACAGCCCCGAGGTCATGGTATTCCCAGACGACGGAGCGCGTCCGCGGATCGAACTCCACGATGCGGGAGAATTTCCGCCGGGTGCCGTTATCGAAAACGAGAATGTGGCCGTCGTCGAGGAGGCTCGGGTCGTGCTGCTCCTCCAGGACACCCGGCCCCCAGCTCCAGCGCACGCCTCCGTTCACTCCACGAACGGGGTCGACGATGGCGATGCGGTCGAGAGAGCGCAGGGAAAGGAGCAGATCGCCCTTTTGGCACAACCCGGGAATGGCGCGGTCGATGATCTTGAGCGCATTGGCATGGAAGATGTCGAACCCGGTCAGGCGGCGGAGCAGAGGCCGGCCTTTTCTCTTAAGTGTCAGGATGCGCCAGAGATAGTCCTGGGAATCGAAGATCTGGGCATGAACCCGGCCGAACGCCGAGAACGAGAAATCCTTGGGGAAGAGCGCGAAAAGCGAGAGGCGCTTTTTGGACGCTCCGGTCGTCCCGTCCAGGACCTCGATATACTCGTTGATGATCGGGGCCCGCAGCCCGAAGAACGCAACCATCTCCTCGGCGCCGGACAGGGTGTAGATATCGCCGTTTTCGGCGACAGCAATGTCGTGATGGGCCCGCATCGGAGTCTTCCACAGGACGCGCGACGACCAGTCCAGCCGCATCAGCATCTCGTCCTCGACGCAGACCAGAAGATCGCCGTCGGGCAGCAGCCGGACGTAATGCCAATTCGAACCGCCGGCCTCGGGCCGCCAGCGATGAAGGACATGGCCGTCCATGTCTAAGAGCATCGCCCCCGGCTGATAATACGAGTTGTAGAGATTCAGTCCCGGTTCACTGGCATCCTGGCGAAATTCGATGACGCCGTCCCTTTTTTCCGTTTCGGACGCCGAAAAGGACGAGTAGGACAGGGATTTCATGGCCTCGGCCCGCAGGGCGGCGGAAACGGGGGAGGATTCCCCTGAAACCCGGAAAAAGAAGAGAAACGCGGCAAATCCCAGGCCGGCCGCCGCGCCGGCAGCCAGGCTGAACAGCCGGCGCCGGCGGTCGTTCGGAAGCAGGCTGCGCCCGACGAAGACGGCCAGGAAAAGGGCGGCCAACGCGGTCGCCGGTTCGGGCTGTCTCAGGATATAAGCGGCCAGCCAGGCCGCTCCGACCGCCAGAAGCACCGGATCCCGGCGAATGGAGAAAAACACGATTGCCGCCAGGATGAGCCCGGCGATCTGCAAATACAACATATAGGCGAAGGGAGAGGCGACGAAACCCAGGGCCATGCCGGCCAGGGTCAGGCCGGCTAAAGCCAGAAGTACGGTTTTCAATCCTTTGCGGCGACGGACGTTCGCCGCGGCGGCTTTATCGGGGGGGGCAAGAGAACCGGACTCCGGGAGCGCATTCAAAGTTTCGTCCCCAGCGGGGAGGAGTACGCGGAGAGTTTATCGATCATGATTCATTTTGCGCGGTAAAAAAGAACAAGTTACGGATATTAGCAAAAAAGCACAAGAAATCCATCCCGTTTGTTTAGAGGTCAATTTCCGGAAAACCTTGGCGAAGCAAGTTTTTTAACAAGATTTCCACAGGTTGGAAGGGATTGGGCATAAGTCCGGCCTTATTCCCGCCGAGCCCCTTGTCCCAACCCTCGCGCCCGGCCAAAATCCGCTTTTCAAGCCCCGCTTGCCCCCCTCATCAGGGTTGGTGTATACTGCCCCTGTTTTTGTCGTTGAAATTTGTACGTTTTTTGGTGAAAACAAAGGAGTCGTACGCATGAAAAAAGTGATCATCATGGGCGCCGCAGGCCGGGATTTCCACAATTTCAACACCTACTTTCGGGACAACCCGAACTTCCAGGTCGTCGCTTTTACGGCGACCCAGATTCCCGACATCGAGGGCCGCCAGTACCCGGCCGTCCTGGCCGGAAAGCTCTACCCGGACGGCATCCCCATCTACGCCGAAGAGGAGCTCGATTCCCTCATCCGCAAGTTCAATGTGACCAAGGTCTATTTTTCCTATAGCGACGTGGCCCACGAATACGTCATGCACAAGGCCAGCCAGGTCCAGGCGGCGGGCGCCACGTTCGTCCTTCTCGGCCCCAAGGACACCATGGTCAAGAGCACCAAGCCGGTGGTTTCGGTCTGCGCCGTCCGCACCGGCTGCGGCAAGAGCCAGACCTCGCGCAAAGTGGCTCACATCCTCCAGGCCAAGGGCCGCCGGGTGGCCGCCATCCGCCATCCCATGCCCTACGGCGACCTGGCCATCCAGAAGGTCCAGCGTTTCGCCGAGCTGGCCGACCTCGACCGCCACAAATGCACGATCGAAGAACGCGAGGAATACGAACCCCATATCGTCGCCGGCATCATCATCTACGCCGGGGTGGATTACGAGGCCATTCTCCGCGAGGCCGAGAAGGAAGCCGACGTCATCCTTTGGGACGGCGGCAACAACGACTTCCCCTTCTACAAGTCCGATCTCGAAATCGTCGTGGCCGACCCCCTGCGGCCGGGCCACGAGATGCTTTATTATCCCGGCGAGACCAATTTCCGCCGGGCCGACGTCATCGTCCTCAACAAGATGGACTCGGCCACGGCCGAAGGCGTAGACAAGGTTTTGTCCAATCTGAAAAAGGTCAATCCCTCGGCCATCGTCATCAAGGCCAATTCCGCCCTCTTTGTGAAGAACAGCGATCAGATAAAAGGCAAAAAGGTCCTGGTCATCGAGGACGGCCCGACCGTCACCCACGGCGGGATGGGCTACGGCGCCGGATTCGTCGCCGCCCAGAGATTCGGCGCGGCCACAATCGTCGACCCCCGTCCGGCCGCCCTCGGCAGCATCAAGGCCACCTTCGAGAAATACAACCATCTGGAAAAAGTTTTGCCGGCCATGGGCTACGGCGACAAACAGATCCGGGAGCTGGCCGCCACCATCGAGAACATCGACTGCGACCTGATCGTGAGCGGCACGCCGATCGATCTCAACCGCCTGTTCAAACCCAAACAGCCGTTGCTGCACGTCGATTATGAACTGGAGGAGATCGGCTCCCCCACTCTTGAGGATGTTTTGGCCAAGTTCTGAGGACCCGGAAAGAAAAGACCCCCATGAACCGACGCCTGGCCCTGATCGCTTTCGGCGGGAACGCCCTGCTCCGTGAGGACCAGCGCGGCCTGCAGGAGGAGCAGATCAAGAACGCCGAACAGGCGGCCAGACTCATGGTCGGGGTCGTCCGCAAAGGCTACGAGCTCATCATCGTCCATGGCAACGGACCCCAGGTGGGCAACATCCTCATCCAGCAGGAAGAGGCGGTCAACCGCATTCCGCCCTACACCCTGGACGTCTGCGACGCCATGACCGAAGGCAGCATGGGCTACATGCTGGAGCGGGCCATCGCCAACGAATTGCGCCGCCGGTCGATCGACAAGGACGCCACGACAGTGGTCAGCATGGTCCTGGTCGACAGGAACGACCCGGCCTTCGAGAAACCGACCAAGCCCGTCGGGCCGTTCTACACCAAGTTCCGGGCCCATGAGCTCATACGCAAGAAGAAATGGTCCATGGTCGAGGACTCCGGGCGCGGCTGGCGCAAGGTCGTCCCCTCGCCCCGGCCGATCGACGTGGTGGCCAAGTGGGTCATCCGCGACCTGGTCCACGCCGGGCGGGTGGTCATCGCCGCCGGCGGCGGGGGCATTCCGGTCATCCTCAACAGCCGAGGCCTCTACGAAGGCGTCGAGGCGGTCATCGACAAAGATTATGCGGCCAGCTTGATTGCCCGCGAGACGGGCGTGGACCTGTTCATCATCCTGACCGCCATCGAACGCGTCTATTATAATTTCGGCAAGCCCGACCAGCGGGAGCTTCCGGAAATCAGCGTCGACGAGGCCGAGCGATACCTGGCCGAAGGCCAGTTCCCGGCCGGCTCGATGGCCCCCAAGATCCGGGCGGCCATCGAATACATCCGGGCCGGGGGCCGCGAAGTGCTGATCACCGACGCCGCCCACCTCAAGGCGGCGCTGCTCAATCGTTCCGGCACCCGCATCGTAGGAAACAAACAAAGGGGAGAATAAGGAGCCGCCCATGAAGAAGGACTTCATCTCCGTCCATGACATTACCCGGTACGAGTTCCATGAATTGCTGGATCTCGCCCAGGAAATTAAAAAGGACCGCGAGAAATACCGCAAAGCGCTGAAAAATCAGGTCCTGGCCATGATCTTCGAAAAGCCCTCGCTGCGCACGCGGATGACTTTCGAGGTCGGCATGCTGGAGCTGGGCGGCACGGCCATCTATCTCAGCCCCAACGAGATCCAGCTGGGCAAGCGCGAGACGGTCGAGGATGTGGCCCATAACCTGGAACGCTGGGTGGACGGGATCATGATCCGGACCTTCGCCCACGACAACATCGTCCGCCTGGCGGCCGCCTCCAAAGTGCCGGTCATCAACGCCCTGACCGACCTATCTCACCCCTGCCAGGCCATGGCCGACTTCCTGACCCTGCGGGAGCACAAAGGCGGCCTGAGCGAGCTCACGCTGGCTTGGTCGGGCGACGGCAACAACGTCGCCCACAGCCTGATGCTGGCCGCGGCCAAGGCCGGCACGAAGATGGCCGTGGCCACTCCCAAAGGCTATGAGCCCGCCCCCGCGATCGTCCGCTGGGCCCGCGAGGACGGCCGGGACACCGGCTTCGAGCTTCTCCTGACCAACGATCCCCGCGAAGCCGTCCGCGGCGCCGACGCCGTCTACGCCGATGTCTGGACCTCCATGGGCCAGGAGGCCGAGAAGGAGGCGCGGATCAAGACGTTCATTCCTTACCAGGTCAATCCGGCGCTCATGGCTCTGGCCAAACCCGGCGCGATTTTCATGCACTGCCTTCCCGCCCATCGCGAGGAAGAGGTCACGGCTTCCGTCCTCGACTCGCCTTGCTCGGTCGTATTCGACCAGGCCGAAAACCGCCTGCACATCCAGAAAGCAATCCTGCTGACCCTGATGGGAAAGAAAGAGAAACATGGATAAGGATAACCCGCTCGTCCAGGTCGAACCCGGCGACATCATCGTCGTCGAAAAGGAATTGGCCAAGTCCTACCGCCCCTTCACCCTCCGCGAACTGACCGAAAAGCTGGCCTTCCTCAAGACGGCCGGCGAACGGACCGAGGTCGTCAAGATCTACGACCAGGGCAGCGTCTACCAGGTCGGCGACTCGATCTTCAAGGAATACGACGAGCTCCTGACCGTCAGCTCCAAGACCCACGAACCCTTTCAAGGCGCGGTCGTCCTGAAGGTCATCAAAAAGCGTCACGACAAGGCCCTCAACTGCGAGATGCTGGAGGTCGACTACTCCGGAGGCGGCACCTTCCGCAAGTATGTCGATTACATGAAGAAGACCAAGACCGATGTGCTCCTGCCGTCCAACCTGGGACTGGCCAATGCGCCCCCGCCGGTCATGGGCGCGGGCGAGGACCCCCGCCTGACCGAGCTGCCCATGCAGGACCGCGACCTCAAGGCCCTCGAGCGCAACCTGCGCACGGCCATGGGCAAGTCGCACCTCTTCTTCAGCTGGGGCGACCGCTGGCAGCTCAAGGCCAAACAGCCCGAGATCAGCGAGGCCAAAATCAAGGAAATCGAGGTCCGCCTGGCCGAGACCCGGCTATCGGCCTCGACGACCGACCTGGTACGCGCGTTTTTCGCCCTGGAGCCGTCGAGCGACCTGTTCGAGATCCATTGCCTGTGGCTAAGCCACATCCTGGAGACCAAGCACAGGAAGGAGTTCGTCCTGGTTTCTCCGCTGGAATGGGGCAAGTGGCACCTCAAAAGCGTGCTCAACGCCATGCCGGAAGGCCTCCCGCTGGCCGCCCCGGAAACGCCCCTGCCCGAGTTCGATCCGTCCGAGAAAGTGGACATCACGCCTTTCCATGAGTTTCCCCTCAAGGTCTATCTGGGCTGGCGCGAAATCCATGCGGGCGGGGTCAAGATCCCCAAGACGTACAACAAGGAGCTTGTCCACTCGCGTGAATACGTTTTCACCGACGCCGACGAGAACA
>PMCY01000155.1 GCA_003154255.1 Candidatus Aminicenantota bacterium | reverse complement strand
CTTGGAAAAGATCAAGGTGGCGACCATCGGAAGCTGGATGCCGTTGATGGCCGAGGTTCCGACCCGGGCCATGGCCGGACGCATGGCGGAATCTTTCATGACGGAGCGTTGGCAGACGCCTCTGCCGATTCCTACCGTGGACCGCAAGGATCGCCGATGGAAATCGGATCAATACTGGCGCGGAGACGTCTGGCCGGCTACAAATTACCAGGTCGCCTGCGGTTTCGCCCTGAACGGCTATCCCGATATCGCGGCCGGCATATCCGACAAGACGATCGCCAACGCCCTGAAGAACGGCATCAACGAGCATTACGATTCCATGACCGGGAAACCGTTGGGAGTGCCTTACAACGGCATGACCTGCACGGTCGTGACCATGATGCTTGACGGGCTCGCGCGCCAATACAAACTGAAAGCAAAAAGCGAGTCGGGAGGTTAGCGCTCTCCGTTTCCGCGGCCGAAATTCACGTCGCCCTCAAGGGCCGCGATTCCAATGTTTTATCGGGCCGCAGGGTCGTGAAAGCTGCCGATAAGGAAATGGTGGGCGATACAGGATTTGAACCTGTGACTCCTACCGTGTGAAGGTAGTACTCTGGCCGCTGAGTTAATCGCCCCTAACAAGGACTTTCATCTGTCGCATATTCAATAACATGCGAATTGGAGGGCTCCCATTTTGCTCCAAAAGTCCCCGCCCGGGGGATTCATGCGCGGGCAAAATGCGCCGAAAGTCTATCATTTCTTGATTCGATCTTCAAGCGGCCGAGCCGGCAATCTCACCCGGTCGATGGCTAAGTGATCGCGCCTAAGGTCGTATCAATCGCGGCGAAGCAAAGGGGCCGGAGCGGGTTCCTGTAGATATCTTTACCTCGGGACGCGTCTTCCCCTTGAAACAGCCGAGGCCCAACGCGATCATCGGCAAACTTTTTCGAGCCGTTGACACCACTCTGGGGCCGAAGATATAGTTCCGGCAAGATATAATGAAGAGTTTCACGGCCACGGGTAGAAATTTGTCATACGCCAAAAAAATGAAATTCTTATCCTTTCCCTGCTTGAGCGGAGAAGACGAAAATTTCCTCATGGTCGGGAGCGCGGGCCGTCAGGCTACCGGAACGGGGATCGCATGCCGGCTTGGCTGAGACCCTGTGAGCGGGTGGACGAGGCCGCTTTGCAGCGGGGGCTGCGGATGCTGGTCTACGACGGTCTGTGCTCACAGGTGATGAGTGTGCTGGTGGGAGGCGCGTTCCTGGTCCAGTTCGCCCTGATGCTGGGCGCCTCGAACACCGTGATCGGCCTGATCGCGGCCGTGGGCCCCCTGGCCCAGATTCTCCAGATTCCGGCCATCTACCTGGTCGATGGATCCCGGCAGCGCAAGGCGATGACCGTCATTCCGGCCGGCCTAGGCCGTCTCTTCCTCCTGCTCGTCGCCGGATTGCCTTGGCTTGCACCGCCCGCCTGGCGGGTGCCTTTGCTGCTCGGCGGCCTGTTCATGTATTTCGGTTTGGGCGCCGTGGCGGGCTGCGCCTGGAACTCCTGGATTCGCGACCTGGTGCCGCAGCCGATCATGGGCGCGTACTTCGCCAAGCGGCTTTCGGTGGCTACTGCCGTGGGAGCCGTCGCGAGCCTGGGGGCCGGGGTGGCCGTGGACCGGTTCAGGGGCTTAGGGGGCTCGCCGGAACTGGTCTATTCCGTCGTGTTTGGCGTCGGTCTCGCCTTCGGTCTCGTCGGCCTCGTCTTCTTGGTCCGGACGCCGGAACCCCGCATGGCGCCCTCGCAGACGAAGGGGTTGCTGGCGGTCCTGGCTGAACCGTTTCGGGACGAGAATTTTCGGCGCCTTCTGCTGTTCTTGGGCTCCTGGAACTTCGCCATCAACCTGGCGGCGCCATTTTTTACGGTGTATCTGTTGAAGACGCTCGGCCTGAGCATGACTTGGGTGATCGGGCTCTCCGTCCTGAGCCAGATCGTCAACGTGATGTTCTTCCGCCTCTGGGGCCGGCTGTCGGACCGCTTCGCCAATAAGCCGGTGTTGGGTTTGTCCGGATTCCTGTTCATCGTCAGCATCCTCATCTGGCCCTTCACCACCTTGCCCCGCGCGCATCTGCTCTCCATCCCGTTGGTGATCTTGATTCACATCCTGGCCGGAATGGCCACGGCCGGAGTCGCCATCAGCGGGGGAAACATCGCCCTCAAATTGGCCCCTTACGGCCACGCCACTTCTTACCTGGCGGTCAACGGCCTCGTCTGCGGTCTTGCCGCCAGCGTGGCGCCGATTTTGGCTGGGATCGGGGCGGACTGGCTCAAGAACCAGCAATTGCGCATATCGATTTCGTGGATCTCGGGTGCCCGCCAATTCGACGGGCCCGCCTTCAAGCTTCAAGGCCTGGATTTCCTCTTCGTCGTCGCCGGCATTCTCGGCCTGCTGTCCCTGCAATTGCTTTTGTCGGTGCGCGAAGTGGGCGAAGTGGAGGAGGACCTGCTCGTCGGGCATCTCGTGGCCGAGATGCGGCAGAAGATCAAGTCCGTCTCCACCATCGCGGGGCTCCGCAATCTGTCCTTCTTCCCGTACCACCGCTTGAAAGACATGCTCCAGCATATTCCGCCCGCGCGCCGTCGAGGCCAAGGCGGCGCCAACGGATAGGGCCGGCGTCCGCCGGTTCCTGCTGCCGCTCGGCGTTGAGGTTCGGATCGTGTTCGCTCCGGAGGGGTACGATCGATTTCTCGGGGAGGGCTATACTGAGCTGGTCGTTCAGCCGTCGGCAATTTGGCCGAAAATGCCGGCCAAGTCAATTTCACGACGTTATGCGCAAGACTTTATTGACTTTCCCGGCCGGGCCGACTATAAAATAAGTAATGGCTATCCGGCGCTGTCCCTATTGCAAGGCGATTATCGATGAATCGCAGAAATACTGTAACAATTGCGGCACCCAGCTTCTCTTCCCCGAGGATGAATCGAACGAAGAGCCGATCAAGGGGGAAAAGATCCTGGACGAAGACTTCAAGGACGAGAGCGATAACAAGGACTTCGACGAACCCGCCGATGAGAAGGGGATCGAACGCGAGGAGATCGACCTGGAGGATGTTCTCCAAGGCTCGGGCCATTTCCCCGACGAACCGGCGAAGGGGAGCCGGCCGTCCAGCCCTGAAAGCGGCTCCGCTCCACCCGTCCAATCTCCGAAGCCCGAAGATGCCCCTCCGGCCGCTGCGCGGCGCCCGTCCAAACCGCGCAAGAAGGCGGAGCCGGCCGCCGCGATCAACGATACCCGCGAAGAAATCGCCCGGCTGATCGCCGCCCTGGAAGAAAAGGAAAAGAAAGACGTCGAAACGCCGGAGCTTCCGATTCACGAGACTGTTCCCGAATCCGAGCCGGAGATCGAGGCGCCCCTCGAGGCGGACTTCGACCGGCCCGAGTCCGGGGCCCGCGACGCGGCTCTTGAAATCCCGGCCGAAGAAGCGGCGCCCGAACCGCCTTCCTGGGAAGCCCTGCTTAAAAAACCGGCCACGGCGGACCTGGAAAACGGGCCCCTTCCCGGGGCCTTCGCGCCCATTGAAGACGCCGAGGCGGAGGAGGAGCCGCAGGAGATCGAAGGCCTTTCGGCGAATCCCACAGCCGGGGATACCATGGATTTCGAGGAGGAGCTCTTCCGGGGTACGCCTCAGGGGGTATCGGCCCCGACGCGCATGGGCATCCCCGAAGGTGTCATGGGGAAATCGGACTTCCTGTCGCAGCCGGATGTTGACGAAGAACCCGCCCAGGAAGAGATTCGCCCGCCCCAATTTGAAGGGGAAACCCCAGCCGCCGTCCCGGCTGCAGCCGGCTCGCTGGAGGAGGAAGCGGCGCCTCCGCGGCGATTGGGCTTCCTCCGCAAGATCGAAGCCTTGCTCTTCGATATCCTTTTTATAGGTGCCGTCTGCCTGGCCTCACTATGGCTGGCCGCCCGACTCATGGACGTGGCTCTCATCGATCTGGTCTCGGCCGCCCGCGTATCGGTGGGCCTGTATTTCCTGGCCCTGCTGTTCGGATATTTCTTTCTTTTCCTCTTCTTCCTCGGCGAGACGCTCGGCGGCCGCATGGCCTCGCCCCGCTCCTGAAGTCTCAGAGCTTTCGTTCCTCGCCGAAGGTGAATTCCATTCCCAGAAATTTTTCCCGTGCGCCCTGGTGGCGGGCCACCGCCTCGGGCTTGTCTTCCACTAGGATCCGGCCGTCATCGATGATATAGGCCCGGTCGGCGACGCGGAACGTATCGCGGACGTTATGGTCCGAAAGAAGGATTCCGATCCCGCGGGCCTTGAGCCCGAGGAGGATCTTCTGGATTTCGACGATGGTGATGGGATCGATGCCCGTGAAGGGCTCGTCGAGAAGAAGGAATTTGGGCTTGAGGGTCAGGGCCCGGGCAATTTCTAGGCGGCGCCTTTCTCCTCCCGATAGCGAATAAGCCTTCTGGCCGGCCAGCGCGTCCAGGCCGAATTCTTCTAGAAGAGACTGGGCAGCCGGGCCTCTTTCTCGACGCGCATAAGGCAGAAGCTCGATGGCCAGGCGCAGGTTGTCCCGGACCGAGGCCTTGAGGAAAATGGAATTTTCCTGGGGTAGATAGGTCAAGCCGGCCCCGGCCCGTTTGTCCGTGGCCCACTGGGTGATGTCCGTGCCGTCGAGCAGGATCCGCCCCTCGTCCGGCCTGAGCAGGCCGACTATCATCTGGAAGATTGTCGTTTTGCCGGCCCCGTTTCGTCCCAGCAATCCGGAGATCTCGCCGGAGGCCAGGCGGATGTCCACGCCCTGAACGACGCGGCGCCGGCCGAAGCCCTTGATCAGATGTTCGGCGAGAAGGAGGGGCATCCTAGATTCCGACGANNCTGCCTGTCGGAGTCATAAACGGCGAAAGCGGACTGCGGATTGCGGTCGCGCGGCTGGCCGACCGAACCGGGGTTGATGAGGTACGAGACGCCCTTTTCCAGCTTGAACTCCCCGCCGCGGCCGTCCTTGTAATCGCCTCTCACGGCCTCTCCTTTACGGGCGTAAAGAAAGGGGAAATGAGTGTGGCCGAAAAAGCCCAGCGCCGTCGGCTGGTAATCGAAGGCCTCGTCGGCGTCGAAGTCGCCGAAGATGTAGTAATCCTCGTCGAAGGGGGCGCCGTGGCAGATGGTGAACCGGCCGTCGACGGCCTGCGGGCCCTTGGGGAGCTTGTGAAGGAATTCGGCGTGAGTCTTGGAGATCGTTTTCTGGGTCCAGCGGATGGCCGCCGCCGCGATCGGGTTGAACGTCTCGATGGAGTCCTGGCCGCTGACCGCCTTGTCGTGATTGCCCCGGATGAGCGAGAGGGGCTTGAGCGCCCGGACCTTGCGGATGATCTCGTTGGGCGACGCGCCATAGCCGACGAGATCGCCCAAACAGACATAGTGGTCGATCTTGCGTTTGGCGGCGAAGCGGAGCAAAACGTCGAAGGCTTCCAGATTGCCGTGGATGTCGCTGAAAATCAAGTAGCGCATGGGGAATCCTGAGCAGCGGCCATTGTTTCGTACAGTTTGCGGGCGTGGAACGAGCTGCGGACGAGCGGGCCGGCCTCGGCGTCGCGGAAACCGAGGAGAAGGGCTTCACCCCGCCAGCGGCGGAATTCGTCGGGGGTGTAATAACGGACCACAGCAGGGTGGTTCCGGGTCGGCTGCAAATACTGCCCGATGGTCAGGAGGTCGCATCCCGCTTGGCGCAGGTCGCCCAGGGTCCGGCGCAGCTCGTCCTCGGCCTCGCCCAAACCGATCATGAGGCCGGACTTGGTCGTCGCGCCCATGTCTTTGGCCCGGCGCAGGACGCCCAGCGAACGGCGGTAGTTCCCGGCCGGGCGGCCGATCCGGGGATAGAAGGATTCGACCGTCTCCAGATTGTGATTGAGGATGTCGGGCCCCGCCCCCAGGACCAGGACCAGAGGCTCGACGGCGCCCTGGAAGTCGGGTACGAGGGTCTCGATCAGGACACCGGGGATGCGGGCCCGCAGCGCCCCGATCGCGGCTTCGAATTGAGCGGCGCCGCCGTCGGCCAGGTCGTCGCGGGTCACCGAGGTGACGACGACGTACTTCAGGCCGAGGGCGGCGGCCGCTTCGGCGACCTGGGCGGACTCGTCGGGCGAAGGGGGTGCCGGCGTCCCCTTGGACACGGCGCAAAAAGCGCAGTTCCGAGTGCAGACATCGCCCAGGATGAGAAAGGTCGCCGTCTTCTCTGACCAGCACGCGGTGCGATTAGGGCACTGGGCGCTCCGGCAGATCGTGTGCAAGCCGTGCTTCCGAAGCAGGGCTGAAACGGCGAAATACTCCTCCTGGGAGGGGAATTTGACTTTCAGCCAGTCGGGTTTACGGGAGGACGCGACGGGGTCGGGAGGATGATTCGTCAATAATCGAGGTCTTTTTCGCGCTTCATCCGGCGCCGCATCCGCTTTCGAGCCTGGGCTTCCTTCATGCGTTTCTTCTCGCCCGGCTTGAAATAAACGGAATGCTTCTTGATCTCTTTGATGATCGCTTCCTGCTGCACCCTGCGCTTGAAGCGCTTGAGCGCGCTCTCGATCGATTCGCCTTCGTCAACTACGACAAACGCCACGAAATTCACCTCCTCCCAACTGGGAAGTTAGAGTTATATACCCGACTTGACCGGTAAAGTCAAATTCCTGCGGGGGATACGGGCCCCCCGGCCATCCGCCGAGGCGGAAGACCGGGGGGTGGAAAGGAGGAGGAAAGTCAGCGCTTGCCGATGCCGACGCGAAGGCCCACGGTCCAGGATGCCGTGGCCGCCGGCTGGTAGGAATTGCCGTCCGGGTCGGGCTCGGTGAAACCGTAGTATTCGACCCCGAAGATGTTGCGGCCGGAGAGGAGAAGTTCGAAGGGATTTCCCCCGATCTCGAATTTGTAGCCCAGCCGGACGTGGACCAGGGCATAAGGATCGGTCCGGCCGTAGAAGACGCCGGGATACGTCATGGGATCGAATTGGTACACCCGGTTCGTCGAATCGATGTACCAGGAGGAGAGGTATTCGACGGCGGCGCCCACGGTCAGTGCGGGAGTGATCTTGAATTCGCCGTCGAGATAGAGTTGGTGCTGGGGCGAGTTGGGCATCCAGGTCCCTTTATAGATGGCCAAGGCGTCGAGCGTCTGAACGGTGTCGTATTTGAAGTGGCTGTAGGTGTAGGCCAGCCGCACGGTCAGGGGCTCGATCGGGTACCA
>PMCY01000193.1:7997-10918 GCA_003154255.1 Candidatus Aminicenantota bacterium | reverse complement strand
CTGAAGGCCCTGGCCCAGGCTTCGCCCCGGGTCAAGTTCTTCACTGTCGGAAAAAGCGAGGAAGGCCGCGACTGGGTCGTAGCCGCCGTCTCCGACGAGAAAACCATCCGCAATCTCGACGAATATAAGTCGATCACGGCCCGCCTGTCCGATCCCCGCACGCTCAGCGACGCCGAGGCCCAGGCGCTCATCAAGCGGGGCAAGATCATCTACTGGGCCACGGGCGGCATGCATTCGTCCGAAACCGGCTCGGTCGAGATGCTCATGGAGCTGGCCTACCGGCTGGCCGTCGACGAATCGCCCTTCATCCGGGCCATCCGGGAGAACGCCATCGTCCTGATTACGCCTATTCTGGAACCGGACGGACGGGACAAGTACGTGGATGTGGCCATGGCCCCGCGGAAAGATCCCAAAACCACGATCACCAACCGGCTCCTGTGGTGGGGCAAGTACGTGGCCCACGACAACAACCGCGACAATATCGGGCTGGCCCTGGCCTTGTCCCGGAACATTATGAAAGTGGCCCTGGACTATCATCCCCAGGTCATGCACGACCTGCACGAGTCCGCCTCGCATCTGTACATCTCTACGGGCGGCGGCCCCTACAACGCCTGGCTCGACCCCATCGTCATCGACGAATGGCACCAGCTCGCCTACCAGGAAGTGGACGGGATGACCCGCGAAGGCGTCCCCGGAGTCTGGACGCACGCCTACTACGATGGCTGGGCCCCCAACTATGCCTTCTACGCGGCCAACGGCCACAACGCCATCGGCCGCTTTTACGAGACGCAGGGCGCGGGCGACGCTTCGACACGGATCACTTCCGCCTCCGGCGACCGCCAGTGGTACCGCCCCAATCCCCCGCTCAAACAGTTCGTTTGGTCGATGCGCGACAATGTCAACCTCCAGCAGAGCGCCATCCTGATCGGCATGAATTACGTCGCGGCCAACAAGGACCGCTATCTGGAGAACTTCTACCTCAAAGGCAAGCGCTCCGTGGCCAAGGCCCGGGCTGAAGGGCCGGCCGCATATATCGTCTCCGGCGGCGATCCTCGGCCAGGCCAGGCCGCAGGGCTGCTGCGGCTCCTCCAGGCCCAGGGCGTGGAGATCCACAAGACGGACAAAGCCTTTAAAAGCGGCGAAATCGAATACCCGGCCGGCAGCTTCGTCGTGCGCATGGACCAGCCCTACAGCCGCATGGCCGATATGCTGCTGGACCGGCAGTATTTCAACGTCAATGATCCCAGCCCCTACGATGACGTGGGCTGGACGCTGGGCCCCCTCTTCAACGTCAAGACCGTGCGGCTCGAAGATCCCGCCGTTCTGGGCGTCCCCATGACCCTGATCAAGGGCCAGGTCCAGGCGCCCGGCGGCCTTCTCCGTCCCGCCGTTGGACCCGTCCAGGCCTGGCTGATCAATAACTCCGCCGAAAGCGCCCTGGCAACGTTTCGCTTCAAGAACAAGGACCTCAAGATCGGGATCGCGGAAAAGCCCTTCGAGTCCGGCGGCCGGAAGTACAATGCCGGATCGTTCCTCATCAAGTCGGCCGACAACCCGGCCGACGCGGAGAAGATCCTGGACGAGGCCGGACGGACGCTCGGCCTTCCCGTCATGGGGGCGGCCGCCGTTCCCGACGTGCCGGTTCATGAGGCGGCTCTCCCTCGCGTGGCGGTGATGCACACCTGGCAGAACACCCAAAACGAAGGCTGGCTGCGGATCGCCTTGGATGCCAACGGCATCCCCTACGACTACATCTCCGTTCTGGCCGTCCGCGACGACTCCAATCTGCGCGGGAAGTATGACGTCATCCTTTTCGGGCCCTCCTCGCCCGACGCCCTCAGTGTCGTTTCCGGCGTCGGCGGCGACAAGCCCGCCGCCTGGAAGAAGACTTCCATCACTCCCAACCTGGGCACGGAAGATTCCACGGACGACATGCGCGGCGGGCTGGAGCTCGAAGGGGTCATGAACCTTCGCGATTTCATCAAGTCGGGCGGGCTGTTCGTGACCATCGGAAACAGCTCCGCCCTGCCGCTCCATTTCGGCTTCGCCGCCGGCATGAGCGTGCGGCAGACCCGCGCCCTCTGGGCCCGGGGCGGCGTCTTCAAGGCCGAGGTCTCGGACAGGACGAGCCCCCTGGTCTATGGATACGACGATGCGCTCGGCGTTTACTTCAGCCAGGCGCCGGTCTTCGGATTCGGCGGCGGCATGGGCGGCGGATTCGCCCCGCCCGGCGCCCAAGCCGCCGCGGGACGCCCTTCGGGCCGCGGTACGGCGTCCGACGCCGACGCCATCCAAGGCCGCCCGAAGGATCAGGGGCAGAAATCGCTCGAGGATTTCCGCAAGTCGCAGAAAGACGCGCCCCCGGCCGAGGGGCAGCGCGGGGGCGGCTTCGCGCCCTCGGGCCCGCGCCCGAAGACGATCTTGAGCTTCACCCGCAACGCCTCGGAGCTCCTGATCAGCGGCGGACTTGCCGGCGGCGAGGAGTTGACCGGGACTCCGGCCTTGATCGATGCCCCCCTCGGCGCCGGGCACGCCGTCCTTTTCGCCTTCAACCCGGTCTGGCGCCACGAGACGCAGGGCTCATACGCGCTGCTCTTCAATGCCCTGCTGAACTACAAGAACCTGGGGCCGACCCCATCCGCGGCGCCCGCCCCGGCGGCGAAATAGGCCCGGCCCCCCGGATATACGCACAAACCCCCGGGGTGTGATATCATCGGGCCTGGATTTTCTCGAAAGGACGATTCAACGTGGAGATTTCGCAACGACTGGCTCAAGAATCCGGATTGTCCGCCGATCAGGTCCGGCCGACCCTGTCTCTCTTCGACGAAGAGGCGACCATCCCCTTCATCGCCCGGTACCGCAAAGAGAAGACAGGCAACCTCGACGAGACCCAGCTCCGCGACCTGGCCCATCGCTATGAG
>PMCY01000193.1:0-7986 GCA_003154255.1 Candidatus Aminicenantota bacterium | reverse complement strand
GGCGCGGATCCGGCGACCGAGGGGGCGAAATTCCTCAACCCCGAGAAAGGCGTGGAAACGGCCGAATCGGCCCTTCAGGGCGCCTGCGACATCCTGGCCGAAGAATGGGCCGAGGATGCCGGCCTGCGCAAATGGCTGCGCGCGCTGATGACGGCGGAGGGTTCCCTGCTCTCCTCGGCTAAAAAGGAAAGCGCGGACCGCAAGACCAAGTTCGAAATGTACTACAATTTTCGGGAGAAAATCGATTCGCTGCCTTCGCACCGCATCCTGGCCCTTCTGCGCGGGGAGAAGGAGAAAGTCCTCAAGCTGGAGCTCGAGTATCCCAAGGATAAAGCCGTTCGCCATTTCGTCTACCAGGTCATCCCCCATCCCCGCAGCGCCGCCGCCCCGAAGCTCCTGGAAACGGTCGTCGACACGATCGATCGGCTGCTGGCCCCGTCGGTGGAAACCGAAATCCGCCGGGACCTGAGGATGCGGGCCGAAGCCGAGGCCTTCGACGTATTCGGCGAAAATCTCCGCGATCTCCTGCTGGCCGCTCCGGCCGGCCGGCTGGTCGTGATCGGCCTCGATCCGGGCTTTCGAACCGGCTGCAAGGCCGCGGTTGTCGACGGAACCGGCCGCTATCTCGAATCCTGCACTATTTTTCCCAATGAACCCAAGAACGATACGGACGGGGCCCGGCTGGCCCTCTACGAATTGATCCGGACCCACCACGCCTCGCTCATCGCCGTCGGGAACGGCACGGCCGGACGGGAAACGGAGAAGTTCGTCCGCGAGGCCCTGGCCGAGCTTCCGGCCAAAAGCCGGCCGCTCTGCGTCGTCATCAGCGAATCCGGGGCCAGCGTCTACAGCGCCTCGCCGGCGGCCAAGCGGGAATTTCCCAAGCTCGATGTCACCGTCCGCGGGGCGATCTCCATCGCCCGGCGCCTGCAGGACCCCCTGGCCGAGCTGGTCAAGATCGAACCCAAGTCGATCGGCGTAGGCCAGTACCAGCACGATGTCGACCAGGTCCGCCTCAAAACCGCCCTGACCGAAATAGTGGAAAGCTGCGTCAACCAGGTCGGTGTCGATCTCAATCTGGCCTCCGAGGAGCTCCTCCAGCACGTCTCCGGACTCAACAAGGGCACGGCCGCGGCCATCATCAGCCGCCGCAACGAACAGGGGCCCTTCCGCTCCCGCGAAGAATTGCGGGAGGTCAAAGGCCTGGGCGAAAAAACATTTGAGCAGGCCGCCGGTTTCCTGCGCATTCCCGGGGCCTCCCATCCGCTGGATGATTCCGCCGTCCATCCGGAGCGATACGGGTTGGTCGAGCGCATGGCCTCCACCCTGGAGACCACCGTCCCGTCCATGATCGGCAACACGGCGCTCCTTCACTCCATCGACCCGGCCGCCTTCGTCTCCGACGACGCCGGCCTGCCCACCCTGCGCGACATCCTGCAGGAGCTGGAAAAACCCGGCCGCGACCCGCGGGCCGAATTCCACTATGCCGATTTTTCGACCGGCATCCGCGAGCTGGCGGATCTGGCCGCCGGCATGCTCTTGGAAGGGGTCGTCACCAATGTGGCCAACTTCGGGGCCTTNNCGTCCACCAGGACGGGCTGGTCCACGTCTCCGAGCTGTCGGAACGGTTCGTCAAGGACCCCCGCCAGGCCGTCCGCATCGGCCAGGTCGTCAAAGTCAAGGTTCTCAGCATCGATATCGAGCGCCGCCGCATCGGCTTGTCCATCAGGCAGGCAGGCTGAAACGCGGCGAAACCGCCCGGTCGCCANNACTTCAGCGGGTCGGCGTTTTTGAACCGCTCTACCCCAACGGGCGCCACCCCGAGATCGGTTTCGCCGGCCGGACAAAATTTCTCGAACACTACGCCAAGCACGGTCGTGAATTTCCCGGACTGACGCGCGACGAATACCTCCGTCAAGCCCAGGATCTGCGCGACCGCAAAACCGGAGACGGAGTCCTCGAGTTCGTCCGCGAGGACCAAGTGATCACCCGATTCGATCGCAAAACCGGGTCATTTCTGGCTTTCGATCGGAACCTGATCCTCCGTACCTTTTTTAAACCCAATGACGGCGAAGCCTATTTCAAACGGCAGCAGCGCCGCATTCCGAGGCGGCCATGACAAAAAAGGATCCCGTTCGCGAATTCCTGCGGCGGCGCGGATGCCCACCCCATGTCGTCGACGGCGGACTGGAGGGGCTTCTGGCAGCCTGGGAGAAGACGGCCTCCGAGGTTGCCCGAGGATATGGCCTGGGTCTGGACGACTATCTGAACGATGTGGACGGCCGCGAGATCCTGGACGCCGCCCTGAGCGTGGCGGAGACGGCCGAGCGCAACGCCTTGCTTCCCCGCCTCGAGGCCGCCGACCGGATGATCAGGCGGCATTTGAAGCCCGCCGGCCCCTGCCTTTGGGGTGCTGAGGAAGCTTTGGAGCGGGGCTGGACCCCGGAGCGGAATTGGTGGTATTTCCGGCGTCCCCGCCGCCTGGAGTGACGGCGCTTCCGGAAAACGGGAATCCAAGATGGTCCGGCGCAAGGATATGCTCCTGATCGGGGCCTCCGCCCGCAAAACCGGAAAGACGGCCTACACTTGCCGGGTCATAGGACTTCAATCGCAGAGCCGGAGCGTCATAGGCCTCAAGATCACGCCTTGGCCCGAAGCGGGGCACAAAGATCCGGCCGAGGGATCCGGCCGGCCGCCCTTTCGGATCATCGAGGAGACCGACTCTTCACCCTCCACCGACACCGGACGCATGCTCGCCGCGGGCGCGAGCCGGGCGTTCCGGCTATCGGCGGACCGGGACCATATCGCCGCAGGGATCGCGAGGCTGCTCCGGAATATCCCGGAGCCGGCCTGCATCGTGGCCGAGGGCAATTCCGCGCGCCGGGGTGTCGAGCCCGGCCTCTTCATTCTTTTAAGAAATCCGAGCGGCGAGGAAAAGGATTCCTTTCGGGAGCTGTCTCCCTTGGCCGATCGTCTGGCCACCGCAGGTGGCGGCGATTGGGACCCGGCCCCCGAGGAATGCCTTTTCGTTGACGGGGAATGGATGCTCAAACCGCGGGCTTCGGCCGTCATCCTGGCCGGAGGGGACAGCCGGCGCATGGGCCGGGACAAGAGTTTCCTGCCCATCGCCGGAAAACCCATGATCGCCCATATCGTGGACCGGTTGAAGAGCTTGTTCGATGAGATCGTGATCGGCGGCGGACGCCCGGGGGATTACGATTTCCTGGGCCTGGAAATCGTCCCTGACAAGATCGCGGGACAAGGCCCATTGATGGGCATCGCTTCCGCCCTGGAGCGGACGAAATACGAACTCAATTTCGTCATCGCCTGCGACATCCCCGATTTCGATCTCGGCCTCATCGTCCGCCTGGCGGCCAAGGCCGAAGGAGTCGACGCCGTGCTGCCGGTCAACGCGCGAGGCGAGCTCGAAACGGTTTTCGCTTTCTACCGAAAAAGCGTCATCGAGCCGGCCCGGTCCATTCTGGCCTCGGGAGGCCGGTCGATCCTGGATCTCCTGCCGCGCCTGAGGACACGGACGGTCCTCCTGCCGGAAGGAGCCGAGATCCGCAACATCAATTCGGTGGAAGACTACGAACGGCTGAAAGGTCGGGAAGAAGGCCTTCGCCGGGTGGCAACCCGGGGCAACCGCAAGGCCTGAGCAATGACTTCACCAGCGGCAGGAAGCCAGGATCAGGTCCTTACTTGGCCCGATAATATTTCGTAAAATATTCGATGACCATCCGCCGGGTATTGTAGCGGGGAACCAGGGTGGCCATGGCATGCCGGATCATGCGGATCCAGCGGCGCGGAATTCCCCCGGCATCCCGGTCGAAAAAAGCGGGAACGACTTCTTCGATCAGCATGCAGTGGAGGTTCTCCGCGTCAAGGCGGTCCTGCTCGGCAATTTGGCCGGGGTTCGAATCCGGGCCGATGGAGAAGCCGTTGCGGCCGTCGAACCCTTCCCGCCACCAGCCGTCCATGATGCTNNTGTTCAGCCAGACGTCGCAGCCCGCAATCATGGCCCGGGCGACTTCCATGTCGTAATCCTCGATGAAAACCAGCGAACCTTTAAGGTCGCTGTGCTTGCTGAGATGGACGATCTGCTGAACGAAACGTTTGCCCTCGTCATCACGGGGATGGGCTTTTCCGGCAAAGATGAACTGGACCGGCCGCTGGGAGTCCTTGGCCAGCTCGACGATTTCCGGGAGTTTTTGGAAGACAAGCGGGGCCCGCTTGTACGTGGCGAATCGACGGGCGAAACCAATGGTCAGAGCGTCCGGATTGAGAAGGGCGTCGGCGGTGATGAAATCGCCCGGAGAGACGCGCTGGCCCTGGAGGAGCAGCCGGTAGCGGCTGAACTCGATAAGATTGCGGCGCAAGGTATAGCGCAGGGCCCAAAGGTCCTCGTCTGAAACGAAGACCGGGTCCTCCACCCGGGCCCAAAAGGCCTCGGAATCGGCCTCCGAGGGCCAGGCCTGTCCCCCTATCCGCTTCCAAAAATGATGGCTGGCCGGGTTCATCCAGGACCGTAGATGGACGCCGTTCGTGATGTGTCCGATGGGAACGTCGTCCTCGGCCCGGTCCGGCCAAAGGCCCTTCCACATGGCCCGCGAAACGCGGCCGTGAAGCTCGCTGACGCCATTGGCGGAGCGGGAGCCTTTGAGGGCCAGGACGGTCATGCAGAAGGCCTCGTCGGCATCATCGGGACGGACCCGTCCGAGCGCCAGGATCTGGGCACTGGAGATTTTGAGCCGTTTCTGGATGCGGGAGGTGACGTATTTCACAAGATCCGGGTGAAATCGGTCGTGTCCCGCTTCAACGGGCGTGTGGGTGGTGAAAACGCACGACTCCCGGGCTTCGGCCAGGGCCAGCTCGAAGGAAAGCCCTTCGGCCATCTTCTCCCGGACGAGTTCCAGGACCAGAAAGGCCGCATGGCCCTCGTTGAGATGGAAGACCGAGGGTTCGATGCTCAGCGCGCGGAGCAGGCGGACTCCGCCGATGCCGAGGAGCATCTCCTGCAAAATGCGGGTCGTGGGATCGCTTTCATAAAGGCGCCGGGTCAGATCACGCGATTGCGGGTCGTTTTCCGCCAGGTCGGTGTCGAGAAGAAAGACGGGAACGCGTCCGACGTTGACTCTCCAGGCCCGAAAGCGCACGGGCAGGGCCGCCAGGGTCACCGAGCCGACATAAGGCTCCCCTTTCGAATCCAGGACGGGATCGAGCGGCAGATTGCGGGGCTGGAGGGGCGAATAGGATTCGATCTGCCAGTTGGCATGATCCACGCTCTGGGAGAAATATCCCTCGCGGTAGAAAAGGCTGAGGCCGACAAAATCCAGGCCCAGATCGCTGGCCGACTTGGCATGGTCGGCGGCCAGGATTCCCAGTCCCCCCGCGGCGATGGGCAGCGTTTCGTGGAAGCCGAATTCGGCGCTGAAATAGGCCACCGGCCGACCCTTCATCTCCGGGGCATTTTCCGAGGCCCACGTCGATTCGGCTTTCATATAGCCTTCGAAATCCGCCAGAAGGCGCTTGACCTTGTCGGCCAGGATGGGATCGTGAAAGCGGGTCCGGAGCTCGTAATCGGAAACTTCATGGAGGACGGCCACCGGGTTGTGGTGGAGGTTGCGCCATCCGCGCGGGGAGAGCTCCTCGAAGACGGCCTGGGCGTCCTGGTTCCAGGTCCACCAGAGATTGCGGGCCAACTTGTTCAGCCCGGCCGCCAGCGCGGCCGCTTCGCCCACCGACAAGGAATTATGGCCATTTCCGTTCTGAGGCTTCAACCATTTCTCCAGGGCAGGAATTTTTTCGAAGGGAGCGCCCCATGACACTCGTCGAACAAATCGAGGGGACATAATAGCCTTTCAGGGGGACCGGTTCAAGCAAAATCAGATGCCCGGAACCGCCTTATTCCGCCGCTGAACCTGTTGCCGGCCGGCGGCCCGGATGCTATTCTGGGAACGATGAAGACCGCGGCGTTTTTTCCGTTATCAATCGGACTGGCGATCCTCGCCGGAGCCGGCCGGCCTCAATCCGCGCCCCAAACCCGACCCCCGGACGGATCTCCGATCTTGATCTCGGAATTCGTCTTCCCTTTGGAAAACCGGGCCACGCCATCCTGCCATGCTTCGACCATTGTCGAATTGCCGGGGGGGGAGCTGGCCGCAGCCTGGTTTGGAGGAACGGCCGAAGGGGATCCCGACGTGGGGATCTGGTTTTCCCGCCGCGTCCGGACCGGCTGGACCCGGCCGCTCGAGATCGCCGACGGCCGGGCGGAAGATTCGCCCACCGGCCCGAACAAACGGACTCCCTGCTGGAATCCGGTCCTCACCCGCTCCCGCGGAGGCCACCTGATCCTGTTTTACAAAATCGGCCCCGAACCGCGCGCCTGGCGTGGGATGATGAGAACCAGCCGGGACGGCGGGCGGAGCTGGTCGGAGGCCCGACGCCTTCCCGAAGGTATTCTCGGGCCGATTAAAAACAAGCCCGTTCAACTCGCGGACGGCCGGCTGCTCTGCGGTTCCAGCACGGAGGACTGCGGCTGGCGGGTGCATATGGAATGGACAGCCGATGAGGGGCGGACGTGGACCCGCACGGAATCGCTCAATGACGGCAAGACGATCGCCGCCATCCAGCCCAGCCTGCTCATCCATCCCCGTGGAATTATCCAAGCCCTCGGCCGGAGCCGTCAAGGCCGCCTCTGGACGGCCTGGTCGGCGGATGCGGGCAGGACCTGGAGCGCCTTGTCCCTGACCGATCTTTTCAATCCCAATTCCGGAACAGACGCCGTCACCCTGCGGAACGGGCGGCACATTCTCGTCTATAATCCCGTCGCCCAAGGACGAACCCCCCTCGTCGCCGCTGAAAGCCGCGACGGCCGAGCCTGGACGACAATCGCCGTGCTCGCGGACGGCGAGGGCGAGTTTTCCTATCCGGCCGTGATCCAAACGGAAGACGGCCTTGTCCATGTCGCCTTCACCTGGAAACGGCAATCGATCCGACACGTCGTTCTCGATCCGCGGCGGATTCAGGTAAAATAGGTATGAGATTCGATTCCGGCGTCCGCCGCGAGGCGGCCCCCGCTTCGGAGAACACCATGAATCCAGCTTCTTCTTCCCCGACGGTATCCCGCCGACGATTTCTGAAAACGACCGCCGCCGCGGCGGCCCCCTTCATCATTCCGGCCCGGGTCCTGTTCGGGCGCCAGGCGCCGAGCGCCCAGATGGCGTTCGGATGCATCGGCGTGGGTCGCCAGGGCCGCGGAGATTTGCAGGAGCTGATCTATCGCGGGCTGGAAAAGGGCGCCCGGGTGGTCGCCGTCTGCGACGTGAACGCCCATCGCCTCGAGGACGCCCAATGGCTGGCCGAGCGGATCTATGCCGCCGAGCTGGGGCCGGCGGCCGCCCGTGGCGTGGCGGGCTACCGCGATTTCCGCGAGCTGCTGGCCAGGCCGGACATCGACGGCGTGCTGATCGCCTCGCCCGATCATTGGCACGGCATCCAGGCCGTCGCCGCCGCCGAGGCCGGCAAGGATATCTACGTCGAGAAGCCGATGACCTTCACGATCGCCGAAGGACGCCGGCTCGTCGAAGCGGTCCGCCGGAACAAACGGATTCTTCAGGTCGGCTCGCAGCAGCGGTCCTCGATCTATTTCCGTCTGGCGGCCGAGGCCGTCCGCAACGGGCGCATCGGGGCGCTTCAGAAAATCCGCGTCACCCTGCCGGTCGACTCGGGACGAGGCGATTCCAGGCCCATGCCCTTACCCAAATTCCTCGACTACGATTTCTGGATGGGGCCCACGGCGGTGGCGCCCTTCACCGAGGACCGCGTCCACCCGCTGGCGAGCTATGAACGACCGGGTTGGATGCAGATCGAGCGTACCTGCCGCGGCATGATCACGAACTGGGGCGCCCATATGATCGACAGCGCCCAATGGGGCCACGGCACGGACGACAGCGGCCCGTTGGAAATCGCGGCCTCCGGCGAATT
>PMCY01000301.1 GCA_003154255.1 Candidatus Aminicenantota bacterium | reverse complement strand
CGAAGGCGGACGGACGGTCGGCGCCGGCACCGTCACGGAGATCCTGGAGTAACCAAGAGTAGACAATCGGGGACACGAATCGTGTATGTGGCCCCAGGCAAAATAAAGTAAGGATAACGGATATGGAAAAAATCAGAATCCGCCTCAAGTCTTTCGATCACCGCCTGCTGGACCAGTCGGTCAAGGACATCGTGGTCAAGGCCAAGCGGACGGGCGCCCACATTTCGGGTCCCATCCCCCTGCCCACCCGCATCCACCGTTTCTGCGTCCNNTTCGAGATGCGCGTCCACAAGCGGCTCATCGACATCAGCGAGTACAACAACGAGACCATTGAAGAGCTCCAGAAGCTGGACCTTCCGGCCGGGATCGATGTCGAGATCCAAGCCTTCGGAGCGGAGACCTAAGTCATGGTCGCGGGATTGATCGGGAAAAAGCTCGGCATGACCCAGGCCTTTGATGCTGCGGGCAGGGTCGTTCCCCTGACGGTGATCAAAGCCGGTCCGTGCACGGTGATCCAGAAGAAGACCAAGGCCCAGGACGGCTACGACGCGGTGCAGATCGGCCTGGTCGAAGAGCGGCCGACCCGCAAGACGCCCAAAGCCCAGCAGGGCCACTTCGTCAAGTCCGGATCGCCCGTGCTGCGGGTCCTCCGGGAATTCGCCTTCGACGGCGAGACCAAGGAAGGCGACCAGGTTTTCGTCGACATATTCCAAGCCGGCGAGACGATCCATGTGACCGGCACGAGCAAGGGCAAGGGCTTCCAGGGCGTCGTCAAGCGGCACCATTTCGCCGGCGGCGATGAGGCCCACGGCTCGATGTTCCATCGGGCCCCCGGCTCGATCGGCGCCTCCTCCTACCCCTCGCGCGTCATCAAAGGCCTGCGCATGGGCGGCCGGATGGGCGGCGACAGGGTTACGGTCCGCAACCTGAAGGTCTTCGAAGCGGATAAAGAGAACAATCTCCTGATGGTCGAGGGCCCGGTCCCCGGCCCCAACGGGAGCTACGTCCTCATCACGAAAGGGTAATCGAGGGGACCATGCCGAAAGCTCAAGTTTTGGATAAAAACGGAAACAGCACCGCCGAGATCGATCTGCCGGCCGCCGTTTTCGGTGGTCCGGTCAACGACCATCTCCTCTATGAAGCGGCCCTGAACTACCAGGCCAACCAGCGCCGCGGCACGGCCACGACCAAGACCCGGGCCGAGGTCAGCGGCTCCAACCGCAAGCCGTGGCGGCAGAAAGGCACGGGCCGGGCCCGGGCCGGGGCCACGCGCAGCCCGATCTGGCGGAAGGGCGGCACGACTTTCGGCCCCCGGCCGAAAGATTACGGCTACTCCCTTCCCAAAGCGGCCAAGATAGGGGCCCTGCGCTCCGCTCTGGCCGCCAAGCAGGCCGACCAGGCCATCCTCATCGTCAATGATCTGACCCTGACCGCGGCCAAGACCAAGGAAGCCGCCCAGCTCCTCAAGGGGCTGAAGGTCGACTCCGCCCTGGTCGTCGACGTCCGCGAGAACGCCGGCCTTTTCACGGCCATGCGCAACATCCCCAAGGTCAAGGCCGTCGATTGGCGGACGGTCAACACCCACGACGTCCTGAGTTACAAGTGGCTTGTCCTCAGCCGGCAGGCCTTCGAGTCCCTCGTGGAGAAACTGAAGTGAACAAGGATCCCTACAAGATCATCATCCGGCCGGTGATCACCGAGAAGTCGACCGCCCTCAAGGAACAGAACCGGGACGTCTGCTTCGAGGTGGCCCTGCATGCCAACAAGACCGAGATCAAGCAGGCCGTTGAACACCTTTTCAAGGTCAAGGTGGACAGCGTCCGCACCCAGATCAAGGTCGGCAAAGAGCGCAAGGTCGGCCGCAACACCGGCCACACCAAGACCTGGAAACGGGCCCTCGTCCGGCTCAAAGCGGGCGAAAAAATGATTGAATATTTCGAGGCGGTCTAACATGGGCATCAAATCCTACCGACCACGCACCGCGGGGCTGCGCCATCGTACGACGCTGACCTATGAGGAGCTGACCACTCAAGAGCCCCACAAGCCCCTCCTGGAGCCCCTGCCCCGCACGGGCGGCCGCAATAACCGCGGGCACCTTTCGAACCGCCACCGCGGAGGCGGCAACAAGCGCATGTACCGCCTGATCGATTTCCGCCGGGACAAGATGGACATCCCCGGCACCGTCGAGACGCTGGAATACGACCCCAACCGGTCGTCCTTCATCGCCCTGATCAAGTACCGGGACGGCGAGCGCCGCTACATCCTGGCCCCCCAGGCCCTCAAGGTCGGCCAAATCATCGTCTCCTCGGACGCTGTCGTCGACATCGTCGCGGGCAATGCCACCCTGTTGCGCAACATCCCCCTAGGCACGGTCATTCACAACATCGAGCTGCATAAGAACGCCGGCGGACAGATCTGCCGCACGGCCGGAGCGGGAGCCCAGATCCTGGCCAAAGAGGGCGTCTTCGCCCAGATCCGGCTGCCCTCGTCGGAGATCCGCAAGGTCCATATGGACTGCCGGGCGACGATCGGGCAGGTGGGCAACCTCGACCACCAGAACGTGAGCATCGGCAAAGCCGGCCGGAGCCGCTGGCGCGGCTGGCGGCCGCATGTCCGCGGCACGGCCATGAATCCCANNGACCATCCCCACGGCGGCGGCGAGGGCAAGGCCAAGGGCGGCCGCCATCCGGTCAGCCCGGAAGGCATTCCGACCAAGGGGTATAAAACCCGGCGCAATAAACGGACCCGGGTGTTCATCGTCAAGCGGAGGACCAAATAACCATGGGCCGATCACTGAGCAAAGGACCCTTCATCGATTCCCATCTCCTGGGGAAAGTCCAGATCCAGGCCGAACAGCCGACCAAGCGCGCCGTCATCAAGACCTGGTCGCGCCGCTCGACCGTCATCCCTGAGATGGTGGGCATGACCATCGCCGTCCACAACGGCCACAAGTTCATCCCGGTCTTCGTCACCGAGAACATGGTCGGCCACCGGCTGGGCGAATTCTCCCCCACCCGGACTTTCCGCGGGCACACCTCCAAGGCGGCCAAGGCCGTCAAGGTTGGGAAGTGACATGGACGCCCCGATCATCGTCGCCTACGCGGTGACCCGGCACGTGCGGGTCTCCGCCCAAAAGACCCGGCTGGTCGCCGACCAGGTCCGGGAGCGGTTCGTCGGCGAGGCGCTGACGATTCTGAAGTTCGATCAGAAGAAGAAACCGGCGCTGGTCCTGGAAAAAACCCTGCGTTCGGCCATCGCCAACGCCCAGGTCAAGGTGCCCGGCATCGACGTCGACACCCTGGTCGTAGCCAAGGTCGTGGTCGATCAGGGGCCATCCTGGAAGCGGATCCGGCCGGCGCCCATGGGCCGGGCCTTCCGCATCCTCAAGCGGACGAGCCATGTTCACGTCTACCTCGCAGAACGGAAAGGAAGATAGCCATGGGTCAGAAAACCAATCCGCACGGTTTCCGACTGGGGTTCAACAAGAACTGGAGCTCCCGCTGGTTCGCCCGGGGTCCGGAATACGCCCGCCTCATTCATGAAGACCTGAAGATGAAGCGGGCCATCAAGGAAAAATATTTCCACGCCGGCATTGCCGAAGTGGCCATCGAACGGGTCGGGCCGAAGGTCCGGGCCATCGTCACCACCAGCCGCCCAGGCATCATCATCGGCCGCGGCGGCAAGGAGATCGAGGCCTTGAAGCACTTCCTGGAGGGCATCGCCAAGAAGGAAGTTTACGTCGATATCCGCGAGATCGAGAAGCCCGAGCTCAACTCCCTGCTGGTGGCCGAGGGCATCGCCGTCCAGCTGGAGAAGCGGATCGCCTACCGCCGGGCCATGCGCAAGGCCATTGAATCCGCCCTCCGTCAAGGGGCCAAGGGCATTAAAGTCATGTGCGCCGGCCGTCCGGGCGGGGTGGAAATCGCCCGCACCGAATGGTA
>PMCY01000157.1 GCA_003154255.1 Candidatus Aminicenantota bacterium | reverse complement strand
TCCTTCCGCAGTACGGCGACATAAACGCTCCGGGTGACCGGCCGGTCCATGCTCGACATGTTGAGCCAGCCCGGCGTCAGGCCGACGTCCGTACTGGCGGTGAAAAAGAGGTACTTGCCGCTCTTGTCGAACACGGGGAAGCGGGCGTCGCTGAGGCCATCCGTGACCTGGGTAGCCCGGCCCGTTTCGAGGGAGTAGACCATCACCACGTTCATATGGCTTTTAATCTGTTTGTTGTAGGTCAGCCAGCGGCTGTCGGGCGACCAGCAGAAGTCCCAAGCGAACGTCGGATTGAAATAGGTTGTCTCGTCGACCTTGACCGGCCGGCCTTTTTCCACGTCTACAAACCAAAGGGTCAGGTGCTTGTCGTTGTAGGCGATCTTTTTGCCGTCCGGAGACCACGAGGGCCGGTAATAGAACGAGGGCCGCTCGCCAAGGGCGATGATCCTGGCCGGCCCCCGGCCCGTTTGATCGATGATATGAAGGGCATATTCGCCCGAGGCGTCCGAAAAATAGGCGATCGATTTCCCGTCCGGCGACCAGGCCGGGTCGCGTTCCATGACGGCGGTCGTGCGGGTCAGGTTGCGGATGTCGCCTTTATCGGCCGGCACGGTCAGAATTTCGCCGCGGGCTTCGAAGACGGCCCGCACCCCGGTCGGCGACAAGGCGGCCGACTGGATGCGGGGGCCGACAGGGATATAATGCGGCCGCACTTCGGGGAAGTCCCCGTCGAGCCTGACCTCGACGGCGTGCTCCCGGGCCGCGGCCAGGTCGAAGAGGTGCAGGGACCCGAACTGTTCGTATACGATCGCTCCGGGACCGGCGGACGCCGATTTGAAATCGAGGCCGGTGTTGGGGACGGCCGCGGCCACCTTCTTCGTCTTCGTATCGTAGACATAAAGCGCCACCGGACCGCCTCGATCAGAGAGGAAATAGACCTTGTCTTCGATCCACATCGGCGAGGAGTCGTTGGAATTTTCGCGGGGGATCTTTTCCACCTTGAGATCGGCCAGGTTGACGAGCCAGATGGGTGTCGTCTGGCCGCCTTTATAGCGCTTCCAGGCGGCCTGCCACTGCTGGGTGGGAACATAAGCCAGACGATCGCCGGCCGCCGAGTAGGAAGCCTGGACGGCCGTCGGCAGGGGAAGCTCCCGGGGAAAGCCGCCGTCCAGCCCGACCGTGAACAGGCGGTCGACGCCGGAATAGCTGTTCCGTGACGACCGGAAGATGATGCGCTTCCCGTCCGGGGTCCAGCCGACGACTTCGTCGGCGCCGGGATGGCAAGTCAGGCGCCGGGGGACTCCGCCCGAAGCGGGGATGACGAAGACGTCCACATCGCCGTCATATTCGCCGGTGAAAGCGACGAGTGACCCGTCGGGAGAGAAGAAAGGATCCTTTTCCGTGCCGGGCGATGTGGTCAGGCGTTCCGCCGTTCCCCCTTGTCGTCCGACCGACCACAGGTCGCCGCCGAAAGCAAAGACGATTCTGGTTTGGCTGACGGTCGGATGCTGGAAGAGCCGCGGTATGCCGCCCGACGCGACGGACACGGCGAACGGGGCCAGGACAAACGAAAAAATGAGGGTGCGTTTCATGGACATGGCCGATCTCCTCCTCGGGAGCAGGTGGGTCCGATTATAGAAGGGGAAATCGACGGAGGTCAAGGCGCATGGGGGGGTGAAGGGCCCGGGGTGCCGCCCTATTTCCCGGGCGGCTGCTTCTTCATCACGATATACAGCGCGCCGTTCTCCTTCGTCGATTCGAAGGACGCCGGACGCGCCTTGCGGCTCTGGGCCAAGGCCATGCAGATGGACAGGACGTTGTCCTCGATCTTGTAGATGCCCAGGTCCACCTTATTATTGCGGTCGGTGAAATCGATCGCGGCCGGGGTCTTGGATGGGTCGAGAGAAAATGTCGCCGTGTCGGTCGGGTCGGCGCTGGGCATGACCTGGTCGCCCTTGAACGTCATGGCCATCAGCCGGACTTCGGCCTCGTCCAAGGCCTCGCCGGCCAGGGACGCGGACTGCCATTTCCAGGTTCCTTGCAGCGCGGTCCGGTCCCGCGCGGATTTGGAGTCCGGCCCCATCTGGGCGGCCGCACCGGCCAGCGCCAAGCCGAGAATCGCCGCCGCCGCGACGGCCCGCGGAAGAGGTTTTTTCATGGACGGCCTCCTGCACCCGCCTGGCACGACACTCCGGGACTTATCCGCAACGCGCTCGGGGGCGCGTCAGACCTGCATGATTTCCTTTTCCTTGGCCGCGACGGCTTCCTCGGTCTTCGTGGTGAATTCGTCGGTGATCTTTTGGAGCTCTTCGAGGCCCTTGAACTTGTCGTCCTCGCTGATCTCCTTTTCCTTTTCCAGCTCTTCGATGAAATCCTTGGTCTCGCGGCGGAAATTGCGCAGGGTGGTCTTCTCATCCTCGAGCAGCTTTTTGACGCTCTTGACGATGTCCCGGCGGCGCTCCTCGTCGAGGGGCGGGACGGGGATCTTGAGCACCTTGCCGTCGTTGATGGGGTTGAGCCCCAGGCCGGACGCACGGATGCCCTTGTCGATGGGTTCGAGCAGGGTGTGGTCGTAAGGCTGAACCGTGATCAGGGTCGGATCGGGGATGCCGATCTTGGCCATCTGGTTGACCGGCGTGGGCACGCCGTAATAGTCGACCTTGATGTCCTCGAAGATGCCCAGGTTGGCCCGGCCGGTGCGGACCCGCCCGAGCTCCTTGCGGAAATGCTCCAGGGACGCCTTCATCTTCCTGTCGAGCTCTTTCAGGACGCCTTTTACCATGATCAACCTCGATCGATCCGGATATCCGAGATGCGCCGCGATCCCCGCGTCGGAGCGGGGCCGCGGGGGGAAGACTTCAGTAGACTTTCGTCCCGACCTTTTGGCCGCAGACGGCCCGCTGGATATTGCCGCGCTTGAAGAGGTTGAAGACGATGATCGGCAGATCGTTGTCCTTGCACAACGAGATGGCCGTCGCGTCCATGACCTTGAGGCCCTTTTGGAGAACGGACATGTAGCGGATGGTTTCGAACTTCCGGGCCTTCTTGTCGATCTCGGGATCGGCGGTGTAGACGCCGTCGACCTTGGTCGCCTTGAGGATGACCTGGGCCTTCATTTCCAGGGCCCGCAGGGCCGCCGCCGTGTCGGTGGTGAAATAGGGGCTGCCGATCCCGGCGCTGAAAATGACGATGCGGCCTTTTTCCAGGTGGCGCAGGACGCGCCGGCGGATGAAGGGTTCGGCCACGGACCGCACCTCCAAGGCCGAGACAAGCCGGGTCGGGATGCCCTTCTTCTCCATGGCGTCCTGCAGGGCGATGCCGTTGATGATCGTGGCCAGCATGCCCATCTGATCGGCCGAGGCCCGGTCCATCCCGGCGGCCGTGCCGCGCACGCCGCGGAAGATGTTCCCGCCGCCGATCATGATGCCGATCTGGGCGCCCAGGGCGTGGACCTCTCTGATCTCCTCGGCCACGGCGGCCGCCGCGTCGATGTCGATGCCGTAGTCCCGTTTGCCCAGGAGCGATTCGCCCGAAAGCTTCAACAGGACCCGTTCATAGGCCGGCTTCGGGGCGTTCATGGCCGCCTCACTTCTTGATTTCGTAGCGGACGAAGCGGGAGATCTTGGTGTTTTCCTTGAACTTGGCGATGAACTGGGTCAGCAGGTCCTTGATCTTGATCTTGTCGTCCTTGACGTAGGCCTGTTCGAGCAGGCAGACTTCCTCGTAGAACTTGGTCAGCTTGCCCGCGACGATCTTCTCGACGATCTCGGGCGGCTTTTTGGAGTCCTTGAACTGCTCCCGGGCGATGGACCGCTCCTGCTCCAGGATCTCGGCCGGAATTTCGGCCGGAGAGACATACTTGGGGTTGGCCGCGGCGATGTGCATGGCCACGTTCTTGACCAGCTCCTTGAACTCCTCGTTTCGGGCGACAAAGTCCGTTTCGCAGTTGATCTCCAGCAGGACGCCGATCTTGCCGGTCATGTGGATGTAGGAGCCGATGAGGCCTTCGTTGGCCGTCCGCTCGGCTTTGTCCTTGGCCCGGGCGTAGCCCTTCTTGCGCAGGATTTCGATGGCCTTGTCCATATGGCAGTCGGCCTCTTCCAGGGCTTTCTTGCATTCCATCATGCCGATGCCGGTGCGTTCGCGGAGTTCCTTGACTTGTTCGGCGGTGATTGCCATGAATCGCTCCTTGCTCTAGCGAAGAAAAAAAATGGAAAAATCAGGCGTTTTCGTCGGCCTCGGCCTCGTCTCCGCCTTTTTTATCCTCCAGCATGGACTTCTCGATGCGGGACTTCTTGCCCTCCAGGATGGCCTCAGCCACCTTGTTGGTGAAGAGCTCGATGGCCCGGACGGCGTCATCATTGCCGGGGATGGGATAATCGACGGTCTCGGGGTCGCCGTTGGTGTCGACGATGGCCACGATGGGGATGTTCATCTTGCGGGCTTCGAGGATGGCGATATCCTCCTTGGAGGAGTCGATGATGAAGAGGGCCCCGGGCATGCTCTGCATGCGCCGGATGCCGCCCAGGTTCTTGGACAGCTTGCGGTAGACCTTATCCATCCGGGACTGCTCCTTCTTGGAGAGCAAATCCCAACGGCCGTCCTCGCGCTTCTCATCGAGATCGACCAGCTTGTCGATGCTGCCGCGGATGACCTTGAAGTTGGTCAGCAGGCCGCCCAGCCAGCGCTGGTTGACATAGCTGCTCTCGCACTTCGAGGCCGCGTCGCGGACGATGTCCTGGGCCTGCTTCTTCGTCCCGACGAAGAGGATCTCCCGGCCCTCGCCGGACAGGCCCTTGAGAAACTGGAGGGCCTCCTTGAAGACCTTGATCGTCTTCTGCAGGTCGATGATGTAGATGCCGTTACGTTGGCCGTAGATGAATTCCTTCATCTTCGGGTTCCAGCGCTTCGTCTGGTGTCCGAAATGGACCCCCGCCTCCAAGAGCTCTTTCATCGTCACTGAAACCATGGGCATGTCCTTTAGCGTTTGTGGTACTGCGGAGCTTTGCGGGCGCCCAGCAAGCCGTATTTCTTGCGTTCCTTGATCCGCGCGTCGCGGGTGACCAGGCCGGCCGCCTTGAGCGCCGGCTTGAGCTCGCGGTTGAACTCGATCAGGGCCCGGGTGATGCCCAGGCGGAGGGCCTCGGACTGGGCGTGGACGCCGCCGCCGTCGACGCGCATGAAAAAGTCGAACTTGTCCTCGTTGGCCGTGAGCTGCAGCGGCTGGCGGATGATCAGCCTCATGGACTCGGTGGGAAAGTAGTCCTCGAAGGGCCGCGGGCGCTTGTTCACGAAGAGGGTGATTTCGCCCTTGCCGGACCGCAGGAACACCCGCGCCACCGCGGTTTTACGCTTGCCTGTGCCGTAGTACTGGATGAGACTCAATGCGACTGCCTCCTAGTTAAAACCGGTATTCCTGGGGATTCTGGGCTTCGTGCGGGTGGGTCGTACCGCGGTAGACCTTCAGCTTCTTGTAGACGGCCCGACCGAGCTTGTTCTTCGGAATCATGCCCCACACGGCCCGCTTGATGACCTCTTCCGGTTTGTTCGCCAGGAGGTCCTTCAGGACATCGGTCCGCAGCCCCCCCGGGTAGCCGGAGTGGGCGTAATATTCCTTCTGGGCCAGCTTGCGGCCCGTCACGGCGATTTTCTCGGCGTTGATGACGATGACGAAGTCGCCGGTGTCGACGAAGGCGGCGAACGTGGGCTTGTTCTTGCCCCGCAGCAGGGTCGCCACTTCCGTAGCCAGTCGGCCGAGGATCTTGCCGTCGGCGTTGATCAGCCACCATTTCTTGTCGATGTCGTCCTTTTTTGGGACAAAAGTCTTCATTCGCGTCTTCCTCGAAGAGAAATATTTTAATGCGATACGCAGTAAAAGTCAGAAGAGAAACGATGCAATAAGATACTAAATCCGGGCTCCCATGTCAACAGCGGGAGCCAAAAAAACGAATCCCCTCTGGGTCTTCTCCCGCAGGAAAGGGCCCCGAGGGGATTCGCGGACGTCTGAAGAAAAAACGGGGATCAACCCGTCTTCTTGAGCTCCTTCTCCAGCTTCAAGCGGTTCATCGCGCGTTTCCTGGCTTCCTGGAACTTTTCGCCGTAGCGGGTGGCCTCATCCCGGAAACGGCTTTCCTTCTCCGGATAAAGCTTGACGTTTACGTTGAGGTAAAGGATTCCCATATAGGCGTAGGGCTCGGGAAAGTTGGGATCGATCTCGACGGCCTTGAGCAGGTACTTTTCGGCATCGGCCGCGATGCGGCCCCTTTCCGCTTCGCTAAAATAATCCGGGAGCCGCCGCGCCGTCTCGACGCGATTGACGCCGACCGTGTAGAGGACCTCGGCGCTGTTGGGCTTCAGCGTCAGACGCCGTAAATGCATTTCATAGGCGTCGTTGAGATTGGCCGCGAGAGTCTTGCCGTCGGCCGCCGGCAGCTTATCGAAATAATCCGCCATATAGGCATAGCCCTGGACGTTTTCGGGATCGGTCTCGATGCGCCGCAGGTACATGCCCTCGACTTTGTCCTTGAGGCCCAGGTTGGCCTTGTCCTTGTCCCCGGCGTAGCGTTTGTAAAACTCGGCGATGACATAATAGTTGTTCATGTTGCCGGGATCCAGGTCGATGATCCGCAGGTACATCTTCTCGGCATTGTCGAAATCCCGCAACTTGTCATACATATCGCCGAGGCTGTAAATGACATCCCGGTTGTTGGCGTCGAGATCGTAGGCCTTCTGCAGGGCCTTGAGGGCCTCGGTGGCTTTTTCCTTGTTCTCCGGGCTTTCCTTGGCCGGCACGTACAGGGACTTGTAGCTCTCGCCCATCAACCGATAGGCGTCCTTGAGATCGGGGTTGTTGTCGATGGTGGCCTTGTACTCGGCAATGGCCTTGCTGAATTTGTTGTCTTTGAAGAGCTGGTTGGCCTTGTTGAAATGATAATTGGCGCTCAGCTTCTTAATGTTCAGCTTCTCGCAGCCGGTGAAGGCGACGATCACTATGAGGGCCAGGGCCCCAACGAAAAAACGAAGAGTGCGTTTATCCGACATCATGACCTCCTTGGACATGCGTCCGCGATGATGAGAGACGTTCATTATTAAACGAAGCAGGACCCAAAGTCAACCCGACGATCCGGCCTTTTTCCGGCGCCGGGCCGAGACGGCATAGAATGGCAGCGAGACCAGAAGAAGGACAATGCCGATGACGGCGTTGCGGGTGTCCTGGACTACGCTATTATAAAGGAACCAGCCCGTTACGGCGACCAGGGTGAGCGTCGCATAGGGGTAGCCCCAGGCCTTGTACGGCCGCGGCGCGTCGGGCATTTTCCGCCGCAAGACGATGACCGAGAGCGCGGTCAGGGCATAGAACCCCCAGGAGCCGAAGACGACATAGGAGATGATTTGCTCATACTTCCCGCTCAGGGTCAGGATTGAGCCCCAAACGCCCATGGTCAGGATGGCCACCGAGGGCGTCCGGTAGCGGGGATGGACGCGGCCGAAGGAGCGGGCGAACGTTCCGTCCGCCCCGGCGGCATAAATCGCCCGCGGGTTGCTCAGAAGCGAGCCGTTGATCGTGCCGAACGTGGAGCACAGAATGCCCAGGATGATCAGCGACGCGCCGAACGGTCCCAGGACCGCCCGGGCGACATCCGCCGCGATGCGGGGCGACCCGGCCACGGTCTCCAGGGGCAGGACGTAGGCGTAGGCCAGATTGGCCCCGATATAAAGTGCGATGACGGCCAGCGTTCCCAGAATAAGCGACAGCGGCACGTTCCGCTCGGGATTCTTGATTTCGCCGGCCGTCAGCGTCACCGAGATCCATCCGTCATAGGCCCACAGGACGGCGATCATCGAGAGTCCGAAGGCGGAGAAGAGTTCGTTCCTCCAGGCCGACGGCCACCAGGGCAGGAAGTGCGAGCCGCTCCCCTTCCCGGAGACGAACGCGGCGATGATCAAGGCCAGCAGGGCGGCAATTTTGGCCGCGGTGAAAACGCTCATCACCCGCCCGCCGAACTTGACGCCGCGGATGTTGACCCAGGTGAGAAGGGCGATGGCGGCGATGGCCGTGGCCTGAACCCCGCCGAAATCGATCGTCTGCAGCTGTCCTAAAACCGTGAAGGAAAATCGGAAAAATACCCGGGACGGCGAGACCCAGGGAATGAAGAACCCCAGATAAGTGGCAAAAGCGACGGCGATGGCGGCGATGGAGCCCGCGGCGTTGATGAAGAATTGGTTCCAGCTGTAAAGGAAGGCTGCAAGAGGGCCGAAGCTTTTCCGGAGATAGACATAGGGGCCGCCGGCCTGGGGCAGGAGAGCGCTCAGTTCAGCCAGGGTCAACGACCCGAACAGGACGAGCAAGCCGCCGATCGCCCAGACCAGCAGGATCGGTCCCATGGCCCGGAGCCGGCCGGCGATTGCGGCCGGGACGATGAAAATCCCCGAGCCGATGATCATCCCGATCTGCAGGGCGATGCCCTCGCGAAGTCCCAACGCGCGCAGGAGCCGGGGAGGCTGGGAGCGGTCGCTTTCCGAGGTCATGAAGAATATTTTAGCAGGTCTATCAAATATTTCGCTAACTGCAATATCCTGACGGCATAGATTGGCAAATCCGATCCGATGAGGCATTATAGGAGAGGATTGTCTCTTGGAGGAACAATGAATAAACAACTCCTCGCCATGGCTTTCATCGTCCTCGGCCTGATCGTCTCGGGCTCGACCCCTCTCTCGGGGTCCGGCCCCGGCACTTCGCCCAAGGAATTGAAAAAGGCCCTCGACGAATTCCACGCCTTCTATAGAAAGGGCTTGGCCGACACGGGCATCGTCGCAAGCTCCATCCTTTTGCTCCATGACAACCAGGTCGTGGACATGCTCTCCGTCGGGCTGGCCGACAAGGAAAGGGCNNCCGGCATCGCCATCATGCAGCTGCGCGACCGCGGCCTCCTGGCCTTGGACGACCCCATCGTCAAGTACATCCCCGAGCTGCGCCAGGTCCACAATCCGTTCGGAGACATGGGCGAAATCACCCTCAAACACCTCCTGACGCACAGCGCCGGCTTCCGCGGGGCCACCTGGCCGTGGAAGGACAAGCCCTGGCAGCCGCACGAGCCGACCCGCTGGGAACAGTTGGCGGCCATGTTTCCCTATACCGAGATCGAATTCAAGCCGGGCTCCAAGTGGAGCTACTCCAACCCCGGCATCATCTTCCTGGGCCGGACGATCGAATTGCTGACGGGCGATGGCTACGAGGTTTACATCGACAAGAACATCCTCAAGCCGCTGGAGATGCACGAGAGCTATTTCGACGCCACCCCTTATCATCTCCTGAAAAACCGGGCCCGGAGCTATTTTCGGGCCGGAGACGAGCTGACCGCCGCGCCGTTCGACGTCGACACAGGAATCACCGTTTCCAACGGAGGGCTGAATGCGCCGATCGCGGACTTCGCCAAGTACCTCAACTTCCTGATGGGCGATCCCAAGAAGCAGGCCCTCTACGACGGGATCCTGAAGCGCTCCTCGCTCGAGGAGATGTTCCAGCCCGTCCTGCGCATCGAGCCCGCTACGCCCCCGGCGCCGGGGGCCGAAGTCTTCGAGGAATCGCAAGGACTCATCTTCTTCATCGAGAAGCATTTCGGCAAGACCTATGTCGCCCACAGCGGTGACCAGAACGCATTCGAGACCCATTTCTACTATCATCCGGAGACACGGACGAGCTACGCCGTGGCCTACAATACCCTCGCCGCGCCCAAGGACGACAAGATCGCCGACGCGCCCACGACGGGAAATTTGGATAAGGCCGTCCGGACCTATTTGTTGACGAAGATCTTTCCGCTCCTGGCCCCGAAAAAATAGCCGGGAGCGCCGGGCTCAGGACGACTGCAGCATCAGCCGGATGGGATTGCCCTCGAAGCCGAATTCGGCCCGCATGTGCTGTTCGAAAAACTTCTCGTAGGCCGGGGCGAAGCCGCCGCCCGCGTTGCCGAAGAGACGGAACGTCGGCGGCAGGGTCCCGGCCTGGGTCATATACCGGATCTTGAACCGCCGCCCGCTCTTGGACAGCGGGGCGTGGGTGGCGTGGATCTCTTTAAGGAATCTGTTGAGGGTGGACGTGCCGACCGTCTTCTGGCCGCACAGCCAGACGCGCTCGGCCTCGTCCAGAAGTCCGACGACGTTCTTGCCGGTCAACGCGGAGACGGTCACGACCGGGGCGTAGCCGATGAAATCGAGCCGCTCGAAAACCATGGCCTCGATCTCTTTCTGGGTGATGGCGCCCTCCCGGACCTTGTCCCACTTGTTGACGGCCAGGACCAGGGGCTTGCCCGACTCCAGGGCGATGGCGGCCACGGCCGTGTCCTGGCGGGTGGGGAATTCCAAAGCGTCCAGGACGAGGATGATGACATCGGCCTGGTCGATGTTCTTGCGGGTCTTGATGATGCCGGCGCTCTCGCGCTCGTCGGCCGCCTTGGCCAGCTTGCGGATGCCGGCCGTGTCGATGAGGCGGTAGGCTTTCGTGCCGCGGCGGATCAGGATATCCGTGCTGTCGCGCGTCGTCCCCGGAAGCTCCGAGACGATGAAGCGCTCCTCGCCGCAAAGCCGGTTGGCCAGCGACGATTTGCCGACATTGACCCGGCCGGTGATGGCGATGCGCAGGGGGCGGACCTCGTCCTCCGCGGCTTCCGGTCCGGGCGCCGGAAGCGCCTCGGCGACGGCCTCCTCCAGGGCTCCGATGTTGAGTTTATGTTCGGCGGAGACAAAGAGGAGCCGCTTCTCGCCCAGAGAATAGAAATCCGTCTGTTCCGGCGTCTTCCATTCCGAATCGATCTTGTTGACCGCGACCAGGAGCGGCTTGTTCAGCTTCTTGAGCTCGTTGTAGAGATCCTTTTCCGCGGGCAGGAGGCCGCGGATGCCGTCCAGGACGAGCAGGATCACATCGGCGCGCCGGGCGCCGTCCCAGGCCATCTCGTGGACCCGGACCGCCAGCGGCTCGGCCTTGTCCTGGACGTCGATCAAACCGCCGGTGTCCATGAACTCCACGCGCCGGCCGTCGATCTCGGCCGTGGCCGCCACCCGGTCGCGGGTCATTCCGGGCAGGGAATGGACGAGGGCCTTCTTCTGGCGGACCAGCCGGTTGAAAAGGGTTGATTTCCCGACGTTGGGAAAACCGACGATGGCGACGAGGGGATGGCGGGCCATGGGATTAAGGGGGACCTGAGGCGTTTCAGCTCTTGGCGATGAGGGTGAAATCGGGGAGAAAGGCCCGGTTTAAAGTGAGGTGGCCGTTGAGCGTCTCCCGCTCCTCGCCGTCGACGAGGATGAAGACTTTCTTGATGGCCTTGAAATTGAAAGCCAGGGTGTCGACGATGGCATAGACCGTGGCCGTCTCGGCGTCCGAGCCGGACGGATGGGCGGCCGTCAGGTCCTTGGTGAAATCCGCGTAGGCGATGCCATCCTTGGTCAGGAAGACCTGGCGGAGCTTGGTTTCGGGCGGAAGAGCCGAAACCAGTCCGCCGGTCGGGCCCTTAATCAACTCGGCCAGGACCGCCTCCGCGTCGGCGGTCACGGAACCGGTCGAGGGAACGTCCCGCGTCTCGGCGATGAACATTCCGTCATCATCGCGCAGGAAGAAAAGCGTGGCCTTCATCGTCTCCTTGGAGACGGGCGCCTCCGGAGATGCGGCGGGCGAAGGCGCTTCGCCAGGCCCGGCGATGCGCTCCGGGGCGAAGCCCCGGATGAACCAGAAGACCAGGACGGCCAGGACGGCCAAAAGCAAAGCGAACAGGATCGGACGGGGCTTCTTCATGGCCGGTTCAGTTCTTTCCGTAGGCCGCCAGGAAACGCATCAATCCGGTATAGACGGCCTGGGCGACGTTGTCCTGAAAAGCTTCGTCGACCAGCTTCTGCTCCTCCTCGGGGTTGGAGATGAAGGCCGCCTCGACGAGCACGGCCGGGCAGGCCACGCCGCGCAGGACGACGAAGTCGGCCTGCTTGATGCCCCGGTTCGCCGTCCCCAGGAGGGAGTTGAGCTGGGCCTGGATGAGCTCGGCCAGTTGACTGCTCTGCTTGATATAGGCCGATTGGGCCATGTCCCAGAGGATCATCTTGATGTCGTCTTTGTCCGCGCCGGCGATGCTCTTGTCCAGGGCCTGCTCGCGGTTTTCCTGGTAGGCCAATCGTCGGGATTCCTCGTCGGTGGCGTTGAGGCTCATGAAAAACGTTTCCGAGCCCTGGGCCTTTTTGCGGAAGGAGCCGTTTACGTGAATGCTGAGGAAGACGAGCGCATCGTTGTTGTTGGCAATGGCGGCCCGGTTTTCTAGGGAGGGGTTGACGTCCTTGTCCCGGGTCAGGACCACCCGGTAGGCCTGGCTCTGCTCGATGAGGGCCTTCACTTTTTTGCTGATGGCCAGGTCGATGTCCTTTTCCAGGCTGCCGAATTTGCCCTTGGCCCCGACGTCCAGGCCGCCGTGGCCGGGATCGAGGACGATGGTGCGCTGATCCCCCGCGGCCGCCGGGAGGACCGCGGCCAGGCAGACCGCGGCCAGCAGGAGGGCCGCGGCCCAGGAACCCCGATATCGAACATGCGGCATCATGATCTGGTGGAGGCGGCGGGAATCGAACCCGCGTCCGAAGACATTCCGCAAGAAGCTTCTACATGCTTATCCTCTTCCTTACTACTCGCTTCGCGGCGCCTGAAGAGGAAAGGTCCGCTCGGCCATCCCCGAAGTTGTTTCGCTCGCCGGGCTCAGGGCCGACCCGGTTCGCTATCCTGCTGGTCGGCGTCTCTCAAGCCCCGCAGGAGAGGGCCGGAAAGACGGCATGCTTAATTAAGCAGCGAGTGGAAGTGGTTGTGCACTTCTTGGGTCCACCGTTTTACGAGAGAGATGGGATCTCGACATGCGGCTTCCGCTTCACTATCTCCGTCGAACCCAATCGCCCCCAGCGAAGGTCGACGGGAGCAATTATAGAGACCCACGGTCATCATGTCAAATGCGCCCGGTCCCTCCGGAGCAAGAGAGTTTGCTGGAAAAAAAAATTATGTTAATATTCTGAACACGGGAGAAAGGGCAAAGGAAGCTTATCAATCCAGGCGATGACGAGAAAATCCGGATATACGCGCAAATTCGCTCCCCTGAGCGGCCCCAAGCGCAGGGAGTATCGCGACATTCTGGCGGTGACGATCATCTGCCTGGGATTCGCCCTGCTCAGTGTCTCCCTCCGCCTCAGCAGCGCGCTCGGCCTGATCGTGCTTGGCTTCGTCCCCCCGGATGTCGTCGAGTACGCCACGGAATTCATCTTCCTCTACCTCATGGGCCTCCTGCTCGTCACCTACCGGCGATGGCGCACGGCTTATCGCCGGGAGCAGGAGCTCGAAGCGATCATTTCCAGCATATCACCCGATACGCTCATGGTCGTGAACCGGGACCGTATCATCCAAATGTGCAATCCCTCGATCAAGAGGATGTTCGGCTACGAAGAGGCGGAAATCCTGGGCCGCAAGACTGATCTCTTGTATTCCGACCGGCGTTCCTACCCCAATCAGTACCACGAAATCTATGATGTCCTGGAAAAAGAGGGCTACCACGTCGGCATCGCCTCGGGCAAACGCAAAGACGGCCGGGCCCTGCCCCTGGAGATCATCAGCGGCGAAATGACCGAGAGCGGCGGGGTGGTCCTTCTCCTGCGCGACATCTCCGCCCGGACGCAGGCCGAGGAAGACTTGCGCGAGACCCGCCGGCGCTATGCCGACATCGTCAATCATGCTCTGGTCGGCATCTTTCAATGCGCGCCCGACGGCCGGTTCATCACGGTCAACACGGCCCTGGCCCGACTGTTCGGCTGCAACACCGCCGAGGAGTTGACCACGCCCGGACCGGCCCTTATCGGAGCGATGTTCGCCGACTCCGGCCGGGCCGAAGAATTCAAGCGCCAGCTCGACATCCGCGACCACCTGGCCGACTTCGAGGTCCGTCTAGCGCGCCGGGACAGCGAGGATTTTTGGGCCGCGGTCAACGCCCGGACCGTGCGGGACGCCGGGGGCGCGCTCGTCTCCTACGAAGGCACGATCGAAGACATCAGCGTCCGCAAGAAGGCCGAAGCGACCTTGACCCAGAGCCTGGAGCGTTTGCGCAAGGCGACCGGCACCATCATCGACGTCATGGTCATGACCGTCGAGGCCCGCGACCCCTATACGTCCGGCCACCAGCGCCGGGTGGCCAACCTGGCCTGGACGATCGCCACGGAGATGAAGCTCCCGGCGGATCAGATTGACGGCCTGCGCATGGCCGGGGTCATCCACGACCTGGGTAAGATCAGCATCCCCACGGAGATCCTGACCAAGCCGCGCAAGCTGACGGACATCGAATTCCTCCTCGTGAAGACCCATTCCCAGATCGGCCACGATCTCATCAAGGACATCGAATTCCCCTGGCCGATCGCCCAAATGATCCTTCAACACCACGAGCGCCTGGACGGCAGCGGCTACCCCAGAGGGCTGCGGGGCGAAGAGATCATGATCGAAGCCCGCATCCTGATGGTGGCCGATGTCGTCGAAGCTATTTCCTCGCACCGCCCCTATCGCCCGGCCCTGGGCGTGGAGAAGGCCATTGAGGAAATCCAAATCGGCCGGGGGCTGATTTATGACCCGGTCGTCGTCGACGCCTGCCTCAAGCTGTTCCGGGAGAAGGGCTTTAAATTCGAATGACGTCCATCATTTCCGGCGGACGGTCCGCCGCCCGACCCGGCCTGGCATCGGGTCCCGGAACCGGCCGCCGACCGCTCAGATTTCTTCCTCGCGGGGCGGATTGCGCTGGTCCTCAAAGCAGCGGAATTGCGTCCGCGGCGGCGGGTTGCCGGGTTGGAGCGGCGAGGTCGGCTTCCCGGAGATCCGCGCCATCCAAAACCGCGCCGCCTAAGTCGCGTCCTTTCAGGTCCGCGCCCCGCAGATCAACCGGGATATTCCTGTTGGCCTCGTTCTCATGGGATGACCAATTCCTTGGAAAAAGCGTCCTTCCCGCAATGCTGGCAAACATAATGGTATAAATAGTCCGGTTCGGGCCGTGAGGTCAGGACGCTCTTGGGCGACCCCCAGCGCATGCCGCTCCCCGCGCAATAAGGGCAGCGGTCGTCGTGGATGATGGGAACGGCGTTCGGGCAGGTCCGACAAAACTCTTCCAGGGCGTCGAAAGCAGATTTGACCGGCGTCGGCGGATCGGGGAAGAACTCGCACCATCGCACTTCAGGACGACAAAGGGATCCGTTATGATTGAGACAGGACCGCCAGATCATGGCAGTCATACGCCGGCGGTCCCGAGGTTCTTTCGCAATTTCATGAGGCTCCCACCGGATAAAAAAATATTCTCTCGCCCCCGAGCCTGCATTCTAAAAAAAATCCGTCCCGGGTGTCAATATTATTTCACGTTAATAACCCTGGCTGGATATAATCAGAGCGAGAAACGCCGG
>PMCY01000039.1:3236-6563 GCA_003154255.1 Candidatus Aminicenantota bacterium | reverse complement strand
GGCCTAGTCAAATAACCGCCCCCGCTTCGGCGGGAACAGAATTCGGCTTATGTCCGGCTCCAGCCGCTTCTCCGCGAGGAGACCCCGGCACGAAACAAGCCCAGAAAATCATCGGACCGTCTTTCGTTTCAGCAGGCGGATTGGTCTTTTCGGAAAGTTCGATTAATTCCACGTCATCTTATAAACTGTCAACACCTTGAATCCGGTGTCCTTTTCCCTGAGGCTGTAAAGCCGATCCCCTTTTACGACGACGTCGATGGGCTCGTCAAACCATTTTTGCCCCTGTAGGTAGTTCATTTTAACGTTGTCGAACAGGAAGCGCCCGATGAAAGCCCCTTCGTTCGAGAAGATATCATACCGGTAATTCCGCTCGCCTTCGCGCTCGTTGGTCATGACATAGAGCCGGTTTTGATCATCCGTGAAAAGATACCGGAAAGGCGGGAGGTGCGCAGGGAAATCGGCTTTTTGCAGGAGCGCTTGGCCCGAAGACGAGCGGCCCAGGGCCTTTTTTAGAATGGCCTTATCCTCTTCAGGAAAAGCGACTGGAACGTAGGCTTTCCTGATTTTCCGAAGGAGCTTTCCGGATAAATCAAAGACGAGGATTTCGTAATCTTTGGCCGCAGGGCCGATAAATATATTCATGTCCGACGCGCCTATAATCAAGGAACCGCCCCTCGGTCGATAGCGGGGAGACCGGCTGGTGTCGTCGAATTCGTAACGGAAAAAATCCTGATTCTCGCTCAGAGTGTCGTTGGATATGCAGTAATGATTTCTGTAGACCGGCTTCACCGGGTCCCTTTCCTGCCATTGAGTCAGAAACTTTTTGTTTCCCAAGTATTTGACGAAACTGATGTTTTTTCCGATCTTGACCTCGTCGATGAGAACGCCATCTTTATTAAAGACGACAAATTTCTCCTTGGTCATATCCTTGGCCAGAATGCGATTTCCTTCGTCGACCAGAATATCCCCGCCCCATTCAAATTCCCCCGGGCCCTGCCCCTTGCGCCCAAAAGAAATCTGGAACTTGCCGGAGGCATCGAACTTGTAAATAAAATTTCCGGGGCTTTGACGCATCATGAAATAGATGTTGCTTTCCCGGTCCAGGCAAAATGACTCCATGGTGGACATGCCTGTATTCAATACTTCGTCCTTTTCAGTATCGATAGACAGGACTTCTTTGAGCGTGAGCGCCGCCGGTACTCCCGGCAGAGAATAAGGCTCCCGATGGTTGAGCACGACTTCCACGCCGTCTTCAGAAATCTTTTCTATCGGAGTTCCTCTCCGGTTGCATTGAGTGAACAGAAGCAGAAAGGACATCAGAAGTGCGATGTTCCGCATTTTTCTCATGGCCATTATTCTTTTATTCATTCGTAAGGGCTCTCGGCCTGGACCTGGGGAAGATCTGGAATCGGGCTTATCGCAAGCGCCCGCGGCTTTAGTCTTCCTAGCACAAGACTGCGAACCGCGGAACGATTTGGTTGCCTTCTTTTCTATAAGGAATGATAAGCTAGCGAATGGGTTCAAATCAATACAATCCGCCGAACCAAATCACCTCGGCTAAAGATACCTTACCGCGAGGGCCGATAATGACATAGTCTCGGAGGCCTGGAAAGTCCAACGGGGGCCCCCAACATAAAAGGCTTTCGTATAGTCCTGATCGTCGGCCTTTACCGTGAATCCGGGAAAATCGCCGCCAGCAATTCGGCCGACCAGAGGGTTTTTTTGTCCGGGTGCGCCGCGTTCCATTTCTCAGCGGCCCGGTTGTAGCGAACCAATAATTGTCGCGGATCGATCATGCACTCGATCAGGGCCGCTCGGCTTTCCTCTTTTTCGATCAGCGCGGCCATGGAATAGCCCACGGTGTACCAGGGGCCCTGGATTCCGAAAAAGGACATGGCCTTCTCGCGGATGGCCTCTTCGCCGGCGAGACGACCGTGGATGATGTCGAGGAAAAAGGATTCCACCTCTTTCAGATCGGGGGCGGTCCGGGCCATGTCCCGGTCCCATCGCTCCCGCTCTTCCCGGTCGCTGGTGGCATGAGGATGGACATTCGGAGAGCCGGCCGCGGCCAGCATGGCCAGACCTTCGCCGAAAGAACCCATCCAATCGACAGCCGCCCTGATTCGGGGCGGAAGACCGGCCAGAACGCGTTCGGACTCTGCGGAGACGCTGGCCAGACCGACGTGATGGAGTTCGTGGGCCACGGTATTCTCGAACTTGGCCGCGGAGATCTTTGGATCGAGGTAGAGGAAGATGGCCGGATCCTTGAGCAGCTCGAAGACGAAGGAGTTCGTCCTGGGCTTGATGACGATATAGATTGTGGCCTTGATGCGGGCCTGCGGGGGGAGATAGGAGAGGATCCGGCGGGCCGAAGATTCGATATCCGCTGTCCGCCAGGCCGCCAAAGCCGTCCCCAAGGACTTTTCGTTTTTCGCCAAATCGGGGGAGAGGACGAAGCTTTTGAATTCCTCGTCCGTGAAATCCCGCTTCATGGAAGCCTCACGCTGTTTCAACCGGCGATACGGCTCCGTGCCGAAGAGGCGCTGCCAATCCCCGGCGTCGGGTGTCCGCCCCAACCGGTTCGCTTCCAGGATCGCCAGCATGGCGTCCGCTTCCGTGCCGTCGACACGGACTTGGATCCGGTCCGATGATGCCGATGCCGCCTGCGCCGGGGCCCCCGCGGGAAAAAGACCGGCGGCCAGAACCAGGGCGATCCATCCTTTGCGCATCGTTCTCATGAAGCCTCTTCCTTTCCGGGGAGGGATATCCGTCCCCACGCGGAATATACGGCTTCCCCCCGGCGATGGTTGGCGGGCCTGCGGGTTTTGTCAGGCCGCGTCCGACAGGCGATCACTTCGCGATCGGCGACACCAGGAAGATGTTGCCCGTGGCGTCGTCCAAACTGAAAATGACCTTGTCCGCGGCTACGTCGATGAAGCCGTTGCCCATCGGATAATTCAGCCCATAGCGGGCGCCGGAAGTGAAAAAAACCGCGTGGGAGGAACCCAGCGGCTTCTTCGTCCGCGGCTCGAGCTCCTGGACATAGAGTCCGCAGCGCCCGCCGGATTCGGACAGGAAATAGACGAAACGGCCGTTGGGGGACCAGCGGGGATTGCCGAGATAGCGGTCGCTTTCGATGATCGTCACGATATCCCGGGGCGACGCGGCGGTCGGCCCGAGCGGAGCGATGGAAATCGCCGCCCGGCCGTCGGGAAGGCCGGTGCGGAAGACGATCCAGCGGTTGTCCGCCGACAGGTGGCCGTCGTTGTAGAATCCGGCCGGAATCGTCAACGCCGGCGTCGCCTGGCCGGTTTTGAGGTTTCTCCG
>PMCY01000039.1:0-3179 GCA_003154255.1 Candidatus Aminicenantota bacterium | reverse complement strand
TCGCCTTTCCACTCGGAATATCCATCCAGCGCACATCGATCCGCGTGCCTTTGAGGCCGCCGAAGGCGCTGAAAGCGATCTTCGTCCCGTCCCGGCTCAGGGAGGGGTTGAATTTCGGCATCAGGTCCGAGGTGATTTTACGCAGGTCCCGGCCGACGATGCCTTCATCCGGCCTTGCCGAGACGCTCCAGGCGTCCATGATCGCGGTCATGTTGGCATAGGCCAAGCGCCCGTCCCGGGAGAGGGAAACGAAGATCTTCATGCCCGGCCCCGAGGTCAAGGGCATGCCCGGACCCGCGATGGTCCGGGTTTTCGGGTCGATGGCGGCTTTGAAGATGTTTATGCCTTCGACGGTTGAGCCGACGATATAGTAGATCTCCGAACCCAGCCAGCCGCAGGGATATTGGACGTAGTCTGGAAGGGCCAGGCTTTTCTGGGCCCCCGTTTTCACGGGGGCGGAGCCGTCCAGGGGAAAAACCCACCAATCGCCCGATTCGGTGTCATCGTCGCGGACGGCCCGGAAAAGCAGGGTTTTCCCGTCCGGCGACCAGATCGGCGCCGAACCCGTGCCGGTGGAGAGGATGGAAAACTCCGGATGGAACGGCCGCGGTGTTCCTCCCATGGCCGGAATGAGATAGACATCGCACAGCCGGGTTTCGAGCGAGGCCGGCACATCGATGAAGGCGATCTGGGAGCCGTCGGGAGAAAAACGCGGGTGAAGGCCTCGTTTGGCGAGGCGGCGGGGCTCCCCGCCCAGGACGTCGATGACGTCAATCCCGCCTCCGTCCTTCTCGGAGCGGAAGACGATCTTGGACCCGTCAGGGGAGAAGTCGGGGAGCCAGTCGTTGGCCGGGTGGCTGGTCAGACGCAGCGGCTTCCCTCCGGCCACCTGCTGGACCCAGAGGTTCACCGCGCCGTCCCCCTCGCGATCGGAGGCATAAGCCACNNCCGGCGGCGATGAGGACGATGGCCCCGGCCAGAATCGGGATCAATCGGGGTCCGCGCCGCCGCGCCGGGCGCTCGACCGCCCGCAGCTTCCCAGATTCGGAATCCTCCTTCAAGTCCTGGAGGGCGACCTTGAGATCGGAGGCCGTTTGCCAGCGCCGCTGAGGGTCCTTGCGCAGGCAGCGTGAAAGGATGTGGTCGGCGTCGGGGGGGACGGATTCATTGACGGCCGAGGCCCCTTTCGGCTCCTCGCCGAGAACGGCGGCCAGGGTTTTCATCCGGCTCTCGCGCTGGAAGGGCTTTTGCCCGGTCAGCATTTCATAAAAGAGAACCCCGAAGGAGAAGATGTCCGAACGGGCGTCCACTTCTCCGCCTTCAGCCTGTTCGGGCGACATATAGGCGGCGGTGCCGACGACGAAGCCTTCCTCCGTCCGCGGCCTCTCGGCTAGGGCCAGGGTCATGGTCGCGGCCCCCCCCGGCTGCGGTCCCGGCTCGGCCAGCTTGGCCAGCCCGAAATCGAGGATCTTGACCAGCCCGCCCGGTGCGATCATCACGTTGGTCGGCTTGAGGTCGCGGTGGACGATGCCGGCGGCGTGGGCCCGGGCCAGCCCGTCGGCGATCTGGACGGCAAAACCCAGCGCCGCCTCCAGCTTGAGGCCGCGGCGGCCGATGAGGCGGTCGAGGGAAGGGCCGTCCACGTATTCCATGACGATGAAATCGACGCCCTTGTCGGAGGCGATGTCGTGGATGACGACGATGTTGGGATGATGGAGGGCCGAAGCAGCCTTGGCTTCCAGGACGAAGCGGCGCTTGCGCTCGGGATCGGACATCTTATCGGGAGGCAGAACCTTGATGGCCACGATCCGGTCGAGGTGGGTGTCCATCGCCTTATAAACGACGCCCATGCCGCCTTCGCCGATCTTTTCCGTAATGCGGTAATGAAGCAGCGTTTGACCGATCATGGCGGCGATCCCTCCCCGGGCCTCGTTTTCTTATAAGGCCCTTTTGGCCGGGAAGTCAAGCCAAGGCCGTGCCTAGCGCTCGAAACAGAATATCCGGTAGCCGAAATCCGTGAATTTTTCGGAACCCGATCCCGATCCAAGAACGAGCTTCACGTCAAGATGGTCCCGGCCCCGGGTGAGCTCGGATGAGACATCGAAATCCGTGTCGTACCAGCGCAGGTGGGGGTTCTCGTAGCCGCGCCGCCAGATGCCGGCCGGCCGGCCGTCGATGAAGACGCGGGCCTCCCGGCCGACCGACGATTGGTCGATGCGGCGCCTCAGCCGGACGCCGTTGTTGTCTGGGCGGATCGCGACGCGGAAGGAAATCTCGCCTCCCTCATGGACGCGGCCGGTCGATCGCAGCCCGGTTTCGAAATTCTCGCCCTCGGGAAACGCGGTCAGAACGACGACGGGGGCCGTCCCGCCGAAACGGTAGGCGTGGGCGCTCTCGGAAGCCGGGGATCCGATGTCGATCGTGTCCGTCTCGGCCAAAGCCGGCCGCCGGCGAAGATAGACGAAGGCCAGGCTCCGGTATTCCGACCGGATGTCGCTCATGCCGCCATGCTGGATCACGGCCCGCAGGGAGCTATAGAAGGGGATGGGGGCCTCGAGGTGGAAGCGGCTGTAGGCGCTGGGAACCCGGTAAGCGCCGGCATAAGATCCGCCGCCCTTCTCCAGGATATTGCCGACGACGCATCCGAATGGGGTGTCGTAATCGGGATTGGGCCAGAAGCAAGCCAGGTAATAGTCCTCGCTGCCCGTGCCGTTGATCTGGGGCGACACCGCTCCGTCGATGGTGAAGCGCTCGTTGCCCTCGCAGTAATGCTCGTTGCGCATGGACTGGACGACGCCGGCCAGCCAGCCGGTTCCCGTCCTTTCATAGAGCAGCCAATCCTGCCCATAGACCGTCTCGCCGGCGTGATAGAGGGTCGTGAAATAAAGGCCCGCGTCCTTGGCGGTTTCGTTCCGGCCGACGCGGATCCGGGCCTTGAGGGGGCCGAATCGATGGGCCGATGGATTGGCCCATTCGATCTCCGCCTTGTCCCAGAAGGCCATGGGAAAGAAACAGCGCAGCCGGATGCGGCCGTTTTCCAGCTTTTCCACGCGCAGGGGGAGGCTGCGCATCTCGTCCGCCTCGACAGGGGAGCCGAAGAAAATCCCGACGGGTGCGCTGACGTCCCATCGGGAATGGCCGTCCCAGCGCATCCGGATCTGCGTCTCGCGGAAGAATTC
>PMCY01000092.1 GCA_003154255.1 Candidatus Aminicenantota bacterium | reverse complement strand
ATCCTGGAGACGTTTTTTGACCTGCGCGAAGCCCTGTGCGGATTATGGGGGGCGAAGAAAGCGGCTCCCCAATTGCCCCTTTTCGCGACCTTGACTTATAATCGGACCAAGCGGGGTTTCTACACAATGATGGGCGACGGGCTGGTCGCCGCGACGGCGGCGCTGGAAAAAAACGGGGCGGCGGCCATTGGCGCGAACTGCACCCTGGCCAGCGGGGAGATGATCAGCCTGGCCGCGGAGCTTCGCCGGGCGACGGCTCTGCCTACCATCGTCCAGCCCAATGCCGGCCAGCCGGATATGGGTGCAGACGGCTGCACAAGATATGCCCAGACGCCGGATCAATTCGCCGCAGACATGCTCCGGATCGCCGCCGTGGGAACCAATTTCGTGGGCGGGTGCTGCGGCACCAGCCCCGCCTTCATCCGCCGGCTGGCGGAGCGTCTGCCCCGCTGAGCGGCCCGGTCTGCGCGCGAAGCTGTTCCAGGTACCGGCGCCTGACCCGGGGGAAAAAATCCCCATAACCTTCGTTCCGGAAATCGGGGTAAGTCCATTCGAGCGTCCGGATCCCGTTCCGAGTAAACAGGAATTCCAGATGGGCATAGATCCCCTGCCCCAAAGGGACCCGATGGGAAAAATCCTTGGCCGTGGCCATGATCAGGGCGGCCGCCGTGAGATAGCCGGGATCGAGATTGACGATGCGGGTTTTGGTCTCCATCATCCGGGATAGCTCGACTTCCAGGTCATTCGTCTCGATTTTGACGGCCGGCAGATGCGTCGGATCGATAAGCCCGGCGAAGCTCAGAAATCCACGCCGCAGCTCAGCGCCCATCTGAGGAGCGTAATAGTCCGTGCCGGGAAAGGGAGCCTTAGGACTATGATCGTCGATGGGGCCGTGGGCGGCGGCCAGCCGCTCTTCGGCCAAGGCGAAGTACTCCTCGCGCGCGGCGATGATGCCGCAGACCAGCTTGACCGGAGCGAACGGTTTGCAGACGGCCATGCCCCCACCATAAAGGAATCGCGCTCCGTTTTCAACGGGCCGCTCCAAATTGATTTTAGCCCCGCATTCCCCTATAATGAGTGAAATTTTCCCAAGGTGAACCGCCATGAAATGGGTCTATGTCGAAGACATCGCCGGACACAAGGACCAGGACGTCGAGATCCGGGGCTGGGTCTATAACAAGACGTCGATGGGCAAGGTCCGCTTCATCCTGGTCCGCGACGGAACCGGCCTCATTCAGGCCACGGCGTTCAGCAAGGACGAGAACAATCCCCTCTTCGCCGCCTACGACAAGCTGACCCAGGAGTCTTCCTTGATCGTCCGAGGCCGGGTGCACGAGGACAAACGCGCCCCGGGCGGGTACGAGCTGAGCCTGGCCGAGATCGAGATCATCCAGATCGCCCAGGAATACCCCATCACGCCGAAGGAGCATTCGACGCCGTTCCTGATGGAGCACCGCCATCTTTGGCTCCGCTCCCAGAAGCAGCACGCCGTATTGCGCGTCCGGGCCGAGGTCGTCAAGGCCATCCGCGATTTTTTCGACGACCGCGGCTTCCGCCTGATGGATACCCCGATCNNGCCGCCTACCTCAGCCAGAGCGGCCAGCTCTACAACGAGGCCACGGCGGCCGCGTTCGGGAAAGTCTACTGCTTCGGTCCGGCCTTCCGGGCGGAGAAATCCAAAACGCGCCGCCACCTGATCGAATTCTGGATGGTCGAACCGGAGGTCGCCTTCGCCGTGCTCGAAGACACCATCGAGCTAGGCACGGACCTGATCCTGTTCATCGTCGAGCGCGTCTTATCCAGACGCCGCGCCGAGCTCGTGGAGATCGAGCGCGATCCCAAACCCCTCGAATCCCTGAGCAAGCCGTTCCCCCGCTACATGTATGACGAGATCGTTCCCCTCCTCCGGGAGAAGGGCTCGCCGATGAGTTATGGCGACGATTTCGGGGCCCCCGAGGAAACGATCCTCTCCTCGCTGTCGGGAAATCCCGTCCTGATCACCCACTTCCCGGCCAAAATAAAAGCCTTTTATATGCAGCCCGACGCCCAACGGCCCGACCTGGCCCTGGGAGTGGATTTCATGGCCCCGGAGGGCTATGGCGAGGTCATTGGAGGCGGACAGCGCATTCACGACCTGGCCCTGCTCGAAGAACGCATCCGCGAGCACAACCTGCCCCGGGAAGCTTATGAATGGTACCTGGATCTGCGCAAGTACGGCTCCGTCCCCCACGCCGGTTTCGGCATGGGCGTCGAGCGCATGGTCTCCTGGATGTGCGGGATCAAACACATCCGCGAGACCATTCCCTTCCCGCGGCTTCTCTACCGCATCTATCCCTGAGCCGCGATGCCCCTTCCCGCCGTCGCGCTGATCACTTTCGGCTGCGCCAAAAACCTTGTCGACAGCGAGGTCATGCTCGGCTATCTCGGGGCCGGCGATTATCGTTTCGTGAGCGACCCGGCCCGGGCCGATATCATCATTCTGAACACCTGCGGGTTCATTCAACCGTCCAAGGATGAGGCTGAAGAAGCCATCCGCGAAGCTTTGGACCACAAAGCGAATCGCGGAACACGGGTCATCGTCGCCGGCTGTTATGCCGAGAGGAACCGGTCGATCCTGGCGGCCAGATACCCCGCCGTCGACGCCTGGTTCGGGGTCAAGGATTACGACCGGATCCGGGAAATCGTCGCCGGAGAGGAGTATCGAAAAGGCGAAAAGACGTTTCTCTACGGGCACCAGACGCCCCGCGTCCTGTCCACGCCCCGCGGCTGGGCTTACCTGAAGGTCTCCGAGGGCTGTTCCCATCGCTGTGCCTTCTGCGCCATCCCGCTCATCAAGGGAGGATACCGGTCCCGGCCGGCGTCTTCGATCGCCGAGGAAGCCAGGCGCCTGGCCGGTGCGGGAGTCCGGGAGATCGTCCTCATCTCTCAGGACACGACGTTTTACGGCCGGGATAAAAGCCGGAAAAACGGCCTGGCCCGGCTGCTCCGCGATCTGGCGAAAATCACGGACCTCCACTGGATCCGCTTCCTCTACGGTTATCCCGAGGAGATCAGCGACGATCTCCTGGACGCCATGAACGATCCGAAAGTCTGCCGCTATCTCGACATCCCTTTTCAACACGCCGATCCGGGCATCGTCAAGCGCATGGGGCGCAGCGTCCCGGCTTCTCCAGCGTTCCGGCTGATCGAGCGGATCCGCGAGCGTCTGCCGGGCGCCGTTCTGCGGACCTCCTTGATCGTCGGATTCCCGGGCGAAGGCCGAAAGGAGTTCGCGGCCCTGGCCGCTTTCGTCCGCGAAGCCCGCTTTGATCATCTCGGCGTGTTCCCCTACTCCCGCGAGGAAGGCACGGCCGCTTTCACTCTGGGCGACCCCGTCCGCGCCGCGGTCAAGGAACGGCGGCGCGACCGCATTCTGGAAATTCAGGGCGTTCATTCTAAAAAGGCCCAGGCCGCCCAGATCGGCCGGACGCTCGAAGTCCTGATCGAGGGCCTTTACGAACGGAGTGAGCGGCTCCTGATCGGCCGGACGAGGGCCCAAGCGCCCGAAGTGGACGGGGTCGTTTTCGTGGAACGTCCGGCCGGTTTCGATCCCGAATCCGAGCCCATCCGCTCGATTGAAATCACGGGCGCGGACGTGTATGATCTGCAAGGGCGGTTTGTCGCCTGATCCCGTCCGGGATCGGCGGAAAGAGATGAATCC
>PMCY01000141.1 GCA_003154255.1 Candidatus Aminicenantota bacterium | reverse complement strand
CGGACGATCGTATAGCGGGGGCCGCAGTCCGTGCAGTTGGTAAAAGGATAGGCGAAGCGGCGGTCCCGGGGATTGGCCACTTCGGCCAGGCAGTTCGGGCAGACGGCGATATCGGGCGCGATGAAGACGAAAGCCTTGCCGCCCGTCGAAACGCGGACTTCGAAGGAAAGGTTGCCCTCGAACCGGGCCGGCTCGTCAGTCAATGATTCGATGATCGCCAGGGGAGGTTTCTCTTTCCTGATGGCCCGGAGAAACGGGCCGAAGTCGGCCGGGGACTCGGCTTCCAGATGGACCTCCACCCCGCCGGCGGAGTTCCTGACCCAGCCTCGGAAATCCAGGCGCCGGGCCAGCCGGTGAATAAACGGGCGAAACCCCACGCCCTGGACCACGCCGAAGACGAGGACCCGGCGCGCTTCTCCGCTCATCGTCCCCGGGGACGCCAGCTGGGCTTGCAGCCGCAATAATCCTGGCGGTACAGACCATGGGCCCGGCTAAGCTCGACGCTCTTCTGGAAACCGCCTTGTTTCTTGAAATCGGATTCGACAAACCGCAGCCCGTATTTCCGTCCCAGGGCCCCTCCGATCCGATTGAGCACATCGGCCTTTTTCCACGGACTGACGCTCATGATGGAGGCGAAAGCGGGCAGGCCGAGCTCGCCGGCTTTGCGGGCCGTCTCGTCGAGGCGCAGAGCATAGCAGATATCGCAGCGGCGGCCCTTTTCAGGGGCCCCGGCAAAGGCCGCGGTCTGTTTCTCCCAGCGCTTGTAATCATAAGGCCCTTCGAGCAATCGGAATTTGAGGAGAGCCTCCACTTTCTGCGTTTCCATCCAGCGCAAGTCGAACTCTTCGCTTGGCCAGATGTTGGAGTTGGTGAAATATCCAGTCACATCGTAATCGCGCTGCAGGATCCCGACGGCGTAGATGGCGTCCGGAGCGCAACAGAGATGCGCCAGAAGCGGAGGCTTGGACATGGCCCTATTGTATGTCGTACGGCGGGCGGGGTAAAGCGGCGGGCGGGCGGGATCTTCGGATCGGCTTTATTGGATGCCTTCTCCCGGAATCGTCCATCGCACTCCGCCCGGCAATCGACCCGGCCGCCCGGACTTTTCCCGTCCGGATCGGTCCTTGCCTGCGGCGGCCTCCGGCTGGGTATTTTGAATGGACCAATCGATCAGGTAGAGCATCGCCGGCAGATTTTCCCCGAAAATCGAGGCGATGTCGGCTTCGGCGTTGAAAAAACCTCCATGGATTTCGTCCAAGGGCGGAAGCTCGATGGTATAAGCAGGAATACCGGTGTTGCCGTAGGCCCAATCGGCGAGATCGCCGTTGGTCACATAGATGTCCCGGCTTGATTCCCCGTGGATATAGGTCCGTCCGTTGACCGCCTGGATGAGAGCGGCCATCCGGGCGGCGATCACCGCCATCTCTCCGTCCTTTTCCGCGGGTTGAGTGGTGTATCCCCAGGGAAAAAGGATGGACTGGGCGAAGCTGTGATAGGAGATGAGGGCCCGGATGCTCCGGGAAAGGAAGAAATCCCGGACCAGCCGGGTTTCGGGCTCGGAAAAAGCGGCCGGTCCGCGATAAACCTCGGAATTCGGGTCGGGGCTAGATCCCGTATTGTCCACGCCCCATTGGTATCCATAGTTGCGGTTGATGTCGATGCCGAAGGATCCGTCGCCGTTATCCCGGCGGTTTTTCCGCCAATAGCGATAGGACTGGATGGAATATTCCAAGCCGTCCGGGTTGACCAGTGGAATGATCCAAATGGCCGCGCCGTCAACCAGACGGCGGACGTCAGGGTCAAGGGCGTAATTCTCCAGAAGATATTTTCCCAGTTGGAAGGGAACCTCGACCGAGATCCATTCCCGGGCATGATGACAGCCTAAAAAGAGGACTTCGGGCTTGGCCTGCCCGCCGGCAGATTGGGCGCTGATCTCCAGGGCGTAGATGTGCCGCTTTTCCAGGCTCAGGCCCATATCGAATACGCGGGCCAGCTCCGGATATTGCTTCTGCAGGCCGAAAATATCCTTCTCCAGTTCCTTGTACGAATGATAGGCGCCGTTCAAACCGGTCTGCATTCCCTCCGGCCGGAAGCGGGCCGCGGGGAGCCGGCCGTCCTCGGGCGCCCAGGCAATGCCCGCGGCCTGCAAGGCCGAAGTTTCGGCGTCCGAAGCCAGGAGATAGATTTTGCCTTCCCATTCGGCCAGCAAATCGAAGCCCCTGCGGCGGAGCTCTACGACGCGTCCGGGGGCCGACAGAACGCTGAGAACCCGGGTGTGGAAGTCAGGTCCATGGGAGGGCCCGCCCAAGCCTAAGCCGACGGCGAGAGCGAGGAGGGCGATCGGTGCCAACCGGGCGGAGATGCGGAATTTCTTCATGGCCGTTCTCCCAGGAAGAAGCTCAGGGTCAGGGCGATTCTCCGTCCGACCAGATGATTCCCGCTGCCGGATTCCCCGCCCAGCGAGGCGCCCATGTCCGCATGGAAGGCCGGCCAATGGAATCCCGTTCCGAAGGTGAGATAGACATAGGATGAATGCGGGGCGGCCATGGGCTGGGGGTCGTAAAGGACGCCGATACGATTGGGAAAATCGACATCCCGGCCGAACAAGCGGATCCGGGTCCGGTACTCCGCGCCGGCCCCAATCCGTAAAATGTCGCGGAAACCGCGCTCCTGGATCTCTCCGAAATATTCCGGGGCATACCGGGACCAGCCATAAAAAACGGCATCGGAGGCCAGGGTCAGGCCGGCCAGGGGCTGGACGGAAAGCCCCAATCCGACGATCCAAGGTTGGCCCAGCGAATCCATGGCCGAATCTGCGATCGTGATGTTCGTCGGGCCGGACGGCGCCTGATAACGCAGAATGCTCGAGCCGTCGGCTTTCTTGGTCCAGGGGCCGCGGACCGTGAGGGCCAGGGTGAATCCTGTCCATGGCTCCCAGGCTATTCCGCCCTGAAAGGCGAAGCCGCTGAATTTTCGGGCAATCGTATCCGTGATGGTATAGCCGGAAGCGGTCGAATTTTCGATGGAGGAACGCTGGATTTCCCCTTGGAAGGCGATCATAGTCAGCCCGATGCTCAAGCGGCCGCCGATGCGGCGGGCCAGGGAAAATGCATAGCCGCGCAGAGCGCCGGTCTGGTCGAAATCGTTGGAGTAGTAGATTTGTCCGCCGTAGGATGCTTCGGCGTGAACGGCCGGCCTGTGGTAGAACTCGAAATCGGCGGCAGCCGCGGATACGGCCCAGCCGCCGAAGCGGTAGGCGACGGCGGCCAGGTCGAGCCCGGCCAGTGACCGGCCGACCGGAGCGGCCGTCGATAGGACCCCCGTGTTGATATAAGCATAGCGGAGCGCGGTCGCGTTAAGGAAGAAGCCGCTGACGGTGACCGAAAGACGCGGCAAGCGGACAAGAAGGGCGGGATTGGACAGGCCGGCCGAAGCGTCCGCGGCCAGGGTCAAGGCGGTCTCACCCCGACCGAGCGCCGAGGCGCAGGAAAACGGGTAGGAGTTCCAGGTCCGGAACGGAGCTTCGTTCTCGTATTGGCCGAGGACGAGCTGGGCGGCCAGAGGGGAGGACATTGTCAGGAAGGTGGCCGCCAACGCCAGAGCGAAGAGGATCTTGCGGGCGCTCATCATGGTCGATTTTAGTCCCCGGCGCGGGCCATTGCAAATGGGGAGGGGTTATGATATTTTCCGAAAACCTTGCGGACAATGAAAATGATCCTGCCGGAACGGGCTTTTCTTCGCCGCACGAGCGACGTCGATTATTATCATTGGAATTATCTCTTTCCGATCAAGTACATCCAGCTCTACAGATTCCGGGTGATTCTCGACCTTCTGGGCCCGGGCCGGGTCGGACGGCTGTTGGAGGCCGGGACGGGGAGCGGTGTTTTCCTGCCCGAGCTGTCCCGTCATTGCCGGGAGTTATACGCCTGCGACGTGCACGGTCGAATGGACGCCGTGGCCGGGATGTGCCGGGCGTACCATTTGAAGGCGGAGCTGAAGAGCGCGTCTATTCAGGAGACAGGCTACCCCGACGCCTTCTTCGACGTCGTCATCGCGGTCAGCGTCCTGGAATTCGTCCGGGATCTCGAGGCGGCCCTGGCCGAGATCCGCAGGATCCTCAAACCGGACGGTCTTTTTCTGACCATCTGCCCCCAACAACATCGTTTCTCCGACGCCGTGGTGGGCTTGTATTCGCGTAAAAAACCGGCCGAGGAGTTTGTCCAATCGCGCGTTCAGGTGGCGCCGCTCCTGGAGAAGAGGTTCCGGGTCATTGAGCGCAAGCGCTTTCCCGACTTCGGAGGCGGCCGATTCGCCGTTTATCACACCTATAAATTGGGTCTCTGAGATTATTTCTCCACCGCCAGCCGGTCGAACCATTCATAGAGCGTATCCAGGCTCACCGCCCCGACCTGCTTATGGCGGATGCGGCCCTGTTTATCCAAGATGAACGTCACGGGGATGGCATCGCCGGGGTCAAAGTCCCGGACAATCGATTCCGAGGCCACCACGATGGGATAGGACATCTTGTTCTTCCGGATGAACGGACGAAGTCCATCCGCCGTGGCCGGGCCTCCGGTCAGCGAATCCAGGGATAAGCCGATGATTTCCAGGCCGCGCGATTTGTTCTTTTCATAGAACTCAACGAAGTCGGGGATCTCGGCCCGGCATGGGGGACACCAGGTGGCCCAGAAATTCACGATAACCACCTTGCCCTTCAGGGCCGGCGAGGCCAGGGCGTTTCCATCGAGGTCCCTGACTGAGAACGAAGGGCCCATTTTATCGCCGGTTGGGCCCGCGGCGCAGGCCGCCGCCAGGATGAGAGGGAGCAGGAACGCCCGCTTCTTAATCATTTATTCTCGAATTTCTTGAGCAGCCGGGCGTAGCGGCGGTCGACCTCGTCCTGCAGCATCGCGATCCCCTCCGGCTTCAGATGCCTGAAGCGGCCCTGCAGTTTGAGGTAATCGTCGATCGGCTTTTTATCCTTGACCTTGATGGTCTGGGTATATTTCTCGCCGCCTTCCACCTCGTAGAGCGGGAAGATCCCGTTCTGGACCACCATCCGGCCGAGCTTGACCGTGTCCTCGGGCCGGCTCTTCCAGCCGGTCGGGCAGGGCGCGTAGATGTGGAGGAACTTGGTCCCCCGAATCTCCTTGGCTTTTTTGGCTTTCTTGAAGAGGTCCTCGGGATAGGACGTCGAAGCCGTGGCCAGATAGGGAATGTTGTGGGCGGCCATGATGGCGTCGATGTCCTTTTTCGGTTGGTCCTTGGGGAACTTGACCGGGGTCGTCGTCGTCCAGGCGCCCGACGGCGTGGCCGAGCTCCGCTGGATGCCGGTATTCATGTAAGCTTCGTTGTCGTAGCAGGCGTAGATGATGTCGTCGTTCCGTTCCGCGGCGCCGCTCAGGGCCTGCAGGCCGATGTCGAACGTTCCCCCGTCGCCGGCCCAGGCCATGACCGTGGTTTCCTTGTCGCCGATCATATCCAACCCGGCCTTGACCCCGGTGGCCGTCGAGGCCGCCGTTTCGAACGCGCAATGGTAGATGGGGACGTCGGCGCAGGAATGGGGGAAGCCCCCGTCGATGACCGCCCAGCAGCAGGCCGGGATGCACAGGATCGTCCGCTGGCCGAGGGCTTTGAGCACGTAGCGCAGGGCCAGGTTGGCCCCGCAGCCCTGGCAGGCCAGGTTGCCGGCGCCGATATGCTCCTCGATCGGGAGGGTCAGGGTCATTTTCTTTTCTTTTTTCATCGTTTCACTCCGATCCAGAGGATGTCCTCCGTGGGGCGGTCCGTCCGGCTGACCGTCTCGATCATTTCGCGGAAGGAATCGGCGGTGATGTCCCGCCCGCCCAGGCCGGCGATGAAGGCGAAGACGGCCTGGTTGCCCGTCCCATAAAGGGCCGATTTGAGCTCCTGGGAGAAGATGCCGTGATGGCCGTACGAAATGTTGCGGTCGAGGACGGCGATCTTGGGCGTTTTGGCCAGGATGCGGCGGCAATCCTCGAAGGGGAAGGGCCGGAACATCTTGATGCGCAGGTTGCCGACCTTCAGGCCTTTCTTGCGCATCTCCTCCACGGCCACGCGGGCGGTATAGCCCGCGGTTCCGGAGGTGACCAGGACGATCTCGGCGTCGTCGCAGAGATAGGGTTCGACCGCGCTGAGGCGGCGGCCGAATATTTTCTCGTATTGGCGCCCGGTCTCCTCGAACAGCGCCGGCACTTTCTCCATGTCCTTTTGGAGCTTGTAGCGCAGCTCCATGTAATGCTCGGGCCCGGTCAGCCCGTCGAAGGCCCGCGGATCGTCCGGGGTGACCGTGGCGTATGGCTTGAACTTCGGCAGGTACTCATCCACGAGAGCCTGGTCCGGAATGTCGACGACTTCGTAGGTGTGGGAGAGGGCGAAGGCGTCCAGAACGACCATGCTGGGGATGGATATGGTCTCGGAGATTTTATAGGCCTGCAGGACGGTGTCCAGGACCTCCTGGTTGGAGGAGCAGTAGAACTGCAGCCAGCCGGTGTCGCGCTGGCTAAGGCTGTCGTTCTGGTCCGTCCAGATCGTCCAGCCGGGGGCCATGGCCCGGTTGATGTTGCCCATGACGATGGGCAGGCGTCCGCCGGCCGCCCAGTGGAGCATCTCGTGCATCAGGGCCAGGCCCTGGGACGAGGTGGCCGTGAAGGTCCGGGCTCCGGCGATCGAGGCGCCGATGCAGGCGGCCATGGCCGAATGCTCGGATTCGACCTTGATGAATTTGGCGTTCAGGGTCCCGTCCGCGCACATCTCGGAGAGCAGCTCCACGACCTGCGTCTGCGGGGTGATGGGGTAGGCGGCGATGACCTGGGTCCGGGCCAGCATGGCCCCGTACGAGAGGGCGTGGTTGCCCATAATGACTTTTTTCATCTCCGCTCCTCCACCATGGCGATGCACTTGACCGGGCATTCCTCGGCGCAGATGCCGCAGCCCTTGCAGTAGTCGTAGTTGATGACCGGCCACTCGTTCTCGATCTCCACGGACATGTCCGGGCAGAACTTCCAGCAGATGCCGCACTGGATGCAGTCCTCGAGCTTGATCTCGGGGCGGATGTTCCGCCAGGAGCCGGTCTTGTTCCACAGCATCGAGCCGAGGGACATGGGCATGGTGGGCATGTCTTTTTCCGACTCGAAGACGATCTTTTTCTTGTCTTTCTTGATGCTCATCGCGTCCTCTCTCAGGCGTAGACGCAGGCCCGCTCGTAGGCCTCGGCCGCCGCCTTCTGGTTCTCGATCGGCTTGATGGTGATGGCCTCCTCGATGGCCTGAAGGAGGGAGTCGAGCTTGGTCAGGCCCAGAATGTTGATGATGGCCCCGACGATGGCCGTGTTGACGATGGGCGCGGCCATCGAACCAAGCCTGTACTTGACGGCGATCTCGGTGGCGTTGA
>PMCY01000256.1:5108-9958 GCA_003154255.1 Candidatus Aminicenantota bacterium | reverse complement strand
TCGTTTCCCAGCAGATGAGCACCGTTCATTTCCGCAAGCCCATGCGCCTGGTCAATTATTCCGGCACGGAGTTCGATCTGGAGGTGAACCGTGTCGTCACGGTCCTGGAGAAGCCGGCCCTGGCCGCCTTGGGTGTGGAACTGCCGGAGGGCGTCCGGGCCGTGGCTTATTCCTCGGACAACAGCATCACCAACATCGGCCTGAACGCATGGTCCAAGGAAACCGGACTGCTGTCCATCTGGATCCTGGGCATGTTCAACCCCTCCCCGGCGACGACGATTGTCGTCCCCTTCAAAACGGGGGAGGAGAGCGCCCTGGGTCCGATCGTCAACGATGCCTATTTCGGCAAGGTTCCGGCCGACCGGCTCATCGTGGGCAGCCGTGTCCTGTATTTCAAGGGTGATGGGCTCCGCCGCAGCAAGATCGGGCTCTCTCCCCGCCGGGCCATGCCTTTCGCCGGGAGCTACGATGCGGCCAACGGCGTTCTGACACTGATTCACCTGACCTTGCCCGAAGGCCTCACGGATTACGTGAATTCGATGTGGGAGATCCAGAAGGATCCCTATGGGGGAGACACGGTCAACAGCTACAATGACGGCCCGGCCTCTCCCGGGGCCAAGCCCCTCGGCCCGTTCTTTGAGCTGGAAACCTCCTCGCCGGCCGTGGCCCTCAAGCCCGATGGTGTGCTCCGCCATGTCCATACGACGATGCATTTCCAGGGCCCGGAAGCGGCGCTCGATGGCATCGCCCGCAAAACGCTGGGCGTGGGGATCGCCGACATCAAGGCCGCTTTCGGCGGGAAGTGACCCGGCCCCGGACGGAGCGGCAAACGCATAAAAGGGGGGAACGGCCGGATCGCCCATTCCCCCTCGAATCGGCCGACGCGGCGTCGAAGCGCCGCGTCGGTCGTCNNACGATCCCATAAAGATAGTGCCCGCTCGTCGAAGCGGTGTACCCGGGCTCACCGGACAGATAATAATCGGCCCCGCTGCCCCAGGTCGTGCCCCAGCTCGTGATCGTGTTGTCGTTGAAGACGTTGAATATGTCGAAGATCAGCCCCAACCGGTAGCGGTTGGCTATGGTGAAGATCTTCTCCAGGCGGAGATCGAGGAGCTTGGCCATCGGGAGATGGTGGGAACCGCGGGGCTCGACGAAGAACGTCACCCGGCCCTGGTTCAGGCGCGGGGTCGTGTAACTGGTCTCCCAGGCGTTGCCCGTGATGCCGTGGAAAAAGATGTTGAAGCCCACTTCGACGACGGGGATCACGTACGTGCCCTGGATCTTGATCTGGTGGGTCGGATCGCTGCTCAAATTACCGTCGGCGTTGATGTAGTAGTTCGGGTCGGCCGTGCTGAGGCCGCCATGGCTGCCCGTGCCCAGGTCGTCGCCGAACCCGTTGTTCATCGTCCCCCAGGCCTTGGAATACACGTAGGACGCGATCAATTGCCAGCGGTCGGAGAACCGTTTGTTGAACATGACTTCGATGCCGGAATAGCGCCGGTACGGCGCGGACCTGACCCAGCGGTCTCCCGTGTTGATGTTGGTCAGGATGTAGGCGTGGGCATCGCCGGAGGTGCGTTCATAGACCGTGTACGTCTGGCCGTTTTCGGGCACCGTGACCGGGATGGTGTCGTAGGACGTCAGCGTGTCGTAGGGCCCGATGATGTTCTTCCAGTCCCGGTAAATGTAGGTCACGCTGAACGATGTGTCCTTGAACAGCTCCCGCTCCANNCCAGAAGTAGCCCACATAATCGCTATAGGCCGAGGCCGGGTTCAGGCGGCTGTAAATCGTCGTCAGCATGGCCTCGGTGAACTGGCCGTAGTGGGCCTTGAGGACGGTCGATTTATCGCCCAGGAGATCGTAGGTGAAGCCGATGCGGGGCGCCAGGCGGGTCGGTTTGTAGACGGCCGCGGACGTCCCCTGGACAAAGCCCCAGTTCTGGCTGAAGCGGGCGCCGAAATTGACGTTCAGCCGGTCGCTGATTTGCCAGGAATCCTGAGCGAAGGCCTCCAGCCGGGTGTACTTGGTATTGGTGTCATAGCCCGCGTATTGGTAGGCCAGGTAAGGCTCGCTGCCGTAGTCGAAATATTTCATGTGGTTGGCGCCGGTATAGCCATAGCGGTTGCGGACCGTGCTGTGCTCGACCTCGACGCCGAACTTGAATTCATGATTGCCTTGGATGAAGTCCTCGGCATAATGGGTCAGGTTGGCGTTGATCTGCAGGCGGGTTCGGTCGGCTTTGAAAAAATAACCCGCGCTCCCGGTCCGGTAGTTGTTGTTGTCGAGGTCGGTATGGGAGCTCACCCCCTCCCCCGAGTTGGGATTGAGGTAGTAATAGCCCCAGAAATAGGCGGCCTTGACGTCGAAGAAGGTATTCTTGCTCAGAATCTTGGTCAAGTTGAAGTTGCCCACGATTTCCGGCGAATCCTCGGAGACCGTGGCGATGGGAGCGATATTGGCGCCTGCTCCGCGGTTGTTGCGGAGATAGGTATCGATTTCGAGAGTGCCCGTCAGGGTCAGCGTGGCCGAGGGGGCGGCGGACAGCTTGCCGAACCAGTGCGGATTGCGAAGATTATCCGCGCTGGGGAATCCCGTCACATAATTGAAAGCCTGATACCATTGGGCGCCCGTATAGAACCACAGCTTGTCCTTGGTGATGGGGCCCCCGAGATGGACGCTTCCGTCCAGGAATCTCGAGGCCGGCGGAGTCAGGCCGGAGAAATCGTTGGAGTAAGCCGTGCTGTTATTGGCTTGCCAGAACGCGCCGTCGGATTTCTTTCCCTGGTAGTCGAATTCGATGTGGCCGGATAGCGTGTTTCCGCCCGTTTTCGTGATCAGGTTGAAAATGACGCCGGTAAAATTTCCGTATTCGGCGGGCAGTCCGACGCCCATGACCTTGGCCTCCTCGATGATGTTGTGATCGAGGAAGACCCAGGCCGAACCCGCCTCGGGATCGGCCACGTTGACGCCGTCGATGGTGTAGGCGATCCCGGTGTCCTGAGACGCGCCATAGGCGACGTTGTCGTTGACTCCGGGCGCCAGGTTGACGATGTCCGCCGTGAACTGCGAATAGGGGATGTTGCGCAGCACTTCGTTCGATAGAGTGACGGAGGCCGTCTCGCTGGACTTGACGTCCACGGTCGGGGCCTTGGCCTGGACGGTGATCTGCTCGGAGACCGTCGACGGGATCAGAATCAGATCAATGCTCAGGCTGACCGTCGTGGTCAAGCGGATTCCCGTCTGTTCGACCGTCCGGAAACCTTGGAGCGTGCCCCTCAAAACATATTCGCCCGGCGGGAGGGCCGGGAAGCGGAAGGTGCCCTGGGCGTCCGTGATGAACTCCCGGCGCCCCATCAGGTTCTTGCCGGTCAAAACAACGCTGACGCCGGGGAGCGCATTTTTCTGGTCGTCCATGACCTTGCCCAGGATGGCGCCCGTCTCCCGGGATTGGGAGAAGATCGGAATGGTCATGAGGGCGAGGAGAAATACGGAGAGAATCGTCTTCCTGCTCATGATGCCTCCAATTCGGGTATGGATCTCAATCCCCGAAGGGAATGATCAGCGGGCCGCGCTTGTGGAGGGAGATTTGCCTCAAGGGCGAAAATCGGCGCGAAACGGCTCATAACCCTCTCTTCTATGCCCCCATTATGATCCAAAAGAAAAACAAAAATCAATTNNAGCCCGTCCTTGTCCATCTCCTCGGCAATCGTCCGCGGGGCCTTGTCGCCCAGGCGGAAGGCCAGTGTCGGAGCCCGTTCGTCGAGCCGTTGGAGATCGGTCGGGCCGTAAATCGTCGTCCCGGGGACATCCTGAATGGCCTTGATCAGAGCCCGGCTGAGGTCCTTCTCGTAGGCCTTGACGGCCCCCATGGCCTGCTTGAAGAGGAGCGGGCGGCCCTGGTACCGGGCGCCCAGCGCGACGGCCAGATCCTTGCCGAATTCCCGGCCCAGTCCTTCGAAGTATTCGAGCGTTCCCAGCAATCCGGCGATGGCTTCGTGGTTCTGCGTTCCGGTCTCGAATTTGGTCGGCAGGGAGTCCGACGCGGGCCGGACCTTATAGGCGAACAATTTCTCCAACAGATCGGCTCGCCCATAGAGGATACCCATGTGTGGGCCGAAGAATTTATAGGACGAGCAGGCCAGGAAGTCACAACCCGTGGCCCGAACATCGATGGGCCCGTGCGGCGCGTAATGGACGGCGTCGATGAAGACCAGGGCGCCGGCCTGATGGGCCAGGGCGGTGATTTCGTCGACGGGATTGATCGTCCCCAGGGCGTTGGAGGCGTAGCCGACGGACACAAGGCAGGGCTTTTTCTCTAAGGCCTTTTTCAGAGAGTCCATATCGAGGGTCCCGTCGGCGGGATGAAAATCGACCCACTCGACGTTCAGGCCGCGGTCCTCGGCCATCAGGAGCCAGGGGGAGATGTTGGCATCGTGGTCCAGGCGGGTGACGACCACCGTTTCGCCGGGCTGGAAGCGGCGGAGGAGCGAGCGGCTGAGGTGAAACGCCAGGGTGGTCATGTTCTGGCCGAAGATGATCTCCTCCGGCCGGCCGGCGTTGAGGAATTCGGCCATGGCCGCCCGCGAGCGGGCGATGACTTCGTCCGAATGGCGGCTGGTGGCGAAGACGCCTTCGTGGTTGGCGTTATATTCGATGAGATATTCAAGCACGCGGTCCAGGCTGTTTTTGACCGTCTGCGTTCCTCCAGGATTGTCCAGGTAGACTTCCTTGCGGAACAGGGCCGGGAAATGATGGCGGACCTTGTGCGGATCGATCGGCATGGCGGCCTCCTTCGGGGCGCGGTCAAGCCGATATATTGCCGCGCGGGCTCGGCTCTGTCAAGAAGGGC
>PMCY01000256.1:0-5073 GCA_003154255.1 Candidatus Aminicenantota bacterium | reverse complement strand
TAAATCCATGACACCCGGAGAAAAGAGGAAGGCTTACACATCCGCCGCTTTTTCCGCGGACGCCTGGGCTGAGGCGATCAGGATTTTCGGCGGGCCGCCGCTTTTTCCATTTCCCGGTTCAATAAAAATTGGTTGAGGTACTGCTCGATCTGGCGCGCCGTTTCTTCGTAGGCGTCCATTCCATGTCCGCAGGGATCGCTGATCTCCCAGCCGTAGAGCTTGTCCTTGGGAATCTGGGGCATGGCCGTCAGGCGCATGAACACGGACGAATCCATGCCGATGATGTAGTCGAATTCATCCAAGGGGAAGTCCAGGACGAAGCGGGGACGATGGCCGGAGGCATCGGTCCCGGTCAGCCGGCGGATCAATTCAAGCCCTTCGTCGGGGATCCGCGAGGGCGAGGGGGCCACACCCGCGCTCTCGGCTGCCACGCCGTCGCCCAAGCCGCGCATAGCGATGGCCCTGGCCAGGGGGCTGCGGCACAAATTGGCCAGGCAGACGAACAGGATGCGGATCGGCGGCTCCGGCGTGCGCGTGTTCATGGAAATGGTTTTATAGCCGCACGTGGCCCTCAAGTCAATATCCGGTCGATGGCGGCTTTACTCGGATGGCTCATCCATTCCATAATGAAGGCATGAAAACAGCAATCTTCATCCTCACGGCCTTGTGCGCCGGATGGGCCGCCGCGGCGCATGCCGCTGCCGCCGCGGAGAAGCCGCCGGCCACCGTTCCCTCGGTCGATCTGGAGAAGTACATGGGGAGATGGTTCGAGATCGCTTCTTTTCCCCAAAGCTTTCAGAAAGGCTGTCATTGCACGGTGGCCGAGTATTCGATGACGGACAAGGGCTATGTCCGGGTCGTCAACACCTGCCGCAAGGACGCCGCGGACGGTGCGGTCAAGACGGCCAAGGGGAAGGCCTTCGTCGTCGACGGCAGCGGCAATGCCAAGCTCCGCGTCCAGTTCTTCTGGCCGTTCCGCGGCGATTACTGGATCATCGACTTGGCGCCCGATTACACCTTTGCCGTGGTTGGGGATCCGAGCCGAAAATACCTGTGGATCCTGAGCCGGACGCCGCAGATGGACGAAGCGCTTTACCGTGAAATCGTCGACCGGACGGCTGGAAAAGGGTTCGACGTCTCCAAGCTGGTCCGGACGGACCAGACCTGCGCCGGCCGCTGATCGATTTTTTATTGCCTTATTCGGGAGGTGACCATGACCAGATTCATCCTGTTTGCGTTTTTCGCCCTGGGCGCGGCGGCGGCATTCGCCTCGGCCGCCGCTTATGAAGAAGACATCTTCCCCACGTCGAAAGGGAACTTGAAAATCACCTGCATCGGACACGGAACATTGATGCTGACCTTCCAGGGAAAGGTCATCCATGTCGATCCGGTGGGGGAGTTCGGCGACTACGCGGTTCTGCCCCAGGCCGACCTCATCCTCGTTACGCACGAGCACGGGGACCATTTCGATCCAGTGGCGATCGCCAAGATCCGCAAACCGTCGACCGCGCTGTTCCTGACCGCCAAGTGCGCCGAGAAAATGAAGGACGGCGTCGTTCTGAAGAACGGCGACAAACGGACCTGGGAAGGAATCGCCGTCCAGGCCGTCCCGGCCTACAACATCGTCCACGAACGGGCCCCGGGCAGCCCTTTCCATCCCAAGGGCGAGGGCAACGGCTATGTCCTGACCATCGGGGACAAACGCCTCTATATCGCCGGCGACACGGAAAACATCCCGGAGATGGCCGCCCTCAAGGGCGTCGATATCGCCTTCCTGCCCATGAACCTGCCTTATACTATGACTCCCGAGATGGCCGCCGCCGCAGCCAGGATGCTGGCGCCCAAGGTCCTGTATCCTTACCACTATGGGAATACGGATGCCTCCAAGCTGGTCGACTTGCTGAAGGGCGAGAAGGGGATCGAAGTCCGGATCCGGGCGTTGAAGTGACGGGCCCGTGCATCTGAAGGCATCCGCTTTGCGGGACTGGACCCCGCCCCGATCCTGGAAGGCCGTCCGAACCATCGAGGCCCATGCCGGCGGCGAGCCGCTGCGGGTGATCGTGGACGGCCTGCCCCGCGTGCCGGGCCGCACCATCCTGGAGAAGCGGCGTTGGTTCAAGAAGAACCTGGATGCCGTCCGCCGCGGTCTGATGTGGGAACCCCGCGGCCACGCCGATATGTATGGCGCTGTCGTCACGGAGCCGGTCACACCGGATGGAGACCTGGGCGTTCTTTTCATCCACAACGAGGGACTGAGCACCATGTGCGGGCACGGCATCATCGCCCTGGCCACCGTGGCCGTCGAGACCGGTCTGGTCCGGGCCAAGCGGCCGGAAACCCGGATCGCCATCGATGCGCCGGCCGGGCGGGTGACCGCCTTTGCCCGGGTCGAAGCCGGATCGAGGCGCGTCCGCTCCGTGCGCTTCCACAACGTTCCTTCGTTCGTGGACACCCTCGATGGGACCGTTGACGTACCGGGTCTCGGCCGGGTGACTTACGACCTGGCCTTCGGCGGCGCTTATTACGCCTATGTCCAAGCCGGACCGCTCGGGCTGAGGCTGACGCCCGACAACGCCCGCGCGCTCATCAGCGCGGGAACGGCCATCAAAAGAGCGGTCATGGCGGCACGTCCGATCATCCATCCCTTCGCCAAGGACCTCGGCTTCCTTTACGGGACGATCTTCATCGGCCCGCCTCTCGACCGAAGGGCTCACAGCCGCAACGTCTGCGTCTTCGCCGACGGCGAGGTCGACCGCAGTCCGACGGGCACGGGCGTCAGCGGACGGGTGGCCATTCATCACGCCCGGGGTGAGCTCAAATTGGGTCGGATAATCGTAATCGAAAGCATCGTCGGAAGCCGCTTCACGGGCCGGGCGGTCGAGGAAGTCGGGTTCGGCCGCTTCCAAGCCGTAATTCCTGAAGTGGGCGGCAGCGCTTCTATCACCGGCCGGAACGAATTCCTGTTCGACCCGGCCGATCCGTTCCGGGCCGGATTTTTCATCCGCTGACCGGCCAAACGGAGGGGGGATGCCGGAGAACAATTGCCCCCGCCCGTGGACGGCCGGCCAAATCCGGAAGGCCCGTTCCAGGAGAACCGGAAGCGGCACGAATTTTGCTTTGGCCGATTGGCGGCCGCAGCCCCGCGTGGTACGATATTTTCACTATTGCAGGGCGGTCTCGTCCGGAGGAGGACCCATGAAATCAGCTAAAATCGTCGCTTTGATCCTGGCCGGATCGTTCCTGGCCGCCTGCGGAGCGAACATGCTTCCGTCGCGTGATTCCTGGTACGCCATGCATTATTTCATCATGCCGGATTACGAGCGCTCCGCGTATCGGGCCCTGACCGACAAGGGACGCTTGGAATTCCAAAAACTTTTCTGGGCAGTGCGCGCGCCGGAATTGAAAATCCTGTTCGACGCCCGTATGGCTTATATCAACGATAATTTCAAGAAAGAGAACTTCAAGCAGCCCTGGAACACCGACCGGGCCCGGATCTATCTTCTGAACGGAAACCCGGCTTCGATCGAATACGCGCAGAATAATGACTGGGCGATGACCATTCGGCAGGGCGTGTCCGGCACGAGCGGCGCCACGTCCCGTTCGGGCGAAGACATCCAGGCCACGACGCTCGAGGTTTGGTCCTACCCCTACGACCATTTTATCATCGCTTACGGGTTTGCCTTTGAGCCGCCCAACAAATGGCGGGCGATGACTATGGCGGCCAGCGGATCGCGCTATATCGGCGGATTCGAACTGTTTAACAAGACGGCCGTCTGGGGGGCCAAGGACCCGGACGCCTACGCCCGCAGGCTGGAAGAGCTCAANNCTGCTCGCATATCTTAAATAATAGACCTTCCTTTAAGGAGGACCTATGATCGCATCATCCCGTTTGCCTTTTTTTAAGCGCGCTATGCTGATCGGGACGCTTCTGGCCATCGTCGGTCTGTTCGGCGTCTCCGCCGCCCAGACCCCCGCCGCGGCCCAAACCTGGCCGTCCGAATTCGACGGCTGCACCAGCATCATGGTCGGCCGACTGGCGTCGGCCGACGGCTCGGTCATGACCGCCCACACCTGCGACGGCAACTACCGCCAATGGGTCGCCATCGTGCCCCACGCCAAATACCCGGCCGGGGCCAAGAACAAAATTTATAGCGGCAAGATGCACACCGAGACTCCCGGCGATCTCAAAGGTGTTCAGCAGACAGGGGAAATCCCGCAGGTCGCCGAGACCTATGCTTTCATGAACACGGCCTACCCATGCATGAGCGAGGCCGGCCTGGCCATCGGAGAGACTACGATCGGCGGCCGCCGCGAGCTCTACAACCCCGAAGGCATGTTCATGATCGAGGAGATCGAGCGCATTGTCCTGGAGCGCTGCAAAACGGCCCGGGAGGCCATCAAGCTGGCCGGCGAGCTCATCAAGGAGTACGGCTACGGCGATTACGGGGAGTGCATCACCATCGCCGACGCCANNCGTATCCCCGACGACCAGGTCGGCATTTCGGCCAACATTCCCCGCATCAGCGAAATCGATCTCAAAAACCCCGACCGCTACATGGCCTCGGACAATGTCTTCAAAGTGGCCGAGGACCTGGGCTTCTTCGATCCCAAGAAGGGGGAACCGTTCAAGTTCTGGAAAGCCTATAGCGGCGGGAAGCCTTATTCCATCCGGGAATTCTATGTCCTGAGCACGCTGGCGCCTTCGCTCGGCCTCAAGCAGGACCTGCCGGAGCTGCCTTTTTCGGTCAAGCCCGAGAAAAAACTGACCGTGAGCGACGTCCTCCGCTATTACCGGGAGACTTATGCCGGGACGGAATTCGACGCCACCAAGAACCTCATGGTCCCGCGCCGTCAGCAGATGCGACGGCCCGGTTCCGAGCCGGCCCAGCCCGCAACTCCGCCGGCGGCTCCCGAAATGATGAAGAGCCCTCTGGCCCAGCCGTTTCTGTCCGGCGATCTGACCCAGCTGGTCAACGCCCTCAAGCCCGGCACCATCCAGCCGACCCGGGCCATCGCCATCAGCGGCTGCGCCTATGCCACCGTTCTCCAATGCCGGGCCAATATGCCCCCGGC
>PMCY01000296.1 GCA_003154255.1 Candidatus Aminicenantota bacterium | reverse complement strand
GGGATGGTCTGGAGCTTCTCCTTGAGGCTGAACTGGATGTAGTCGGTCAGAACCCGGGCGGGGACGGCCCCGGCCAGCGATATCATCATGATCGGCTGGTCCTCGGGGTTGCTTTTGGAAATGGTCGGAGGGTCGATATCGCGGGGCAGCGACCGGGTGGCCTGGGACACCTTGGCCTGGACGTCCTGCATGGCCAGGTCGACGTCGCGGGATAGGTCCATCTCCAGGGTGATCGAGGCGCCGCCCTGGCGGGAGCTCGAGGTGATCGTGTTGAGGCCCTCGATCTGAACCAGGGCCTCCTCCAGCGTTTCGACGATGTCGTTTTCCACGACTTCCGGGGCCGCCCCGGGCCAGGAGACATTGACGGAGAGGGTCGGGAAATCGACGTCGGGGAACTGGCTGACTCCGATCCGCGTGCCGGCCACGATGCCGAAGACAATGGTCGCGGCCATCATCATCCAGGCCAGGACCGGTTTATTAACGCATATTTCCGTTATTTTCATGAGTGTTCCTCTCCCCGCCGCGGCCGCCCGGTTCAGCGCTTGGAGCGGGGATTGTCCCCCGACTCNNACGACCCGGACGGGAGAACCGTTCATCAAGGCCTCGGCCCCGCGGACGACGAGCTGTTCGCCGGGGGTCAGGCCGGAGATCACTTCAATCTGGCCGTCCGTGGTACGCATGCCGACGGCCAGGACGCGTTCGACGGCCAGGTCGTTCTGGACGACGAAGGCGATAAAACCGCGCTCACTGGGCCGGACGGCCGTCTGGGGAATGACCGGGGCGTTGCGCGGGCTGCTGACCGGGATCGTGATCTCGGCGAAGACGCCGGGCCGCAGCGCTTCGTCCCGGGTGTCCCGGACTTCAGCGGTGACGGCCACCATGCGCGCCCCTTCATCGGCCGCTTCGGCTACGTGGACGATCTTCGAGGTGTAATCGCGCCCGGTGTCGCGAATGGTAAAATTCGCCGACTGGCCGGGTTTCATCTGCGCGGCGTCGCGCTCGGAAACGCGGAAGCGCAGAAGCAGGGGATCGCGGCGGACGAGGGTGGCCAGGACGGAACCGACCTGAACATACTGCCCGGTCAGGGCCGTGCGGGTCTGGATGATTCCGGCGAACGGCGCCCGGACGTAGGCGTCGTGCAGATTCAGCTTGGCCTGCTCAAGCGCCGACTTCGTCTGGGCCACGTCGGAGGCGGCCAGGCGGACCTTGGTCCGCCAGGTCTCCACTTCTTCGCCCGGGATCAAGCCGGGGTTCTGGGCGATGACCGTTTCACGCCGCTTCAGGCCGGCTTCCGCGTCCGCCTTGGCGGCCTGGGCCTTATCGTAGGTTGCCTGGGCCGATTCGACGGCCAGCTTGTAGCGTTCGGTCTCGATCTCGACGAGGACCTGGTCCACGCCGACCAGACTTCCCTCGGCGAATAAAACCCGGTCGATGACCCCCGAAACGCGAGCCGTGGCCTGGACCTTTTCGAAGGCGTCGACCGAGCCGACCGCGTTGACGGTATAGATCAGCGGCCGGGTGCCGACGGTCTGGACTTCGACCGGGAATTGCATACGCGATTTGGCCGCGGGACCCGCGGACCTCGCGCGCTGTCCGGCCGGAGCCGCCTCTTTTTTCTTGCAGCCGGCGGCGAACACAGCCAGGCCGGCCAGGAGGATGATGATGGGGGATTTAATTCTCAAGGTTCGGCTCCTTTCCCAACGGATCCAGCCCCAGGGCGGCTTCCAGGTTCAAGTAGGCGATGCCGAGGCCGTAGCGGGCCTGGACGAGAGCGACGGAGGCTTCGAAAAGGCGGACATTGGCGTCGGCGACCTGCAGGGCCGAACTCAGACCCTGGCGGTACAGTTCGGAGGTTTCGGCGGCATTGCGCACCGCGACGTCGTAGGCGACGGTTGATTGTTTCAAGACGGCCCGCTGGTTGTCCAGCGAAACGAGGGCCGTACGAACGTCCACTTCGACCTTGCGCAGCCCGGCCTGGAGGTCCAGATCGGCCTGGTAGGCGACGGCCAGCCGCTCACTGTATTCGCCGTTGCGGGCGAACCCGTCGAAGATCGTCCAGCTCATGGACAGGCCGGCGTTCCAATTGAAATTCCTGCCGGTCAACCCGGCTTCGTTGGTGTAGCTGTAGCGGCCGGTCAGGCTCAGCGTAGGGAACCACTTGAGGGTCGATTCGATCGTCGCGGTATGCGTGGATTTGGACCGAAAACGGAGGGCCTGGACGTCGGGACGGCGGGTTTGGGCTTCGGCAATGAGCTTGTCCTGCGCGGACCTCTTCTCCTCGACCGCGGTCAGGAGAAGGTCGGGAACGGCCAGTTTGGAGGGGGGCGGGGCGTTGAGCAGAAACCCGAGCTGCAGGAAGGTCGTCTCGACTTGGCCCTGGCCCTGGACGACTCCCGTCTCAGCCGTGGCGTACTCCAGCTCGGCCCGGGTCACGTCATTGACCGAAACAAGTCCGCCCGCGTAGCGGGCCTTGGCCGCGTCCAGGCTCTGTTTGGCGAATTCGAGCCGGCGCTGGGAGGCCTGCAGGACCTGATCGACGCTCAGCGTGGTCAGGAAAGCATTGCCGACTTCGAAAGCCAGCTTGCGCTTGGCGTCGACCGTGTTCAATTGTTCCGTGGCCAGGTCGGCGCCGGCGCCCAACAGGGTGGGGACGCTGTGCGAATCGAACAGGATCATACTGAAATTGGCCGACCAGGACAGGGCGTTGTAGGCCTGGACGATGACCTGCTGGTTGCCGATGGTCAAGGGGACCTCGAAGGGGCGGCGGGTATAATTGCCGTTGAGGGTGAGGGTCGGCAGGAAATAGGCCCGGGCCTTGGTCAGCCGCGAGTCCGCGGCCGCGACGCGCTGGTCCGCGGCCAGGGCCCGCTCGTTGTTCTGCAGGGCCAGGCGGATGGCCGAATCCAGGCTGAGCGCATCGCTTTGGGCCAGGGCCAGGGCGGGCATCAGGATGAGGAGGAGAAGGCCGACGGCCGTCCGCGACGACCGGGTCGCGCCTCCTTTTGGGTAAAGGGGTCGACGATGGGTATGGGCCATTTTCGTCTGGGCTCCGCTCCTTATGGCAAAATGGGCCCGCCGTCCGGGCGTCCGGCGAGGGGCCGGCTATCCGAACGGCGGAGCTGCGGCGGCCGGGCCGCCGAGCTTAAAAAAAGGCTCCCCCGGGAGGCCGAATTACCGCCGCCTTCCGGCGGGAGCCTTTAACTTCCTTGTCTATCGCTGGATTCGTCGCGTCGACGAGCCCCTTAGTCCTGCCACATATCGGCGATTTTGATATTGCGAAGCTCGAGGCTGGTGCCCATCGACCGCTCCAACCCGGCCTGGGCCAGATTATAATTGATGATGGCCTGGAGCTCGGACACGCGGAGTGTGGTCAGATCGCGCTGGTACAGCAGAACGGTGTAGTTGGTGCTCAAGCCGACCCGGAGTTTTTCCTGCTCGGCGGCCAGCTTCTTCTCGCCCAGGTCGCGGGCCGATTTGAAGGCCTGGACCTGTTTGTAAGTTGTCTGCAGGTTGCGCACGGCGTTGCGGATCTCGAGGACGGCTTGGATCTGGGTGTTCTGGAGGTTGAGCAGGGACTGCTTCATGTTGACCTGGGCGATGGCCATGTTGGCCCTGGACAGCATGTTGCTCAGGTTGATGTTCAGGGTCAGGCCGATGTTCCAGTTGGGATACTTGAAGGCGAAGGTGTCCCTCAGGGCGCTGGAGACGCCGCCGGGTACGCTGCCGATGACCTGACCGAAGAGGGGGTTGCCCAGGTAGAGGATCTGAGTCCCGCTGAGGCCCGGGCTCTGCCAGCCGGCCGAGAGGTTGAGGNNTCGACGGAGCGGACCTCGTACTTCGGCTGATCGACTGGGATGATGGATACGGCCGCTTTTTCCTCGTCGGGGGTCATGGCCAGGAGCATCTTGATCTGGTCCTCGCTGGACTTGACCGCGGCCTCGGCGGCCAGGATGCTGGCTTCCCGGGTGGCCACTTCGCTTTGGGCGCTGATGGCGTCCATGGGCGCCAACTGGCCGATCTCGACCTGGCGCTGGGTCATGTCCAGGAAATCCTGGGCCAGCTTGAGGGACGCCCGCTGGACGTCGAGGTTCTCGATGCTGTAAGCCAGGGTCCAATAGGCCTGGGTGGCGTTGTAGATGGTATCCTGGACGGTACGATAGAATTGCCACTCGGACATCTCCAGGCTGTAGCGGGCCACGGTGATCGTGTAGTTGGTAACGGCAACGCCGAAACCCTGAAGAAGAGGCTGGCTGTAGCTGAAGCTCAGTTGGGTGTTGTAGCGGGGATTGACCGTATTCCCTTTCTGGGTCGAGTCGTTTTTATTGTCCGTCAACTGCATGGAGAATGTGCCGCCGATGGGGGTCAGCTGGTTGACCTGGCCCGAGTAATTGTCCGCCTTGGTGATCGTGCTGGTCCCGGCGACGTCCAGGAAGGAGTAGGAGGCGCTTTCCGAGTTCGACTTTCTCACACTGAAGCCCAGGGTCGGGTAGTATTTTTCCTGGGCCGATTGGACGCTAAAAACGGAAGACTGGGGGCTGAGCTCGGCGACGAGGAGGCTGACGTTATGTTTAAGGGATCGGACGATCGTTTCGTCGAGGGTCAGCTTGAGCACGTTGGCAGCGTCGGCCGCCTGTTGGGCCGGGGCGAGGCTCCCCGACAGGAGCAGGGCCGATAGCCCTATGAGGAGGATGGTGCGTTTCATGATGTTATTACCTCTTTATAGGAATGTCATTCGTAACGCAGGGCTTCGATGGGGTCGAGCTTAGAGGCCTTGCGGGCGGGGTAGAAACCGAAAAAGATTCCGACCGAGCCGGAGAAGGCGAAAGCCAGGATGACCGAGCTCGTCGAGACGACGGTGTTGATGGAAGCGAAGATGGGGATGTATTTAAGGAGCTTGGAAACGCCGACGCCCAGTCCGATTCCGATCAGGCCGCCCAGCAGGCTGAGAACAATGGCCTCGGCCAGGAACTGCAGCAGGATGTCCCGCTCCTTGGCCCCGATCGACATGCGGATGCCGATCTCGCGGATGCGCTCGGTCACGGACACCAGCATGATGTTCATGATGCCGATGCCGCCGACCAGCAGGGATATCGAGGCGATGCTGCCGAGGAGGATGGTCAGGATGTTGGTGGCGTCGGCCGCGCTCTCGGCGATATCGGCCATGTTGTTGACGGTGAAGTCGTCGGCCGAGCCGGGGGCGATGGAATGGCGGATCCGCAGGAGGTCTTCGATCTCGGCTTTGGCCGTGGCCGTGGCCTCGCCGGAGATGGCCGAGACATCGATGGAGCCCAGGAATTCGGCCTTCTGGATGCGCTTCATGCACGTCGTATAGGGCACGCAGATCTGGTCGTCACGGCTGCCGAAGCCGGCCGACTGCCCTTTGGACTTGAGAACGCCGATGATGATGAAGGGGACCTTCTTGATGCGGATGGTCTTGCCCAAGGGGTCATCGCCCTCGAACAGGTTCTTGTTGACGTCGGCGCCCAGGACGCAGACCTTGGCGGCCGAACGGACCTGGGTGTCGTCGAAGAACGTCCCGCTGTCGAGCTCCCATTTGCGGATGATCGGGTATTGATCGCCGCAGCCTTGGATCGAGGTGTTCCAGTTCTTGGACGCATAGACGACCTGGGTCCGGGTGCTGACGCTGGGCGAAACCGCCTCGACGGAAGGGCAGCGCTCCGGGATGGCCTTGGCGTCTTCGGGACGCAGTGTCTGGTAGCCGCCGAAGCCGGTCCGGACACCCTGGGTGTTCTTGCTGGCCCCGCTGACGAAGAGGAGGTTCGTGCCCATGGAGCTGAAGCGGGCCTCGACGGCGGCCTTGGCCCCGGCCCCGATGGAGACCATGGCGATGACCGCCCCGACCCCGATGATGATGCCCAGGCAGGTCAAAAACGTCCGCATCTTGTTGCGGGCCAGGGCCCGCAGCGAGACGCGCAGAATGCGGAGGGTTTGGGTGAGAGTATGCATTAGTTGACCTCTTCCCGGACGATCTGGCCGTCGCGCATGAAGATGCGCCGCTTGGCCCTGGCCCCGATGTCCGTCTCGTGGGTGACCATGACGATGGTGATGCCCTTGTCCTTGTTCAGCTTGCTGAAGATGTCCATGATCTCTTCGCTCGTCTTCGTGTCGAGGTTGCCCGTCGGCTCGTCGGCCAGGATGAGGGAGGGTTCATTGAGCAGGGCCCGGGCGATGGCCACGCGCTGCTGCTCGCCTCCCGACAGCTGGTTGGTCTTGTGCGTCTCCCGGCCCTTGAGGCCGACCAGGGCCAGGGAGGCCATGGCCCGGGCGTGACGCTCCTTGCCCGGAACGTTGGAATAGAGGAGAGGCAGTTCGGCATTCTCCAGGGCGGTTGTGCGCGACAGCAGATTGAAGGACTGGAAGACGAAGCCGATTTTCTTGTTGCGGATCTCGGCCAGCCGGTTCTTGTCCAGCTTGCTTATTTCTTCGCCGTCCAGAAAATATTTGCCGCTGGAGGGCTTGTCCAGGCAGCCGATGACGTTCATCATCGTCGACTTGCCCGAGCCCGAGGCGCCCATGATGGCCAGGAAATCCCCGGCCGGGACAATGAGGGACACGCCGCGGAGGGCGCGGACCTCGGTTTCCCCGACGATATAGGTCCTCGTCAGGTTCTCTAGTTGGATGACGTTTTTAACCATAGGAGGGTTCCCTTCGCAAGGCGCGGGAGCCTCACCGGAACATCATCATGCCGCCGGGGCCGCCGCGGTTCTGGTTCTGCTGCTGCGCCGCGGCCGACGCCGCCGCGCTCATCTCGCCCAGGATGACCTTCATGCCTTCCTTGAGCTCACCGCGGGTCATCTCGGAATAGGTGTTGTCCGTGACGCCCGTGCGGACCATGATCAGCTTGATCTTGCCCAATTCGTCCTGGACCCAGACCTGGCCGCTTCCGCGGCGGCTCTGGCCCTGGCGCTGCATGAAGGCCTGGAGCTGTTCGGGCGTCATGTCGCCCACCTGCATGCGCTGGCCGCCGCGCTGGCCGGTCTGGCCCTGTGGGGCGTCCGTCCGCTGGCCCGC
>PMCY01000258.1 GCA_003154255.1 Candidatus Aminicenantota bacterium | reverse complement strand
GTCGATGAGCTCCTTGTTCTTGCGATGGAAATCCTTGAAGAATTCCACCGCTTCCAGGGCCCAGGTGATCATCGTGTCGATATCCAGCGGGGCCGGGCCCTTGAGGAAAGAGTCCCGCTCCTCGGCCGTCAGGTTTTTATTGATGCCGCCGGGAATGGCGCCCGTCCCGTGGATCTTCTTGCCGGCCGTGGCCAGAATGATCTCCTGGCCGAACTTTCGCAGGAGCACGCCCCGGGTGGCCAGTTCCCTGTGATAGAGAGCCACGCCGATGACGTTGCGGATGGCCGGGTCGGCGTCCGCGCCGAAGAGAAGATCGGGCGAGGCCAGATGGAAGAAATGCAGGGCATGGGACTGGAACATCTGGCCGTAATGCATCAGCCGGCGCATCTTCTCGGCCGTGGGGGACAGTCCTTCCGGCCCCACCCCGGCGATGACGTCCATGGCTTTGGCCGCCGCCAGATGGTGGCTGACCGGGCAGATTCCGCACAGCCGCTGGACGAGGACCGGGGCTTCCCAATAAGGACGGCCCTGAACGAAACGCTCGAAGCCGCGGAACTCGACGATGTGGAGGCGCGTCCGTTCGACGCGGTTCTTGTCGTCCAGGAGGATGGTGACCTTGCCGTGGCCTTCGACGCGGGTGACGGGTTCGATGGTGATTTTTCTGGCCATGGGACGTTCCTTCAATCGAACTTGAGGAGGTTGTAGGTCAGGTTCAAGGGCCGGCCCTCGATGATCGCCGTGAGGGCCTCCCAGATGAGGTCGGCCGACGGCGGGCAGCCGGGCAGGAAGGCGTCGATCGTGACGATCTCGTGGAGGGGGTAGACGCGGTCCAGGATGATCGGCAGATCCTCGTCGCCCGGGATGATCCGGTCGGCCGGGTCGACGGTCGGCCCGTTCCAGTAGGCCTCCTCCAGGCATTCGCGGACCGGGATGCCGTTGCGCAGGGCCGGCAGGCCGCCCATGATGGCGCATTCGCCGACGGACACCAGGATCTTGCAGTTCTTGCGGAAAGTTCTCAGGTTCTCGACGTTTTCGGTGTTGCAGCAGCCGCCTTCGATGAGGCCGACATCGCAGGGCTTGCGGAACGTCTTGATGTCGTCGATGGGAGATTTATGAAACTCGACGAGGTCGATGAGCTTGAGGATGCGGTCGTCGATGTCCAGGAGGGACATGTGGCAGCCGAAACATCCGGCCANNGGCACGGCGAAGCCGACTTCCTTCTTCAGGATCGAGCCTACGGGGCAGCGCTCCATGGCCTTGCGGGCCTCGACTCCCGTCAGGGCCGAGGCCAGCTCGGGATCGACGAAGATTTTCTTGTTCCGCGAGCGCCGCAGGGGGCCGAAAACGGCCTTGTCGTCCCGGGTCCGCACGCCGCGCACGCAGCGCAGGCATTTGACGCAACGGTTCTGTTCCATGAGGATCTTCGTCCCGGCCGGCTCGACGTCCTTCTTGGGGAACTGATAGGGGAAGCGGGGGACGAGCATCTGGTAGCGATAGGCCAGGGCCTGCAGCTCGCAGTTGCCGCTCTTCTCGCAGGTCGGGCACATGTGGTTGCCCTCGACGAAGAACATCTCAATGAGGGCCTTGCGCATGTCCTCCAGGTCGGGAACCTTGTTTTCCACGGACATGCCCTCGGACACGGGCTGGGTGCAGGCGGCCATATAGCGGCCGCCGACCCGGACGGTGCAGATGCGGCAGCTTCCGGCGGGTTTAAAGCCTTCGTAGCGGCAGAGGGTCGGGATGTAAATCCCGTTGTCCCGGGCCGCTTCGTAGATCGTCTGGCCGGCTTTGGCCCGGCATTCGCGGCCGTCGATGCTGAAACGGATGGCCGGTTTATTCATGGGGAGCCTCCTCGCCGGACTCCGTGAATTTCTGTCCGGTGACGGCGGCCGCCTCCGCGGCGGCCGCGGCCAAGTCGAAATCGGTCCGCCAGGACCCCTCAACGCCGACCCGGCTTTGGTACATTTCGCGGAAGTTCTGCAGCGTCGTCAGGATGGGGTTGGGGGAGGTCTGGCCGAGCCCGCAGCGGCTCATCGACTTGATGATCCGGCCCCAGGCTTCCAGGTCGGCCAGGTCGCGGGCCGTTCCTTTGCCGTCCATCACCTTTTCCAGCGTCCGTTTCAAGAGGGGGTTGCCGGCCCGGCAGGGCACGCACCAGCCGCAGGATTCCTCGACGAAAAATTCCATGAAGTTGTGAACGACCTCCAGGAGGTTGCGCTCCGGTCCGAAGACGATGATGGAACCGCCCGTGGCCAGGTCCTCGAACCCGATGCGCCGGTCGAACTGGGACCGGGAGATGCAGGTTCCGGAAGGACCTCCGACCTGGACGGCCATGGCGTCGGCGGCGCCGGCCGCTTTCAGCAGTTCGGCGATGGATAGGCCGAAGTCGACCTCATAGACGCCCGGTTTGCGGCAGTCGCCGGAAACGCTGAGCAGCTTGGTGCCGGCCGAACGGGCCGTGCCCATGGCCTTGAACCAGTCGGCCCCTTTTTCGAGGATGCGGGCCGCCGTGCAGAGCGTCTCGACGTTGTTGACGGCTGTCGGGTGGCCGAAATATCCGTATTGGACGGGGAATGGGGGCCGGTCGCGCGGCTCCCCGCGGTTGCCCTGGGCCGACTCGATGAGGGCCGATTCCTCGCCGCAGACGTAGGCGCCGGCGCCCAGCTTGATGGCGATATCGAAGGCGAAGGCTCGTTTGCCCCCGGCCGCGCGTCCCAACAGCTTTTTTTTCCGCATTTCCGCCAGGACGGCCTCGAGATGGGGCTTCAAATAGGCATATTCGCCGCGCAGGTAGAGGACGCCCGCGGCGGCCCCGACGGCGTAGCCGGCCACAGCCATGCCCTCGAAGAGCAGCTGAGGACGCTCGGTCAGGAGCACGCGGTCCTTGAACGTGCCGGGCTCACCCTCGTCCGCGTTGCAGACGACATAATGGGGCTCCGCGGCTTCGCGGCGGCAGAATTCCCATTTGAGGCCAGTCGGGAAACCCGCGCCGCCGCGGCCCAGGAGATTGGCCTTTTTGATTTCGGCGATGACCTCTTCGGGCGTGCGGGCGACCGCTTTCTTCAGGGCCGATCCGGAGCGGAAAGGAGCGAAGAGCACCCGGCCCTTGCGGCGGATATTGTTGCGGACCATGGAGCGGACGAGCTTGGATTGGTTGGCCCCGTCGCCATAGGACTTGACCAGCGCCTGAACATCCCGGCCGGCCTTCATCCCGGCCGCCAGGGCCTTGACCTTGGCCCCGTTCAAGCGGGTGAAGATGATCCCGTTGATGATCGCCGCGGGTTCCTGGTCGTTCATGCCGATGCAGGACGTCTCGTGAAGGCCGATCCGGCCGTCGGGAGTCGTTTGACCGAAGGGGACGCCGACCTCCTTTTCGAAAGCCGCGGCGACTTCGGCCCGCCCCTTCATGACCGAGACGATGTTGGTGTTGAGATGGACGGAGTAACGGCCGGCCGGAGCGGAGGTGAAGAAATGGTAGAACGTGGATACCCCTTCGACCTCGATCCGGGAAATTCCCAGCCGGGCGGCGATCGTTTCGATCGCGTCCGGCGGCACGTGCCCGAGCCTCGCCTGGACGTCGCGCAGAATGTCGACCAGGCGGGTCCGGTCCCGCCGGTGGCGGGCGATGATGGTTTCGATAATTCCCTTGGGCATATGAAACCTCGGCCGAGATAATGAGATAGCCAGACGAAAATATTGAAAATGACCATAATTTATAACACAAGATGCCGATCGAGACAATGCCTGGACCGGACCCGTGAGGTTGATTTTCCGATTAATCCTTTTTATAATGCCGCCGGACCGGCCGTCGGATTAGCGGGCCTTGGATAGGCAAGTAATTACGGCTGGGTCCGCCGTTCGGGGTGGGGGCCATTGTATTGGACTTGCATTTGACATAGAATTTACTAATAATTTCCTTTAGATACTGGAAGGAGGAACAATGAGAAACAAAGCCCTGATCACGATCGGCGTCCTGCTCGTCCTGTTCACCATGACAAGCTGCAAATCCAATCCGGAAAAAGGCCTTCTGGAGCGCTACTTTCATGCCGTTGCCCTGAACGACGTAACGACGCTCTCTTCGATGGCTCTCGAACCCGTGACCATCGATGCTGCGAAGTGGTCCATTACCAAGGTCAGCGAAGAGAAAATCGAGCCGGCCACGCTCCCCGACCTGAACGCCAAGGAGCTGGATTTCAAAAAGAAGATGGAACAGCACGTCGGCCCGGTCATGGATGCCAAGGACGGACTGGATGCGGCCAAGGACGAACTGACCTCGGCCCGCACGGGCGCGGCCAAGGCCGCCGCCCAAGCCAAGGTGACCGCCGCCCAGAAGAAATACGATGAGGAGTACAACCTCCACAACGAGTATAAGAAGGGCTACAACGACGCCAAATCCGCCGCTCAGCGCGAAGAGGAAATCACCAACTTCTCCCTCGGCGCCGGCCAGCTGACCAACATCCGCGATTTGAAGGGCGAAGTCCACAGCAAAGAGATCGATCTCCAAACCATCGGCAAAGACGGCGCGACCAAAAACCACAAGCTCATCATGATGATGTATAACCTCAAGGACGAAGCGGCCAACGTCGCCCACAAGGGACGCTGGGTCATCATCAAGTTCGAGCAGATCTGACCCAACCGCTTTTGCTGATTCCCGAAAGGCCGAGCCTGCCTCCAGGAGCGTAGGCGCGGCCTTCGTTTTTTCGCCGGCTTGACTCGAGCCGGCCGTTCGGCTATAAATATGGCTCTTTTTCGGGCCGTTAGCTCAGTGGTAGAGCACCGGCCTTTTAAGCCGGGTGTCGCTGGTTCGAGCCCAGCACGGCTCATTTTTTGCGCCCCTGTCGTCTAGAGGCCTAGGACACCGCCCTTTCAAGGCAGCAACACGGGTTCGAATCCCGTCGGGGGCGCCACACCAGCTCCGAAAATGAGTACCAGCCCTTCCCTCCTCTTGGAGGAGGGATAAGGGTGGTGATAACGCCTCGTTGGCCTTCTTCCCAAAGCAGGGTTCAGGGCTGAACGTCCCCGGACGGGCGTTCAGGGACCCCTTCCTCGCACGCGATTTCGCTGTTTCCGGCCGATATCTGAGATTCCTCGTCCCTCGGCCTGTGGTTTCGTTCTCGCCGCTTCTTCCATGTCCCGTAGACCGTGACAGCCGGGATCTCATAAACAGCCAGGATGATGGGCGAAAGAATGAACCAATAAACGTTCATGTGCCGGACGAAGATCAGGATGAACCCGGCCAGTCCGCCCAGGGCCAGAACCAGCGCCGCGGTCAGCCCCAGCCAATCCGACGGCCGCAGCCGCTCAGTCAAAGGAAAATCCCTTTTCCCGAAAGAGCTTGAGGCAGGAGTCGACGACCGCCGGGTCATAGAGGCGGCCCCGGTTGAGGATGATCTCCTCGAGGGCCTTTTCGACCCCATGCGAGGGTCGGTAGGGGCGGTGCGAGGACATGGCTTCGACGACGTCGGCCACGCTGATGATGCGGGCCTCGAGTAGGATGTCCGCCCCCTTCAACCGGTTGGGATAGCCGGATCCATCCAGCCGTTCATGGTGCTGATAGATGATCGTGGCCAGGGGCCAGGGAAACTCGATGGGCTTGAGGATGTCGTACCCGACCTGGGAATGGGTCCGGATGATCGAGAATTCGATTGCCGTAAGCTGGCCGGGCTTGCTGAGGATCTCCGCCGGGACGTAGATCTTTCCTAGGTCGTGAATGTCGCCGGCCATGCGCAGGCCCTCGATCTGATCGGAAGGCAGGCCCATGTCGACGCCCACGGCGTAGGACAGCTTGCTGACCCGGCGCTGGTGGCCGGCCGTATAGGGATCGCGCATTTCAATGGTCAGACCCATGGCCTGGATCGTTCCGGCCAAGGCCTTTTGGAGGCGGTCCCGGCTGGCCAGCAGGTCGGCCTCGGCCCGCTTGCGCCGGGTGATGTCGCGGAAAATCAGGACGCTGCCGAGGCTGTGCTTGCGGGCGTCGCTGAACGCCGAGATCGATTGCTCGATGGGGATCGTCCTTCCGTTTTTGGCCGTCAGCGCGTTTTCGACGACCAGTGTCGGACCGCCCGGGGCGGCCGTGGAAGCCGGCGACTCGGGGAGGATGTCGACCAGGGGCTTTTTCAGCACCTCGCCCTGCCGCCAGCCGGTTAAACGTTCGGCCAGCGGATTCATGAACGAGATGCCCCCCTCGTTATCCGTGGCGATGACGCCGTCGCCGATGCTCTTGAGGATTGTCGACAGCCACTCCTCCCGTTCCCGGAGAGTTTTGTCCATCCGGGCTTTGTAAAAAGCCATCTCAATTGTGGTCTGCAGCTCGCGCTCGTCGAAGGGCTTGAGGATGTAGCCGAACGGCTCGGTCACCTTGGCCCGCGCCAGCGTCGTTTCATCGGCGTAGGCGGTCAGGTAGATGACGGGAATGCCGTAATTCTCCCAGATTCTTTCGGCGGCGACGATCCCGTCGATTTCTCCCTTGAGGACGATGTCCATCAGGACGAGATCCGGGTCGAACCGGCCCAGGGCGGCGATGGCCTCCTCGCCGGTGGAAAGGACGTCGAGGACTTCATAGCCCAGGCCGCGGAGCATGTTCTGGATGTCCTTGGCCACAAGGCTCTCGTCTTCGACGACAAGAATCTTGATCTTGGGCATACGTCCCTTTCGCCTCGGGGGGGATTCTATGCCATCGCCGGGGCTTTGGGAAGATCGGACGCAGGCGGGCTGCCCGGAAAGAGGGAGCCCAGGATTTCGCCGAGCTTGTCGAACTCTTCGGACTTGTCCAGGAAATGGTCCGCCCCGTACTGCTTGGCCTTGACCCGGTGGAGGATCGAGGGGAAATTGGTCAGCATGATGACGACGGGAGAGAGGGGGCGGGATTTAAGCGTTCGCAGAACGTCCCATCCCGTGCCTCCCTGAAGTCTGAGGTCCAGGATCACGACGTCCGGCCTGGTCGCATCGATCCCTTTCAGCGCCTTATGAGCGCCCCCGGCCGTGCCCACGACCTCCTGGCCGGGGCTTTCGGAAAACAGCCGGGTCAGCCGTTCGATGACGAGCTTGGAGTCCTCGACGATGAAAATTTTCATGGTTCACCTGCCTCCCCATTTTAATGCCGCAACCCGGTTGGGGGAATCGGAGACGGGCTGAAAAGCGCGTCAGACGGAGCCTCGTCCGCATGTCGGACAAAAACCGACAAGGACGCTCTTAACGAGGGAGGTCAGCTCCCCAAACCGTTGCGGGCGGCATAATGAATGATTTGGGCCGTCGTTTCCAGGCCCAGCTTTTCCAAAATGCGCCGCCGATATGTGCTCACGGTCTTGGGGCTGAGAAAAAGATCGATCGCGATTTCACCCACCGAACGGCCCCGGGCCAGCCGTTCGAAGATTTCGAACTCGCGATCGGACAGGGTCTCATGAAGGGGCTTGCCGCCCGTTCCGTCCAAGGCGTCGACCAGCTTTTCGGCCAGCGAGGCGCCGATGTAACGGCGGCCGCGGAGGGCGGCCGCCAGGGCCTTGAGGAGCTCTTCGGGGGCACTGTCCTTGGTCAGATAGGCCGAAGCCCCCCAGCGGAGCGCCCGGACCGCGTATTGCTCCTCCGGGTGGACGCTGAGGATGAGGACGGGCTGGCCCGGCCGCAGGGCCTTGATCGCCCGCAGCGCTTCCAGGCCGTTCATGTCCGGCATGCTGATATCGAGCACGACGGCGTCGTAGGATCTGGCCTTGATCAACTTCAGGGCTTCGGCCGCCGTTCCCGCCTCTTCGCCGTCCCACCGCTCGGGGGATTCGGTCAGGATGCGGATCAGGCCCTGTCGGACGACGGCATGGTCGTCGACGATCAAAGCGGTTTTCATGGGGCGGCCTCCGCGCCGGGCAGGGGGATCGTGACCGTGATGGTCGTTCCGCGTCCCGGCGTCCCCTTGATCGAGGTGCGGCCTCCGGCCGCCGCGGCCCGCTCGTGCATGCCCAGGAGGCCGAGCGATCGTCCGCCGCGGGCCTCGTCGTCGCGGATGCCCCGGCCGTTATCGGCGATGCGCAGGATGACCGCCCCATCCGCCTCTTCGAGAATGATGTCGATCGCCGTGGCTTGGGAGTGGCGGGAGGCGTTGGTCAACCCTTCCTGGACGATGCGGAAGAGGGCCGTATCCTGATTCTTGGTCAGACGGCCTTCTTCGATCGACGTTTTCACCCGGCAGGGGATTCCGGTCCGTTCGGAAAATTCGGTGGCCTGCCATTCCAGGGCCGCGGGCAGTCCGAGGTCGTCCAGTACGCCGGGTCGCATCTCCTGCGAAAGGCGCCGGACGGCTTTCAGGGTATGATCGGCCAGCTTGGCCAGATCGACGGCCCGGGCGCGGAGGGCGGATTGATCCGCGGGCAGTTTGCTCAGGATCCAGGCCACGTCCATTTTCATGGCTGTCAGCGTCTGGCCCAGCTCGTCATGGAGCTCATGGGCCAGCCTGCTTCGTTCCTTTTCCCCGGCGTCCTGGAGATGGCGGGCCAGGTTCTGCAGCATCACGCCGGAGTCCCGCTGGCGGGCCTCGCTGTCGCGCAGCTTGGCTTCACTTTCCCGCAGGGATTCCTCCATGGCATGCTTGTAGAGGGCCATCTCGATGGAAGCGTGGATCTCGCGTTGTTCGAAAGGCTTGAAGAGATAGCCGAAGGGCTCCGTGAGCTTGGCCCGCTGGAGAGTCGGGGCGTCGCCCAGGGCGGTGAGGAAGATGACCGGAAGATGGTGGCGGCGGCGGATCTCGTCGGCCGTTTCGATGCCGTCCCGCTCGCCCTGCAGGGCGATGTCCATCAAAACGATATCGGGGCGGCGGAGGGCGATCTGGCTCAGCGCCTGCTCGCCGGAGACGGCCGTCCCGGCCGGCTCGTAACCGAGGCTCTCCAGCATCCGAACCAGGTCGTGGGCCACGATGGTCTCGTCTTCGACGATAAAGACGCGGATCCGGGATTCGGTTGGACTCACGGTTTAAATCCTCGCTTGGCAGCGGAGTTCGCGGAAACGGATGGGGAAGATTTCATTCCGGACGCTCATCGGCCGGATTCCCGACTTTTTCGGAGGCGAAAATTCATGGATCTCAGCGGCGCCTTGAATCCTATTCTATGAATTCAAGAGCAAGATGCAAGACGGGGCGATTGGGGCAGGGGACGGAACGTTTTTCCGGGGCGGAAAAAATATGGGCGGTGCAGGATTTGAACCTGCGGCCACCGGCGTGTAAGACCGATGCTCTACCGCTGAGCTAACCGC
>PMCY01000207.1 GCA_003154255.1 Candidatus Aminicenantota bacterium | reverse complement strand
TTCGGCGGAGGCCTCGTCCTGGGCTTTCTCCAGTTCGTCGTCAAGACCCTGATCATCATCTTCCTTCTGTCGCTCATCCGGGCCCTGACTTCGCGCATCCGGGTCGACCAGGTCGTCTCGGTGGCCTGGAAATATCTGGCCCCCCTGGCCGTGCTCCAGCTTCTCATCGTCATCCTCGTCAAGGGATTGGTGCTATGAAATTAGGCATTTTCCTCCCCGAGCTGATCCGTTCACTTTTCAAAAAGCCGAACACGGTCGACTATCCGTTCAAAAAGCTGGAAGTCCCCGCGGGCTTCCGCGGCACCCCCTTCCTGCATCCCGATCTATGCATCGCCTGCCGGGCCTGCGAACGCGACTGTCCGGCCGAGGCCATCGAGATCTCCGAGGTCAGCAAGGAGGACAAAAGATTCCTCATGGTCATCCACAACGACCGCTGCATCCATTGCGCCCAATGCGTCGATTCCTGTCCGACGACCCCGGTCAAAGCCATGGAGATGGACCATCTCTACGAGCTGGCCGATTTCGACCGCCACAATCTCAAAATGCAATGGGAGTATATCCGGGCCGCGCCCAAGAAGCCGGCCGCTCCGGCGGCTCTCAAGGCCGAACCGTCCTTGCCGACCAACCCGGTTGTCGCGGACGGGTCGACCCAGCCGTAAATCAAGATCCGCCGCGGGGCGGGGATCCGGGAGGATCCTCGCCCCTTTTTTTTGGAAAAAATCGGGTCTTATTCTAAACTGGGACCGTCATGGAGGAAGACTGGCGGGCCCGGCTGGCGGAGGAATTCCGCGGCGCTCGCAAAATCGTCGTCCTGGGCATCGGAAACCCCGACAAGGGCGACGACGGAGCGGGGCCGCTATGTGTCGTGCTTTTAAAAAAAAAGGCGGCGGCGGGCGCCGCGGAGCGGCTCCTGCTCATCGACGGGCGGGAAGTGCCGGAAAGCCTGACCGGCCCGATCCGCCGGTTCGGCCCGGACTTGACCGTCATCGTCGACGCGGCCATCGGCGGTCAAGCGCCCGGGACGATCTTCGTCGTCGGCCGCGACAGGATTTCGGACAACGAAGTCTCCACCCACCGCATCTCCCTGCTTTATCTGGTCCGCTATCTTGAAGAGAGCATCGGATCGCGGGCCTTGGTCTTGGGTATCGAGCCGTCCGTAATGGGCGAGGGCGCGTCGATGACGCCGGCGGTTCGCCGCGCCGTCGAAACCGTCACGGAATATTTATCCGCGGCGATTCTNNGTCCGCGGGCTCGCAATGAAGGAGAGGGAGGAGCGGAACAAAAACTCTCACCGAGAGTTTTTATGTATTTCAATCTCCCGGGAACGAATCTGCTCAGATTTTCATCGGCATGAGGACATAGAGGCTCTTGACGTCCTCTTCGCCCTCGGGCTTCATCAAGGCGGCGCTGTTTTCGTCCTTCAGCTCGAACCGGATTTTTTCCGCTGCGACGGTGGTCAGGAAATCGAGCATGTACTGGGAATTGAAGCCGATTTCCATGGCCGCGCCCTTGTATTCAACGTCAATCTTGTCGCGGGCCTCGCCGATCTCGGGATTGGAGGAAAACATCCGGATGCGGTTCTTCTCGAAGGTCAGCTTGATGCCCCGGGAGCGCTCGGCGGAGAGCAGGGATACGCGCCGGATGGCATCGGTAAAGGCTTCCCGGGGAAGGAGGGCGGCGTATGGGTTGTCCTTGGGAATGACGGCCTCGAAATTGGGGAATTTGCTCTCAATGACCCGCGAGATCAGGGTTCGCTTGCCGCTGCGGAAGAAAAGATTGCTTTCGTCCATATCGAATTCGATCTGCCCGTTGCCGAATTTCCGCAGCTCGTTGAGCGTTTTCTTGGCCACGATGACCCGGATTTCCTTGGCCGGGGCCAGGTCTTCGCAGGCGCGCTGGCAATACGACAACCGATGGCCGTCCGTGCTGACCATTTCAAGAGACTTGGGCTTGATCACCATCAGGGCCCCGTTCAGGTAGTAGCGCTGCTCCTGGGCGATGGCGAAGAAAACCCGGTCGATCATATCCTGGAACTTTTCGACGGGAAAGGCGATCTTCTTCTCGAAATTGGAGTCGGGCACGGCCGGATAATCATCCTTCGTCAGACAGAGGACTTTGAATTCACTTTCGCCGGCCGTCACATGCATGAGCAAGTCCTGATTTTCCTTGAACGTGACCGGCTGGCCGTCGGGGAGGGATTTGACGATCTCGAAGATCTTCTTTCCGGACACCGTCACGGCCCCGGACTCCTCGACCTGGGCTTCAAAGTGGGTCCGCAGGCCCACCTCCAAGTCAGTCCCGGTCAGCTCGACCCGGCCGTCACCGACCTGCATCAGGATGTTGGCCAGAATCGGCATCGTGTTCCGTTTCTCGACAATGCCTTGCAGGATCTGGAGTTCCTCGAGGATCGTTCCCTTGTCCACGGTAAATTTCATGACCTCACCTTTCTCACCGGTTCATGCCTATTCTTCTTCTTCTTGAAGATCCAAGCAAAGAGTAATCAAGAAGAAGAAGAAAATCAATTGGAAATGTGACAATCGGTCGTAAGCGGCGGATTTCATTACTGGACGAACCCGATTAGGCTGTTGATTTCTTTGTCGAAATCGGGATTCTCCTCCCTCATTTTCTCGATTTTACGGATGCTGTGAAGGACCGTCGTATGGTGTTTTCCACCGAATTTCTTCCCGATTTCCGGCAGCGATGAATCGGTCAGCTCCTTGGATAAATACATGGCCACCTGACGGGGAAAGGAGACCTTGGGCGAGTTGTTCTTGGACTTCAGCTGCACGGGCTTGATCTTGTATTTGTGGCAGACCATCTTCTGGATATTTTCCACAGAGATGATCCGGGTGGTCGAATCGATGAGGTCCTTGAGGGATTCGCGGGTCAAGTCGAGATCGATCGGTTCGCCTTTGAGCGAGGCGTAGGCGATGACCCGCCGGAGGTAGCCTTCAAGCTCACGGACGTTGGAGTGGACCTTGTCGGCGATGAAAAGGGACACGGCTTCGGGCAGGACGACCGATTCCAGGGCGGCCTTTTTGTTGAGGATGGCGATGCGCGTCTCGATGTCGGGCGGCTTGAGGTCGGCGATGAGGCCCCATTCAAAGCGGGAACGGAAACGCTCCTCCAGGCCGGCGATCTCCTTGGGCGGGACGTCGCTGGAGATGACGATCTGCTTCTGGTTCTCATAGAGGTGATTGAAGGTGTGGAAAAACTCCTCCTTGGTCCGGTCTTTGCCGCCGAGGTTGTGGATGTCGTCCATGATCAGGACGTCGATCGAGCGGATCTTCTGCCGGAAGTCGAGGACTTTTCCATACTGGAGATGGTTGATCAGGTCGTTCATGAACTTCTCGGTGGTGGTGTAGAGGATCTTCAGGCGGGGATCGTTCTGCAGGGTGTAATGACCGATGGCGTTCATGAGATGGGTTTTGCCCAGGCCGGAGCCGCCGTAGAGGTAGAGGGGGTTGTAGGACTTGGCCGGGTTCTTGGCCACGGCGATGGCCGCGGCGTGGGCGAACTGGTTGCAGTTGCCGACGACGAAATTCTCGAAGGTATAATTCGGATTCAGGTTGGGATTGAGCAGATACCCTGATTTGGAGCGGCGTTCATCCGGCGAGCTGCGCTTGAAGGAGAAGCTGGCATCGTCATAGATGTACTTGATTTCGAAGACGCGGCCGAAAAGCTTCTGTCCGGCCTCATTGATGAGGGCGGAATAGTGGAAAGAGAGCCAGTCTTTGAAATAGGAGTTGGGCACCTTGATATAAAGCCCGTCCCCTTCCTGGCCGATGAACACCGTCGGCTCGAACCAGGTCTCGAAACTGTTCTGGTCGATCTTTTTTTGGAGCTCGGAAAGGACCTGCAGCCAAGGGTTCGTCGTTTCTTGCATGTGACTTTGCTGATTTATTTTTCCACAGACATTTCCACAACTGTGGAAAATGTTTTCCCGTTTTACGGGAGCGAAATGGCTTGGTCATGATAGCATTCGACCAAACGGATTACAAGCCTTATTTTCATGTTTTTTGGGAGCCCGCGACCATCCGCTCGAGTGCCCGTTATTATAAATATATCAAATAGATAGGGGTAATCAACGAGCGTCCAGGGGCGGTCCGCGGACGAGCCACGGCACAGCTCGCCGGGCCGCTTAAGCGGCGTTATATGCATAGGAGGAGCGGCCCAAAAAATAGCGGTTTGTCGGCCTCGCGGCGGCGAACGCCGGGGGCCGGCAAGTCCTTGGTGAGGCCTCTTTTAGAAGTCGAATCCGATCCAGAATTTGAGTCCGTAGCTCCCGATCCGGCTGAAGGAAAAGGGCTTGGCGATGGATGTCCACTCCAGCCGTTTGACCCACTCGAAGTGAAGGGGAAGTCCGAAGAGGAACATCTCGAAACCGGCCCCGAACGAGCCGAACGCATCGCCGCTGACGTAAACCGTCGAATCGGCCGTGCTGAGCGCGGGGTCGTAACGGTAGAACCGGGCCGGAAAGTCGCCGTACTTGGAGCGGGTGATGTCGAAGAACACGACCCCGCGGATCGGGCCGATGGTGCCGATGAGAGTCTGGGCCAGGCCGATGAGAGGGAAACGGAATTCGGCATCGGCGAACCAATACTCGGTGGCGACGATACTGTAGAAATAGGCCGAGCGGACCTGGTTGTTGCCGCCGTAATAGGAAAGCAACTTGTCCCGGCCGGCGCAGAGGGCGCCCTGGAAACGAAGGGCGAACAGGAAATCCGAACCGAGGTAAAAATATTTCCGGGCGTCGGCCTCCAGCGTCGTGTTGCTTAGGAAATTTTGGGCCACCGGCAGGCTCTGCGAGACGGACAAGCGGAACGTGCTGCCCGTCGCCGGGCCGTATGGCTTGAACCGCGTCGTCTCCCCGGTCAGGGACAGGCTGGCCATCAGCATGGTCCCGTTGATGAATCCGTACCCGCCCTGGTAGCCTAAGCTGCTCATCGAATAAGGGTCGTTGAAATCTTCCTCGTAGCTGTAAAACCCCAGCCCGCCCTCCAGCCGCATATAGCGGTCGAGGGGATAGAACAGGGCCAGCGTCACGCCGGTGATCTTGCGCACGGCCATGGCGTCGTTGTACGTGGCCCGGCTCCACAGGGAGGGTTCGTAATAGTAGAGGTCGGGATAGTAGTAGATCGCGTACTGGAAGGCGTTGATGGCATATTGGAGCCGGCCGGAGAGGTTGGCGTAGGTGAACCCGTAGGACCGGAATTCGCGGACCTGGTAGGCCAGAACCGAGAACTGGTGGTTGGCCAGGACGTCGGAGAAGCCGATGGCCGAGCCGCCGTAGATGGACCCGTCGGTGGAGATGATGGCATCGACCGGCGGACGGGCCGTGACATAGAGCTTGCCCAGGCCTTTACGCTCCTCGATCTTGTCCTTGTGAAGCTCGAAGGTCAAAGCGGGCTTGAATTTCTCCAGGGGCTTGTCGCGTTCGCCGGCGGGGATGGCGATGGTCGTCTCGACCGCGCCCGCGGCCTGGCCTTTGAAAAGCTGAAACGAGCCCTTGTTGAAGGAGGAGAAGAGGATGTCGTTCGGCCCGCCCGGCAGGGCCGTCGGGAAAAAGTTCCCGGTGCGAACGTCAGTGTGGCGGCGGACCTCGCCGGTCTCCAGGGAGAGGCTGTAGATGTTGTATGTTCCGCGGGCATCACCGGCATAGAAGAGGGTCCGGCCGTCGCGCGAAAAGGAGGGGCAGACGGCGCTGCCGGGCCCGGTTGAAAGCACGGTCCGGGTTTTAAGGTCGGTCAGGGGAGAAAGCACAAGCTTGTCGTCCTGTCCGGCCCGGACCGAATAGACCAGTATCTTGCCGTCCGGGGAAATGGCCGGGGCCTTTTCGAAGGCCTCGTCGTTGGTCAGGTTTCGGGCCGCTCCGGTCTCCAGGTCCAGGGCGAAGATGTCGTGGATGCCTTTTTCGAAGGCCGTGAAAAGGAGCGTCCGGCCGTCGGGCAGGAAGCACAGGCCGGTCGGCTGGTCCAGGGCTAGGGCGATTTTCTTCATCGTTTCGCCGGTCAGCGGGGAGACGATGAACAGGCTGTGCCGACGGCCGTCGCGGGCGAAGAAGGCGATGCGGTCGCCGTCTGGGGACCAGGCCAGGGAGGGGCCGAGTGAGGGATCGATCTCATACTTGATGTATTCGTAATCGGAGGTGTAGCGCTTGGTGATGGTCTTCAAGATCCGGCCGTCCTTGGAGGAAAGCAGGACGACGTTCATCTCGTTGTCCAGGGCGTTGTAGGTGATCGTGGCCACCATTTCGCCGCTCGGCGAGAGGGCTTGGGAAAAAGCGAAATAATAGGGATTGATGGGAAATTCCGGGCCCAGGGGGACGCTGTAGTCCTCGGGATTTTCACGAGCGAAAAAATCCTTGAAGCGGGCCCGGAGGTACTTCTTGAATTCCTGCCCGAATTCGCGGGGCGTCTGGTGGAAAGCCCGGATCAACGGATCGCGGCGGGCCAAGAAGGAGCCGGAGGATTTGAGAATCTGCCAGAAATCACGGATGGCGTTGGGGCCGTAGCGGTCGACGATGAATTCATAGATGGCGTGGCCGAAATCGTAGGCCGGGTCGCGCGGCAAAGGATAGCGCGTGACGAGGTCGCCCGACTCGTCGAATTCGGGGATGCGGTCGTTGAGGACGGTGTCGCGAAGGATGAGGGTGGACCACGAGGACCAGCGGCCGGTGGCGTATTCGGACAAGCCCTCGAAGGTCCAGCCGGGCGGCTGGCTGACGGCCGTCAAGGCTCCGCCCTGGCTGCCCCAGAGCAGGTCGAACTGGAAGATGTGGGCCAGCTCATGGGTCATGGTGTCCTGGAATTCGTTGATCGGCATGTCGCCGTGGATGCCGATGCGGAAAAGAATCGGTTCCGATACGCCCAGGACGCCCTCGCTCACGGGAAAGATATTGGATTGCTCGAAGTCGGTGAAGGTCGTGTAGAAGATCAGCGGGACGGGCTCGGTCAATTGGTGTTTGAGTTCGGTGCTGACCGATTTATAGGCGCTTTCGGCGGTATCGACGACGTATTGCAGAAGGCGTGTGTCCTCGGCGTAGAAATAGACCGTGAAATGGTCGGTGGCGTATGTTTTCCAGGGAAAGCGCTCGTAGTTGATCTTGTTTTTACCGTAATATGGGTAATAAGACATCTGGCCGACGGCGAAGCCGGCCAGGGCGGCCAACAGGATGAAAAAGGGAAGTCCGTGGCGGGGCCGTCTCATGGGGGCTCCTTTACTTGATCAACAGGTACCGGTCCAGGGGGCGTTCCGAGCCGAATAGGGAGCGGAGGAGCTTAATCTTGATCCGTCCCATCAAGTCGAAGACGGCGAATTCCGCTGTTTGTTTGATGTTCTCGGCATTGAGGGTTTCCTGAAAATTCCTGCGAAAAACGGGTTCGCCGGTCCGGGCATCGATGAGGACAACCTCGATCTGGAGAGAGAAGAACTTCCGCACGGTCCAGGGATCGCGGGGCTTGAAGGGGCCGTCGAAGTCCCGGGCCCCGGAGTCCAGGAGGGCCTTGCGCGTTTCCTGGACGAACTCGGCCTTCCCGGTCAGAAAGGTGGCCTTCCGCCCGGCCCCGATCTTCTTCCAGAATTCCTTGTCGGACAAAGCCTGGGGGCCCGGCCAGCTGACGGGCGCGGCTTCGACCGTGCCCTTGATCTTCGGCTTGAACTCGTCCAGCAGGTACCGGACCAGGGCGGCATCGACATCGAAGTCCTGGGCCGGTTTTTCCTGGTAGAATCCGGCCAAAAGAAGGGTCTGGATGGTGTCGCGCGGGATGGCGGCGGAGCCGGGAATCTCGACGCTCACCTTGACCGGCGCCCGGCCGGAGCAGAAGGCCAGGCCGAGGGCGATGACGGCCAGGAGCGCGCTATTTCTTCTCATGGGGGGCCTTTTTTTTCTCATCGTCTTTGTCCGCCGCCTGGATATTTTCTTTACAGTTCTGGTAATTGGATTTTACAAATGTGTTGCCGGATTCGATTTTCAGGGCGGCTTCGTATTCCCGTAGGGCGTCCTCGAAGAGGCCTTTTTTTTCGTAGGCCACGCCGAGATTGTTGTGGGCGGCGGCCGATCCGGGGTCGGCCTGGAGGGCCTTGCGCCAGCGGAAGATGGCTTCGTCCCAGAGATTGTTTTGGGAAGCCCAGACGCCGAAACGGATCTGGTCCGGAGCGCGGGAGCAGGAGGGGGCGGCGACGAGGAGGGCGGCCAAGGCGGCCGCGACAAGGGCTCCGGTTGATTTATTGCTCATGCCGTGAACCTGGGGCTCATTTAAACCCTTTTCCTTTTAAGCGTCAAGGCACATCACCCCAGCAACTTCCGTACCAACGCCGGCCATCCCTCGTCGCCCCCGACCTTATCTTGTGAAATCGCGGAGGCGCCGGTATAATGGCCCGGGAATTCACGAGGAGGATGACCATGGGAAAGTGGCTCGAGGGCAAACCCGTCGCCGACCGGATCCGCGAACAGGTCAAGGTCGAGGTGGCCCAACACCAAAAGACCTTGGATCAAGTGCCCGGGCTCGTCGGTGTGCTGGTGGGTGACAACCCCGCTTCGCAGAGCTACCTCCGGATGAAGGAAAAAGCCTGCCTTAACCTGGGGCTTTACGGCCGGATCCAGGTTCTGGCCGCCGATATCTCCCGGGCCGACCTCAAGGAACGCATCGAAGGCTTGAACGCCGACAACCGCGTCGACGGCATCCTGGTCCAGCTTCCCCTGCCCAAGGGCCACGATACCCAGGATGTCATCTCCTGGATCGACCCGGCCAAGGACGTCGACGGGATCCATCCCATAAATCTGGGCCTCCTCCTGCAAAACCGGCCCTGCCTCAGCGCCTGTACGCCGCGGGGCTGCCTGGAGCTGATCAAATCCACGGGGACGGTCCTCGAGGGCCGGGACGTCGTCATCATCGGCCGCAGCCTTATCGTCGGCAAACCGCTCGCGATCATGATCACCAACGAAAACGGCACTGTGACCGTCTGCCACAGCAAGACCAGGGACCTGGCCGGTATCGCCGCCCGGGCCGATATCCTCGTCGCGGCCATGGGCAAGCCCGGTTTCGTGGGGCCCGAATTCGTCAAGGAGGGCGCGGTCGTCATCGACGTCGGCAGCAACGCGGTCTCCGATAAGGCCGTCGTCCGGAAGCTTTTCGGGGTGGACCCCAAGCGAGAGAAGGAAATCGACGACAAGGGCTATACCTGGGTCGGCGACGTAGATCCCCGGGTCATCGAGAAAGCCTCCTGGCTGACCCCTTCCCCCGGCGGCGTCGGGCCCTTGACGATCGCCATGCTCATGCGCAATACCCTTGACGCTTTTAAGCGGCGGCGCGGGCTCTGATCGGCCGGCGCGGAAATCGATTGCGGCGGGGGAGCCGTTTGTGGTATATAATATCGCCTTTTCTGAAAGAGAGAACGATCATGCCGAAATTATGCGACAGTTGCGGTAAGGGCCCGGTGTTCGGGAACAGCGTCAGCCATTCCCATAAAGCCTCCCCCAAGAAGTGGAAGCCCAACCTTCAGCACGTCAAGGCCCAGACGCCCAAAGGCGTTCGCCAGATCTGGGTCTGCACCCGGTGCCTGCGCTCCGGGAAGGTCCAGAAAGTCCTGTAAGTTCGCTTCCCCGCTTCAAACCCTTTCCACGCTCAGGACCTCTCCTGCCGCGGCGATCTCCTTTTCAATCGCCTGGAGCTGCTGGATGTCTCTGACCCGCAAGGCTAGTTTGATATGGGCCTTCTTGTCGAGGGATGTCTCCACCTCGGCCTTGGCGATGTCGCCTCCCATGGCGGCGACGGCCGAGGCCACTCTGGCCAGAACTCCCAGCGAATCCATGGCCCGGACGATCAGCCCGGCTTTGTAATGGTCCGGCACGACCGTCCCCCAGGACACTTCCACCAGCCGCTCCGGCGAGAGGATCTCCCTGGCTACGCGTGCGCAGCGCAAGGCATGGATGGTGATCCCCTTCCCCAGCGTCAGATAGCCGATGATCGGCTCGCCTTTGATCGGGGCGCAGCACTTGGCCAGGCGGATGAGCGCGTTTTCCCGATCCTTGACCTGGATCTCCGGCTCGGCCGGCCCGGCCGGCTTCCGTTTCAGTTCGATCCCGGGCGTCGCGATCTTGTCCATGAGCCTCCGGTTCAGGACGATCCGGCCGCGGCCGAGCATGGCGAATAAGTCGTCCAACGTCCGGATCGGCAGGCGGATAGCCCCTCGGAAGCGCTCCAGGAAGGCTTCGCCGGACGGGAACCCGGGGGCCGGCTCGTACTTGCCGAGCTCCTTTTCCCAGAGCTTGCGGCCCAGCTCGATGCTCCGCGTCTTGTCCCGCTGGCCGAGCCAGCGCTTGACCTGGTGCCGGGCGCCCGAGGTAAAAGCCATGTTCAGCCAACTGCGCGCGGGCCAACGCTCGGGCGCGGTCTGGATCTCGACGATGTCGCCGGTCCGCAGGAGGGTCTTGAGCGGGGCCGGGCGCCCGTTGATGCGGGCCCCGGCGGCGTGCAGCCCGATCTCGGAGTGGATGCGGAAGGCGAAATCGAGGGCCGAGGCTCCGGCGGGGAGCGCCTCCACGCGGCCTTTGGGCGAGAGGACGTAGATCTCCTCGGGGATGAGATTGATCTTGAGGTTCTGGACGAACTCTTTGGGGTTCTTCTGTTCGCTGAAAAGCTCGGCCATTTCCCGCAGCCAGAGCAGGCGCTTATCCTCCTTGAGCGGGCCCTGGGCCTCGCCGTCCTTGTAACGCCAGTGGGCGGCGATGCCGTTCTCGGCCAGGTCGTGCATTTCCCGGGTCCGGACCTGGATCTCCACGCTCAGCTTGTCCTCGGTGACGATGGTCGTATGCAGGGCCTGGTAGAGGTTCGGCTTGGGCATGGCGATGAAATCGCGGAAGCGGTGTGGGATGTGGGTCCAGCGCTGGTGAATGATGCCTAGCGCGGCGTAGCAGTTCTTGACCGTGTCGGTGATGATGCGCAGGGCCAGGAAATCGTAAACCTGGTGGAATTCGATGTGCTGGGCCTCCATCTTGCGGTGGATGCTGTANNAGGCGCTTGAGGCGGTGGACGATCTCAGCCGGAATATGGTTGTCCTTCATCAGGCCGTCGAGAGTCTTGCGCAGCTTCTTCAGCTCGCCCTCGGCCGCCTTGCGTTTGGGCTCGACCAGGGCGGCGACGCGGAAGTACTCCTCCGGGTTGACATAGCGGAAGGCCAGGTCCTCGAGCTCGGCCTTGATGCGGCCCATGCCCAGGCGGTTGGCGATCGGAGCATAGATCTCCAGCGTCTCGGCGGCGATGCGCCGCTGTCCCGCCTCGGGCAGGAATTTGAGCGTCTGCAGGTTGTGGAGCCGGTCGGCCAGCTTGATGAAGATGACCCGCAGATCATCCGTCATGGCCAGGATGATCTTGCGGATGGTCTCGGCCCGCCGGATCTCGGGCGAGGCCTCCTGGACCCGGCTGATTTTGGTGACCGCTTCGACCAGGCCGGCCACGTCCTTGCCGAAGGTTGCGCGTAGCTCAGCCTCGGTCACCGGCGTGTCCTCCAGGACATCGTGGAGAAGCGCCGCCGCCAGCGTTGTCCGATCCAGCCCCATGCCGGCCAGCAGGGCGGTCACTTCGAGCGGATGGCCGAGGTAGGGTTCGCCCGAGCGGCGGACCTGCCCGCCATGGGCTCGGGCGGTGAAAACGTAGGCTTTTTGCAGGAAGGTGACGTCCTTCTCGCTGAAGCGGCCCGAAATCTTGTCCAGGATATCGTCGAAGCGGATCATGCGCGGAGGGACCGCTCGCGCTCCTCCAGCCAGGCAACGGCTTCGAGGAGGTTCGCAGCGATGGCGGCGGGACGGAGGCCCAGAGCCTCCAGCCGGACGGCTGAGGCTTCCCCGAAGCCGGTCCGGACGAGGATAGGCGTACCGCCGAAGGCCAGACCGAGCCGGACGTCCTCGACCTTGTCCCCTATCATGTAGGAGGAGGCCAGGTCGAGGCCGAAGTCTCGGGCAGCCTGCTCGGCCATGCCCGGGGCCGGTTTGCGGCAGGCGCAGCCGCCGCGGTAGCGCGGATCGGCGGCGTAATCGTAATGGGGACAATAATAGAAGGCCTCCAGGCGGGCGCCCCGGGCGGCCAGCGCCTCGCCCATCCGGCGGTGGAGCGTTTGGAGCTCCTCCTCGCTGTAGAAGCCGCGGCCGACGCCGGACTGGTTGGTTACGACCACTGCCACAAAGCCCGCCGCGTTGATACGGCGGACGGCCTCGGCGCTCCAGGGAAAGAGCGTGACCTGGGCGAAGTCGCGCGGGTAGCCGACATCGACGTTGATCGTCCCGTCGCGGTCCAGGAAGACGGCCCGTTTCTTCATGGGCGGCCCTTCATCCCAGGGCTTCCGCGCAGGCGGCGAAGGCCTCTTCGGGCATAATGGCGGTCATGCAGCGGTGGTCGAAAGGGCATTTCCGGTAAAGACAGGGCCAGCACGGCGCATCTTTTTTAAGGACCCAGGCGGGCGGGTGGAAGGGAGCCGTGGCTTTCGGCTCGGTCGGTCCGAAAACGGCCACGATCGGCACCCGCAAGGCGTTGGCCATATGCATTGGCCCGGTATCGTTGGTGACAAAAAGGGATGCTTCGGCGATCACAGCCAGGAGACGGCGGAGGGTCGTCCGCCCGGTCAGGTTGACCGGCCTGGTTTTCATGGCCGCGGCCACGGCGGCGGCGATATCCGCCTCCCCGGCCGCCCCGGTCAGGACGATCTGGACGCTTCTCTCCTCGGCAAGCCGATCGGCCAGGACGGCGAACCGCTCCGCCGGCCAGCGTTTGGCCGGCCCATAGGATGCGCCCGGATTGAAGACGGCCAGACGCCGGCGCGGATCGACGCCTTCAGATTTCAAGGCGGCCCGGGCCGCCTCTCGCTCGTCGTCCGGAACGCGCAGGCGCAGATCGGGCGGCACGGTCTCGATCCCCAGACGGGAGAGGAGCTCGAGATAATAATAGAGATGATGGCGGGGCTCGGCCTGGGGATCGGGCGGCTTGACGCTGCGGGTNNTAAAAGGGCAGGGTTGAACCGAAGGAATTGGTCAACAGCACGGCCAGATCGAATTTTTGCCCGCGGAGGGTCTCCGCGGCGGCTTTCAGCCCCGACAGGGATTTGGCCGCGGGCAGGGCCAGAACAGCGCGACGGCCGATTTCCGGGGCGAAGATTTCCCGGACCCAGTCGCCGGCCGCGATGGTGATCTCGGCGTCGGGGAAATGGGCGGCCAGGCTGTCGACGGCGGGCAATGCCAGGATGGCGTCGCCGACCCAATTGGGGGCGCGGACGACGATCTTCACGGAGCGCCGGACCTCAGGAGTCGCTCTTTTTGGCCGCCGGCTTGGAATCGCTCTTGGCCTCGGTCTTGGGCGCGGGAGTGGCTTCGGTTTTGGCTTCGGTCTTGGCCGGGGCGGAATTCGCCTCGGC
>PMCY01000144.1 GCA_003154255.1 Candidatus Aminicenantota bacterium | reverse complement strand
TTTGCTTCAATTCAAAGGGCGCGGTCGATTGGAAGTTCGAAGCCGGCAAAACAATCAAATATGGAGGCAAACCATTTCCTCGAGATTGTGATGTCCGCGGGTTCGATGTCGCCGACTTGAACCAGGACGGCTTTAAAGAAATCGTTCTGGATTCTAATGCGCTCCAAGAATATCCAAACCGAGTCGTCGTCTTGGATCGGAAAGGCCTTCCCTTGGGGGAGTATTGGAATGCCGGGCAGCTTTCGGACTTTATTATCGAGGATATTGACAAAGACGGACGGAATGAGATTCTTCTCATCGGACAAAATAACGAATATCGAAAAACCGTCTTGGTTGTTCTGGATCCGTCCATGATCCGCGGAGGATCCCCCCAAACGGACCAAACCTATCTTTGTAAAGATCTGGTCCAAGGAACTGAAAAATATTATCTGCTGTTCCCCGACAGCGATTTGGACATTTATCCGGAGATCGACCTTGCCAGATTGGATTATCTTCAGCAAGGTGATTTTATAGAGCTTTGGACTTATCCCTCCGGAATTATTTTTCAACTGGGGAGAAGCATGGAACTCATAGACCCGCGCCTTAGCCACGGTTTTGAAATAAAATACAATAAACGGCTGGCCCAAGGGCTATTGAAGACTCCTTATGATCCTGCAAGAATCGCCAAAGAGCTCAAAGCGGGAATGCGNNGCGCTTAATTCACGATGAAATTGAACCCGTGCAGCTTGTTGATGTTCACGCCGCCCTTGTTCATGGTGATCTCGTAGGTCCCCGGAGGCAGCGCGGGAACCCGGGCATGAATCGTATTTTCGGTTTTGCCGGGAGTCTGGGTCCAGGAAATAACGGTCATCACGGCCGTCCCCATTTTGATGACCTTGTTCGTTGGGGCCGGGCCGCCTCCCCAACCGATCAGAACGACTTCGGTCCCCGGCGCGCCATGTTCCGGCTTGGCCGAATCCCATTGATACGGGAATCTCTTGCTCAGGACGTTGGAAATGACATGGGTCCCGTCGTCGATGGCGATGTCATAAGTATGGTCGACATCCCATAACGGACCGGTCCCGGTGATGCTCTCCTGTCCCCAGATTATTACGGCGGGGATCGGAGCGCCGTTGACCAGCAGGCGACGCGACCCCTTGGTGTTTCCGAAATATTTGCCGCGAACCTCTAATTCCGTGCCGCTGGCCCCAACGCAGTAATAGCTGGCATCCGTGATTTTAGGCTTCAAAACGGAATAATCGCCCCTCGAGATCTTGACGTTGGGATTCGTCGGCTTGATCTGCCGGCCGGCCGTCGTCGAGACGAAGACCGCGGCGGCGATCGCCAAGCCCAAAAAGAAGAAAATCTTTCTCATGCCGGCCTTTAGGATAAATTATCGGCGACATATTGGCCGATGGCGGTCTGGGGGTCCGTGCCTTTCCAACTGACCCAGACGAATTGGGCCCCGCTCTCATAAATGCCGTCCTGGTCCCGGGTCCAGGCGATCCGGGCCACGCCGACCATGGGCTTGAGGCTGTCCGGCGGATTGATGGCGAATTGAAGGAGGGCCTTGGGCGGCAAGGCCGATTCGGATTTGAAGCTGAACCCACCCATGCTGAGATCGCAAATGCCGCTCTTGAACAGAATCGGTTGGGAAGCCTCCGTCTCGGACATCAAGTATTCGATTTCCCAATCCCGGGCCAAGCGTGAGAACGATCTTTTTTCGCCCATGAAACCCCTCTCTTTTATAAAACTACTGTTAGAGTATTATAACATACTTTTGATTCGCCACCACGATTTTTCGCCGATTTTTATGGCCATCCTGGAATTTGACGACCATTTGAGCCTGCAGAAATCCCAAAGCCCGGCCGGCGCCGCTTGCGGGCTTCGGTTATGACGGCTTCTTGGATATATTATCGAGAACGTATTGGCCGATGGTGGTCTGGGGGTCTACGCCTCTCCAGTCGACCCAGACGAATTTTGCCCCGCATTCGTAGCCGCCCTCCTGGCCCCGAGTCCAGGCCATCCGGGCCACGCCGACCATGGGCTTGAAATCATCGGTCGGATTGATGGCGAAAGGAAAGAAGGCCTCGGACGGGCAGGCCCATTCGGACCTGAAGCTGAACCCTCCCGTGCTGAGATCGCGAATCTCACCCTTGATCAGGACCGGCTGAGAAGTCGGCGACTTGGATATCTGGCATTCGATTTCCCAGTCCCGAGGCAGGCGCGGGAAGGCTCTTTTTTCAATCATAAGTCCCACTCCCTTGGATGATCGTGTTTTTCTAATTATACCATGCTTTTTATCCGCAACCACAATTTTTCGTTTCGGATAAATATTTCACGCAGCCCATCCCGGTTCCCAAAATTCCTCGACCACAGATCCCCGATCTTGGGGATGAAGGACGGATTGAAATCCACAATTTCCCTCAACCGCCTCCAGGCAAAATCCTGCGTTTTCCGATCGAGCCCGTCCCACTGGGTGAGGAAAATGTATAAGCCGTTGACATTCAGGAACTCGTCGCTCGGGACGAGCTCGAGCGCCCGGATGAAATAAGCCCATCCCTGCTGGGCATAAATCATAAGGGGATAATTGTAGAGCGTATAAACGATCCCCAGCCGATAAAAAGAATTNNGAAGGTCGCTCTCCAGTTCCGGGAACGCGCTTTCGATGTTCTTGGCCTCGGCCCTCGCTTCCTTATAGGCGGAAAATCGATGCGCTCGGAGAAAAACGAACAATGCGGCGACGATAAGGCCGGCGCAGAGGATCAAACCCGCCGCCCGCTTTGCACTCCACCGCTCATTCATGGCCCTTCACCCCATTCTTTCC
>PMCY01000347.1 GCA_003154255.1 Candidatus Aminicenantota bacterium | reverse complement strand
TGCGCCTCGCCCGTGCCCGGCTTCTACGCCGCCGGCGAATGCGCCTGCTACAGCGTCCACGGGGCCAACCGCCTGGGCGGCAACTCGCTTCTCGACGCCATCGTCTTCGGCAAGATCGCCGGCCGCTCGGCCTCGGCCTTCGTCCTCGGCGGCGGCGCTTCCGACGGCCATGAACGCGAGGTGGCCTCCGAATCGCAGAAGCTCTACAGCCGGGTTAAGAACCTGCGCGAGCTCATCGCCGGCAAGAACGTTTATTCCCTGCTCAATCGCCTCAAGGCCCTGATGAGCGAGAAAGCCGGCGTCTTCCGCACCGCGAGCGCCCTGGAGCAGGCCCTGGACGGCATCGCCGAATTGCGCGAAGAATACAAGCGGGTCTTCATCTTCGGCTCCTGCATCCGCTACTGCCAGGAGCTGGTCACACTCATCGAGTTCGACCATATGCTGGACGTCGCCGAGGTCATCGTCAAGGGCGCCCTCCTGCGCCAGGAGACGCGCGGCTCGCACTTCCGCACCGACTTCAACAAGCGAAACGACGAGACCTGGCTCAAGCACACTCTCATGACCTGGACGGAGAAGGGACCGGAGGTCACCTATAGGTCCCTCAACGTGGACAAGTACAAGCCCCAGGAACGGAAGTATTAGGGGGGCATGGCCATGAGCAAGACATTCAAGATCCTCCGTTACGATCCGGTGACCGAGGGTGAAGCCCATTTCGAATCGTTCATCCATGAATCGAAGCCGGCCGATTCCATCCTCGAAACGCTGAAGGACATCCGCGACTCGCAGGATCCCTCGCTGGCCTTCCGCTACAGCTGCCGGGAGGCCGTCTGCGGCTCCTGCGCCATAGTCATCAACGGCGAGATCGCCCTGGCCTGCCGGACTCAGGTGGACGCCCTGGAAGGGGACGTCATCGTCATCGAGCCCCTGCCCAATCTGGAGATCCAGAAGGACCTGATCGTGGACATGGATCCGTTCTGGGAAGCCTACCGCCTGGTTGAACCCTACCTCCAGCCCGAAGGCGACGTTCCGCCCAAGGGCCACCTGGTCGAAGAAAAGGACATGGAGCCGGTCTTCCAGTACATCACCTGCATCCTCTGCGCCAGCTGCTACTCGGCCTGCCCCGTGGCCACGCGCGACGGCCGCTACGTCGGCCCGGCCGCGCTGGCCAAGCTCTACCGCTTTATCAAAGACCCCCGGGACAAAAGAAAATGGGCTTCGCTGGCCAAAGTGGACACGCCGACCGGGGCCTGGGGCTGCGACACCGTCTTCCGCTGCAATGACGTCTGCCCCAAATCCGTCCGCCCCGCGGACGGCATCGAGGGCGTGCGGCGGAGGCTGGTGGCCCAACGACTCAAACGGATCGTGGGGAAGAACCGATGAAGATCAAGCATTCCCTCTATTCGAGACGCCAGTTTCTCAACGGCCTTATCGGCGGGTGGGTCGGGGCCGTCGCCGCGATCTTCATCAGCCCGATCCTGAAATTCGTCACGCCCGCCTATAAAGAACCCGACGACGTCACCCTGCCCCTGGCCGACTACAAGGACATGGCTCCCAACACGGTCAAGGTCTTCCCCTGGGGCGCCAAGCCGGGCTTCCTCAGGCTCCAAGCCGACGGGACCTACCTGGCCCTCGTCGGCGTCTGCAGCCATCTCGACTGCAACGTGGCCTGGCAGCCCGACAAGAAGAAATTCTTCTGCGCCTGCCACGAAGGCTGGTACGACGAGAACGGCAAGAACATCGCCGGCCCGCCGCCCAAGCCCCTGCGCAAGCTCCAGGTCGCGATCGACGGCGACACCATCGTCGTCAGCAAACCGGCGGTGGCCTGATGAAAAAGCTCGCCGCCTGGTTCAACGACCGCCTGGGCCTTCAAGCCATCTCGGCCTTCATGACCAAGAAGGAAGTGCCGCAGCACAAGCACACGATGTGGTACTACACCGGCAGTTCGATCCTGCTTTTTATGGGCATCCAGTTCGTCACCGGCATCATGCTGGCCCTGTACTACAAGCCGACCCTCGAAGGCGCCAACGCCAGCGTGGGCCACATCATGACCGAAGTGCCCCTGGGCTGGATCGTCCGCTCCGTCCACAGCCTGTCGGCCTCCTGCATGATCGCCATCGTCATGGTCCACCTGGTCGCCATCCTGCTGACCAAATCCTACAGAAAGCCCCGGGAAATGACCTGGATGAGCGGCGTCATCCTGCTCGTCTGTTCCATGGGCTTCGGCTTCACCGGCTACCTCCTGCCCTGGGACGACCTGTCGCTGGCCGCGACCAAGGTCGGCACGAACATCCCCAAGGCCATCCCTTTCATCGGCGATTGGGCGGTCAAGTTCCTCCGCGGCGGTGAGGACGTCACGGGAGACACGCTGACCCGCTTCTTCATTTTCCACGTCTGCGTCCTGCCCCTCGTCCTCCTCCTCGTTCTGGCCTTCCACTTCTTCGTCATCCAGCGGCACGGCATCAGCGTCCCGCTGGAAGCCGAGATAAAAAAGGAAAAAGTGCGCAGCCTGCCCTTCTTCCCCAATTTCGTCCTCCGCGAGAGCCTGGTCTGGATCGTTCTGCTGGGATGTCTTGTGACGGCGGCCGTCCTCTTCGCCCCGTCGCTCGGGCCGGCGGCCAATCTCATGGCCCCCGCGCCTGAGGGGATCCAGCCCGAGTGGTATTTTCTCTTCCTCTTCCAGACGCTTAAGATATTTCCAGCCAACATCCTGGTCATCACGGGCGAGGCCCTGGCCGTTTTCCTCATTCTGATCGCCGTCGTGCTGATCTTTTTCCTGCCTCTCATCGACACCAAGCCCTCGGAGAAGAAAGGCAAGGTCATCACCGTCGTCGCCTATCTGGGCCTGGCCTATGCCGTGGCCATGACCGTCTGGAGCCTGCTATGAAGAGGACCGTGTCCGCATCCCTGGCCCTGACCATGACCCTGGCGCTCCTTCTGCCCGCGCTTTTGAGCGCCGCCCCGCAAGCGGCGCCGCAGAAGACGACCGCGCCGGCTAAGGTCGCCCTCAAGGCCAAGACTCCGGCCCCGCCGGAGACCATCCATCCGGCCTTCGCCGATCTCAGGGAGAAAACGGCCGTCATCGTCTTCCTGGCCTGGCTGTGGATCATCGTCGGCATCCTTGTCTGGCTGCTGCGGATGAAGATCCGCGAAGCCGATCGAGTCCATGGCCTCAAATTCTATCCGGCCGCCAAAGACGCGCCACCGCCGCCTGCACACTAATGGACGACCAAAGCAAAAAAATCGACCCCGTCATCGTCTGGACGCCCAAATACTGCAAGCACTGCTTCACCTGCATCAACCTCTGCCCGGTCAAGAATCTGGAGTTCGCCGACGAGGAGATGATTTCGCTGCACAAGTGCACCCAGTGCCTGCNNACCAAATACTGCCCCGATTTTGCCATCGAGGTCGAGCCTAAAAAATGAAACGTCTCATCCTGGGAAACGAAGCCGTGGCCATGGGAGCCATGCAGGCGGGCATGACCTTCTTCGCCGCCTACCCGATCACGCCGGCCTCCGAGATCATGCATTACCTGGCGGCCAAGGAGGGTGAGATCGCCTTCATCCACGCCGAGGATGAGATCGCCTCCATCCACCTGGCCATCGGCGGCAGTCTGGCCGGCCGCAAGGCCATGACCTCGACCGCCGGCCCGGGTATGTCCCTGAAGCAGGAGGGCATCGGACTGGCCCACATGATGGAAGTGCCCCTCGTCATCGTCAACGTCCAGCGGGTCGGCCCCAGCACGGGTATGCCGACCCTGCCTTCGCAGGGCGATATCATCCAGAGTATCCACGGCAGCCACGGCGACTACACCTCCATCGTCCTCTACCCCTCCTCGGTCGAGGAGTGCTACCGCTACTCCATCGCCGCCTTCAACGCGGCCGAAGAGGCGCGCTGCCCGGTTATCCTTTTGATGGACGGATTCCTCTCCCACCTGGCCGAGACCGTCGATCTCGAGGCCATCGAGGTCAAGACCGTGCCGCGGACGATCCCGCCCCTGGGAACGGGACAACGGCATTTCACCGGCCTGCTCTCCCGCGACGGCATTCCCCGCACCAAGGACACCGACTACTACCGGAAGTGGTACTGGGCGACCAAGGAGAAGGTTCTCAACGCCGCCAAGAACTACCGCTTCTACGAATACCACCGCAACGAAAAGTCCGACACCCTGCTCATCGCCTACGGCATTTCTTACCGCGTCATCCTGCCGCTCCAGCGGAGCTGTTCGATCTTCAAGCCGGTCACCCTCTTCCCCATCCTGGAGGACGAGATCAAGGCCGCCGCCGCGGAGCACAAGCGCGTCGTCGTCGTGGAGATGAACGACGGCCAGTACCGCGGCGAGATGGAGCGCATCCTGCGGCGGGACGTTCTGGGCATCCCCATGCTGGGCGGCAAGATCAGCCTGAACGAGATCAAGGAACGGCTCCATGAACTATAAAGACTACGTCAAGTGGGAGCGATTGCCGTCCACCTGGTGCCCCGGCTGCGCCATCGGGACGGTCTTCAAGCAGTTGACCTTTGCCCTGGAAAAACTGAACGTTCCGCGCGAAGAGCTGGTCGTCGTCTCCGGCATCGGCTGCAGCGGCCGCACGGCCGGCTACTTCAACGTCGACAGCGTCCACAGCACCCACGGCCGGGCCATCGCCGTGGCCGAGGGCATCAAATTGGCCAACCCCAAGCTCAAGGTCATCGTCTTCAGCGGAGACGGCGACCTGGTCGGCATCGGCGGCAACCACTTCCTGCACGCCGCCCGCCGCAACGCCGACCTGACGGTCATCTGCATCAATAACGCCATCTACGGAATGACCGGCGGCCAGATGGCGCCGACAACCCCCTTGGGGGCCAAAACCCTGACCTCGCCCTTCGGGGCCCATGCCGCGCCCATCAACATCCAGGGCATCGTCGCATCCAACGCCCGCCACTTCTATGCCCGGGGCTCGGCCTACCAGATCAACCACCTGCAGAAGATCATGCGCGAGGCCATCGAATGGCCGGGCTTTGCCTTCGTCGATACCATGTCCTTCTGCATCGAGAATTTCGGCCGCCGCCTGGGCTTCAAGAACGGCTACGAGATGCTGTTCAAGCTCAAGGCGGACTTCCGGCTCAACCTCAACCCGACCGGGCTTCTGAAAGACAATGAACTAGGAGTAGTCAAAAATGCTGGTCCGGAGAGCTGAGCCACAGGACTGCCAGGCGGTCAACCCGCTGATGGAGCTTCTCGTCGAGGAGATCTACGCCAAGGAGACCGGCGAGGTCCGTCGCGTCCTCAAGGCCAACTTCACCAACGAGGCCCTGACCGAGATGTGCGCCGAGGAACAGGCCCGCTTGTACGTGGTCGAGGACGAGGGCAAGATCGTGGCTTTCCTCTATGGCTGGATGTTCCAGCACGTCTACTCCATCTACTGGATGTACTGTTTGAAACCCTACCGGGGCAAGGGGGCCATNNTTCAGCGGGAAGCTGGGCTTCAAGAAGGGCATGCTCATCGAGAGGAGCATGTTCGGCTTCAAGATCCAGAACATCTTCAAGTACGTCGGCCAGCACGGCAGTGTGGACCAGGAGAAGAAGATCAAGATCCTGGGCGAGGCCGGCCAGGGGGTCAAGCTCCTGTCCTTCACCCTGGCCTCGATCCTGGCCCGCCTGGGCCACGAGGTCTCGCTGAACCTGGAGTACGACTCGGCGGTGCGCAGCGGCAAGATCTCGGCCGACTTGATCTATTCCGACGTCAAGATCGAAAACCCCATCATCGACGAGGCCGACATCCTGATCAAGTTCACCAAGAACCGCGACTGGTTTCCGGCCAAGGCCCTGGTCATCGACGAAAGCATCTGCGAAGACGGGGCCATCGAGTGCAGCGTCAAAAGCAGCCACGGCACCTTCTACGGGTTCGAGAACGTGGCCCTCTCGCTCTTCGGCAGCAAGGTCTACATCAACATGATTGCCCTGGGCCGCATCCTGCGCTACATCGGAATCAATATCCTGCTCCTCAACATCCGCGATCTCCTGCCGCCCAAGTTCATCGAAAAGAACATGGAGGCTATTCAGTACGGCTTCCGCTACCGGGGCTAGGCCGAAGCCGGCCCCCGCCGCCGTTGAGGCTGGGCCTTTTTTGCTTTATGATGGGTGCGACGCCCATGAATTCATCTGTCGTTCTATTTTCCGGAGGCCTCGATTCCACGACCGCCCTGTATTGGGCCAGGAAGAATCGCGGCGACGTGCGGGCCCTGACCTTCGACTACGGCCAGCGCCACCGCGTCGAGATCCGCATGGCCCGGACGACGGCCCGAAAGGCGGGCGTGCCCTGGGCGCTCCTGAAGGTCGACCTGACCCGGATCGGCGGCTCGGCCCTGACCGACCCGGCGATCGCCGTGCCGAAGAGTAGCCGCTTTGCTCATAGCGCCGGCGGACCGCCCGTGACCTACGTACCCTTCCGCAACGGCATCCTGCTGGCCCTGGCCGCGGCCTGGGCCGAGGCCAGGGGAGCCGACGAGATCATCACCGGGTTCAACATCATCGATTCGCCCGATTATCCCGACACCCGCCCGGATTTCGTCCGGGCCATGTCCCGGGCGATCAACGCCGGCACTCGGGCGGCCTTCACCGGCAAACGCTTCCGCATTACCGCGCCGTTCATCCGCCTGAAGAAATCGGATATTATAAAGATCGGAATCGAGCTGGGCGCCAATTACAGCCATTCCGTCTCCTGCTACGACGGCGGGGAAGTCCCCTGCGGNNAAGGTCCACGGCCACACCTTCCAGGTCGAGGTGGCCATCGAGATCGCCGAGCTGGACAAGACGGGCCTGGGCATCGACTTCGCCGTCATCAAGGAGAAGCTGGCTTCGGTCCTGCCCGATCACACTCTCCTCAACGATCTCTTCGAGTTCAACCCCTCGGCCGAGAACCTGGCCCGGAAGCTCTA
>PMCY01000341.1:3283-4254 GCA_003154255.1 Candidatus Aminicenantota bacterium | reverse complement strand
GGCAGCCCTAAAAGGGCCGCGATTTCCAAGGCCCCGGCCGGATCGGGCTTGATGGGCACGGTCTCGCGGGCCCCCAGGACGGCCCGGAAAACCGCCCCCGGGAAGTAATGGGCGATGATCATAAGGGTCGAGGCATGGGGCTTGTTGGAAAGGACCGCCAGAGGGATTTTTCGAGCGGCTAGCCCGGCCAGCATCTCGGGGATGCCCGGATAGGGCTTGGTCTTGACGGCGCAGCGCAGGCGGTACTCGGCCCGCATGGCCTCGATCAGGCCCCGGACGGATTCGGGGTTATCCCGCTGGGCTTCCGGCAGGGCCCGCCGGATAAATGTCGACAACCCGTCGCCGACGAGCGTTTTGCAATCGGTGATCGTGAGCGCCGGGAAGCCCAAAGCGGACAAGGCCGCGTTCATGGAATCGGTCAGGTCCTCGATCGTGTCGAGGAGGGTGCCGTCGAGATCAAAGATGGCCGCGCGAAGGTTCATGACGCATTCCTTAAGGCCGTATATTTTATCATAAATAGAGGAACCTGGCGCCGGCTGAGGATGATTCCTCCCTTCCCGAGCCGGCGATTGTGGACGCGGCCGGCCTTTTATTGTAAAACAAATTCAGGAAGGAAGGTGCCGTCATGACCCGATCCCGAATCGCTTGTTTAGTTATAGCTCTCTGTTGCGCCCGCCTCCCGGCCGCCGCGATTTCGGCCCCGGCTCAAAAGCCGCGGCCTGCCGATCTCGTCCTCACCAACGGCCGTATAATCACGCTTGATCCGGAAAAGCCCGAAGTCCAGGCCCTGGCCGTCCGGGGCGATCGTATCGAAGCGCTGGGGACGAGCCGGGCGATTTCGGCTTTCATCGGCCCGGCCACGCAGGTCGTCGATCTGGGCGGCAAATTGGCCACTCCGGGGTGGATCGACGCGCATCTCCATTTCCCCGGCCTTGGGGAATCCAAGCTGAGCCTGGACCTGACCAAGGCCC
>PMCY01000341.1:1258-3267 GCA_003154255.1 Candidatus Aminicenantota bacterium | reverse complement strand
AAAACCCCTAATCCGCGGGGCGGCGAGATCATCAAGGATGCCCAAGGCCGGCCGATCGGGGCTTTCCTGGAAACGGCCCAGGGCCTGTTGCGCGGTCCGCTGGCCCGGTGGGAAACTTCCCGCTCCGCCGAGGACAAACGGGCGGAACAGCTCAAGATTATCGAGCTCGCCGATCAGGAATGCCTGTCCAAGGGGCTGACGAGCGTCACCGATGCCGGCGTCGACTGGTCCCAGATCGAGCTTTACAAGCAGACGGTTGACCAGGGCAAGCTGGGCGTGCGCCTCAACGTCATGCTCGGCGAATCCAACGCCCGACTGGCCAAGAATCCGGCGTCCTTCCGCTTGATCGGGTACGGCGCCGATCATCTGAGTGTCCGTGCCATCAAGCGATTTGCCGACGGCGCGTTAGGCTCGCATGGAGCTTGGATGCTCGAACCCTATACGGACCTGCCCGCTTCGACCGGCTTGAATACTTATCCCATGTCCGATCTCCGGGAAACGGCCCGTATCGCCATCGAAAACGGCTTTCAGCTATGCGTCCACGCCATCGGCGACCGGGCCAACCGCGAGGTGCTNNCAGCACCTGGCGGCTTCGGACATCCCGCGCTTTGGGCAGCTGGGAATCATCGCCGCCATGCAGGCCATCCACTGCACCTCGGACGGGCCCTGGGTCCCCAAGCGTATCGGGGACCGGCGGGCCGAGGAAGGCGCCTACGTGTGGCGGAAGCTCTTGGCTTCCGGGGCCGTCATCGCCAACGGGACGGATGCCCCGGTCGAAGACGTCAATCCGATCCCCGTGTTCTATGCCTCCGTGACACGGAAGATGAAGAACGGCGGATTTTTCTATCCCGGCCAGAAAATGACCCGCGAAGAGGCCCTTCGATCCTACACCCTGAGTGCGGCCTACGCTGCGTTCGAAGAGACCATCAAGGGCTCGCTCGTTCCCGGCAAGCTCGCCGACGTGACCGTCTTCACCAAAAATATCCTGACCTGTCCGGACGACGAGATCCCATCCGCCCGCGTGGCCATGACGATCGTCGGCGGCAAGGTTCTTTATAAAAATTAAAAAAAGGGGAGTCGAAGAATGAAACCTCATTGGATTTCGGTGTGTCTGATTATCGGCTTGACGGCCATGGCGGCCGGCTCGGCCCAGAACGTTTCTTCGGCCGGAACGGAACGGATCGAAAAAGCCATTGCCGCGTTCCAGGACATCTTGAGTTTGGAGAAGCCCGAAGAGAGGCTGCCCGGCAAGCTATTGGAAAAGGCTCAAGGGATCGCCATCATTCCGGGCGTCATCAAGGCTGCCTGGGGTGTCGGCGGACAGTGGGGCCGAGGCATCGTCGTGGTCCGGGATAAGGACGGCCGCTGGAGCGATCCTCTCTTTATCTCGCTTGTCGGCGGGAGCGTCGGCTTTCAGATCGGCGTCCAGAAGTCGGACATCATCCTCGTCTTCAAAAACCGCAAAAACATCGAACAGGTGGCCAGCGGGAAGTTGACGCTGGGCGCCGATGCCAGCGTCGCCGCCGGTCCGGTCGGGAGGCAGGCCGAAGCAGCCACAGATTGGGAAATGCAGTCGGAAATATATTCTTATGCCAAGAGCAAGGGGCTCTTCGCNNACCGGCTCAAGGCGGTGCTGGAGCAGGCGGCGCGGCGCTGATCAGCGTCCGCGGCCTTCCTTGGCCGCCCAGTCTTCGAACGGCCGCCCTTCCGAGATTCGGGTCACGCCGACGGCCTTGGCCGCATTTTGGAACCAGGCGAATAATTCGTCCCTGTGCGCCGGCCAGATCCAGGGCTTCCCGCTTTTCGTCGCCTCGTCCTTGAGCGCGTCCCAACGAGCCAGAAGAACGTAAGCGAGCGGCATCCGGGCCGTCCGGACTCGGGCGGCATATTCGATCGTGCCGGTGGTTTTCCGCTCCGCTTTTTCCAGCAGGCGCCAAGCCGCGGCCAAAGTGTCCAGGTTCAGGAACTTGGCCGTCGGGGGAGAGTAGCATCCAAGCGGATCGCCGGCC
>PMCY01000341.1:0-1162 GCA_003154255.1 Candidatus Aminicenantota bacterium | reverse complement strand
GAGAAATCGGTCGTGTAATCCCAGATGTAGAGGCGGCCGGCGATTTTGGACCAGCCGTCGATATCGTCCAAAAATGTTTTGTTGCGGGCATCGTCCAATGGCTGGGCGAAACCGCACTCGATGCTGCATAGGCGAACGATCACGTTGGGAAGAGGACGAACTAGCTTGGGCGGCTTGCGCGTGTACTGGTAAGCCAAGGTATCGAAGGCCACATTGGGAAATTCGTCCTTAAGATCGGCGGCGACGGCGTTGACGAACCGCAGCAGGGAGCCCGCCGGACTTCCTTCCTCCTCGTCGACCGCCCGGCAGAGCGGGCAGGTGCAGTTGTTGAAGCAGTCGTTTTGGGAGACCGAGGCGATGGTGGCCTTGGGATTGGCCCGCAGGCGTTCCCGCAGGTTTTTGACCAGCTCCCGCCGCATCTCCTCATTGGTCAGGCAAAGCTGGGCGTCCTTGTAGGTGCGGACGCCGTTGATTTCGCTGAACCATTCCGGGTGGTCCTTGAAATACTTCTCGGGAGGGATGAGCCAATAGGCGGTGTGGACGAAGCCTTCGTAGACCTGGCGCCCGCCGTGGATGTCATCGCCCCCGGCCGAGATGCCGTTGGCCTTGTTGCGGGCCGCCCAGACCGGCTCGATGGCCGTGAACCAGAACGGCTCCCGATATTCGAGCGGTGGTTTGAAGCGGATGTCGAGGCGGTCGAAGGAGAGGCTGCGCTTCGAGGGCATGAACGAAGCCGTTTGCGTCCACCAGCGGCACCCGACGACGTCTTCGAGGAACGTATAGACGGCATAGAGGGTGCCGCGCGGGCCGCCGCCGGCCAGGATGAGGTCATCGCCCGCTGTTCGGACAACGATTTCCTCCGGGGCCAGGGAAGACGTTTCCAAGGGAGGCGAGGCCAAACGGGCCGCGCCTCCTCCGACGAGCAGGCGGCCACCCGCGCCCGCGGAGTCCGGTGTCGCCGCGAAATCGCCGCCGGTGACGATGTGGAGAAAGAGGCCGAGCTCGGAGGCCGCCGTCCGTTCCGGTTCAGTCGCGTCGGGGGCCAGAACGATCCGGGCCACGGCTTTGCCTTTCGATGCCAGGACGACTTCGCCCGCGGCCGGCGAGACGAGGAGGCCAAGGCCCAAGACCGCCAGGAGGGGGATTGTTAATTGATGAGTCC
>PMCY01000163.1:11816-22440 GCA_003154255.1 Candidatus Aminicenantota bacterium | reverse complement strand
GGGAAGCGCTATTTCCTGGACAAGTTCGGCGTGGACGTCCAGATCGGCTGGAACCCCGACAGCTTCGGCCACAATGCCCAGTTGCCGCAGATCTACAACAAGGCCGGAATCCGCTATTATGTCTTCGGCCGCTGCGCTCCGGACAACACGCCCGCCTTCCGCTGGAAGGGGCCGGACGGCTCCGAAGTTCTGTGCTACGTCCCCCAAGGCTGGTACAACGTCGGCCTGAACGAGGACCTGCGCAAGATCGTATTGGACGCGGGAAAGAACTCGCCGCTCAAGGACTTCATGATCCTCTACGGTGCGGGCGACCACGGCGGCGGGCCGCGCGACTCCGACCTCGAGGCCATCCGCACGCTGCGCAAAGACCGCACGGAGCCCCATCTGGAATTCATCACACCATTGGAATATTTCCGTCTTCTCGAGGACCACAAAGCGGCCCTGCCGCTCGTCGACCACGAACTCAATTATACGTTCCCGGCCTGTTACACCACCCAGGCCGAGACCAAGAAGAACAACCGCCAGATGGAGTCGCTTCTGACGACGGCCGAGAAATTCTCAGCCCTGGCTGTGACCTCCGGCTACCGCGATTATTATCCCGAGCGCGACCTGGACGAGGCCTGGAAGATAGTCCTGCGCAACCAGTTCCACGACATTCTGGACGGATCGAGCATCGGTCCGGTGTACGATGAAGTCCGCCGCTTCTACCAGGACGCCCGGGGGCGGGGCCAGCGGGCCCTGGATTTCTCCCTGGAAACAATCAGCAACGCCGTCGACACGCGCGGCCCCGGTGAGCCGCTCCTCGTCTATAATCCGCTGGCCTGGGAGAGGACGGATATCGTGTCCGCGGCGCTGCCCGGTCCGGCCGCGCCCGCGCCGAAAATCGTCGATGCGCGCGGGAAAGCCGTTCCCGCGCAGGTTTTGGCGTCTCCGGAAAGCGGAGGCCGAACCCCGGTACGGTTGGTTTTTATGGCCGACCATGTGCCGGCGCTGGGCTATAAAATGTACCGACTGCTGCGGCCCGTGGAAGCGGAGAAGCCGGCGCCCGCGGACGCCGCCCTCCAGGTTTCGGCCGCGGGGCTGGAGAACGAGTTTCTCCGAATCGCCCTAGATCCGAGGACCGGCTGGATCACCAGCCTCTACGACAAGGCCGCCGGGCGGGAGCTCCTTCAGGGCCCGGCCGTCCTCCAGGCCATCACGGACGAGCCCGAATCGATGTCGGCCTGGGAGCTCAAATTGAAGGACACCCTCGAAACGCTGGGGGAGAAGGGGGCCAGGATCGAAGTCCTCGAATCCGGGCCCGTCCGCGCCGCCCTTCGTGTCCGCACCGCGTTCCGGGGATCGACCTTCGTCCAGGACATCGTCCTGCATCGCGGCCTGGCCCGAGTCGATTTCCGCCTGTCCGCCAATTGGCAGGAGCGCAACGTGATGATCAAAGCGGCCTTCCCCCTGGCCTGGAAGCCCGCGGCGGCCGATTTCGAGATCCCCTATGGCTCCGTGGTCCGTCCGGTCGACGGGACGGAGGTGCCGGCCCTGCGCTGGGTGGATGCCTCCGATCCCTCCGGCCGGTTCGGCGTGACGTTGGTCAACGACGGCAAGTACGGCTTCGACATGAAGGACAATGTCCTGCGGATGTCCTTCATCCACGGGGCGACGAATCCCGATCCCGAGGCTGATCGCGGGACCCAGGAAGCCGCCTATGCCCTGGTTTCGCACGCCGGGACCTGGAAGGAAGGGCAGGCCCTGCGGCGCGGCCACGAGTTCAATGCTCCACTCCTGGCCCGCCTGGCCCTGGCCCATCCCGGGCCGTTGCCCGCCGAAAACGGGTTTATCAAAGTCGGTCCGGACAATGTGGTCCTCTCCGCGCTTAAAAAGGAAACCGGATATTATGAACGGGCACTGATCGTCCGTCTATACGAGACCTTCGGCAGGAAAACGGCGGCGACGCTCGAGCTGCCTTGGGAAGTCCGGGCTGCGGAGACTGATCTCATCGAGCGGCGGCTCAACAAGCCGCTGGGAGAAGGCCGGACGCTGACGATCCCGCTCGAGCCCTACGAAATCAAGACCGTCCGACTGGAACGAAAATAGGGTGGCGCTACCCAGGAGGAGTGAGGCTCTCTTGTAAGTTTCACCCAAATCCGGATAATAGGACATCCACGGTGGCAGGGGCCCCTGGGTTTTTCCAGGGGTTCATTTTCCACCGCACTCACCGAGGGATAAAAACCGCAGGCGAGTACGGCGGCTGGGGATGCTTTTCCGCCGCTAATAATTCTGGAGGTCATCATGAAACGTCAACTGTCGTTCCTGGCCGTCGCCCTAGCCGTCCTGTTTGTGGCCGGCACAGCCGCCCAGGACATGAAGTCCGAAACGTCTTCCGAGATCCCGGCGCTGTCGGCGTTCCACGAGATCATCTATCCCATCTGGCACACCGCCTATCCGAGCAAGGACTATGCCGCCCTGCGCAGCTTCGTCCCCCAGGTCGACTCCCTGGCCTCCAAGATCTATACGGCAGAGCTGCCGGTCATCCTGCATGAGAAAACGGCCAAGTGGAACGAGGCCCTGGCCCAGTTCAAGGCCGCCGTCGAGACCTATGACAAGACGGCCGCGGGGACGGATGATGCCGCCCTGTTGACCGCGGCCGAGGCTTTGCACGCCAAGTATGAGGCCATGGTCCGGGCCATCCGGCCGGTCCTGCCCGAAATGGACACATTCCACCAGGCCCTCTACGTCGTCTTCCACAAATACGCCCCCGAAAAGCAGTACGACATGATCCGCGGGGCCACGGCCGATCTTCTGGCCAAAGCTGAAGCGGTGGCCAAGGCCCAGCTCCCCAAGAGCCGCGAGGCCAAGAGCGAAGCTTTCAAAACCGCCGCCGCCGAGCTGGTCGAAGCGGCCAAGACCCTTGATGCAGCCGGAAAGAATCACGATCACGGGGGCATGGAGAAAGGCGTGGATGTCCTTCACGCCAAGTACCAGGCCCTGGAAAAATTATTCGAATAAGACGGGCGTTTTCGGCCGGCCCGCTCAGCGGGCCTTGGCCTGCTCGACGAGGATCTGGAGAATCTCCAACTCGTCGGCGTCGAACCAGATCCGGTCGCAGGATAAGCACTTGTCGACCGGAATGAAGTACTGGTAGTTGTATGGCCGCGAGGCCAGCCTGTACCCGCAGGCCGGGCAGTCCGCCCGATCCGACATCCGGTCCAGGCGCATCTGCGATTTGAGGGGATTTCTTTTCTGGCTTTGGCGGAGTTCCTCTGCCTTGCGGATGAGCGCGGGAGAGAATCCGATCTCGGTCCGGGCCAGGATCCTGTCCATGACATCCTGGCCGACGAGCTTGCCCAGGCACTGGCGGCAGATGCGGATGGAGACGCCCTCATAGAGCGTGTCCGCCAGTGGAACGCGGCAGCGCGGGCAGAGGCCGATTGAGGCGGCGCCACTTGCCGGCGGTCCCGCCGGAAGGGCCGCGCCCCGGTGAATCTCCTCGTAGGCCGGAAAGACGAGCTTGGCCCCGTCCCGGTCGCGGCGCATGTCCCCGATCTGGGCGACGATCGCTTCCGGCGTCGTATGAGCCATTTCAGCCAGGACCGCCATCCGGCGGGCGATGGGGGGATGCGTGCTTGTCCAGTGCCCGGCCGCGTCCTGGATTTCACCCTTGGCTTTTGGAGGAACAATGAACAACGGTCCGTACGTCCTGTTGAAATCCCCAACGAACGAATTGCTGACATCGGCTTTATAAATGGCCCGGGCCAGCGCGGCGGGACTGCGCCCCAGCTCGACGGCGGCGGCATCGGCCAGGAACTCGCGTTCGCGGCTGATCAGGACGCCGAGCATGCGGACGACGAACGAGGACATCGCGGCGAAGGCGGCGACCACCGATCCGCCGGCCTGGGCCCGCCGCGTTCCCGGGACGGCTGCTTCCCCGAAATCGGGTTCGAACATTTCCCGGATACGCTCGAAGAAATTGGCCATGGCGCAGACGAAGGTCAGGAGGAAGGCGTCGCCGCGGGCGATGTGGGCGATTTCATGGGCGGCCACGGCCTCCATCTCATCCCGGGCGAAATCGGCTAACAAGCCCTCGGTGACGGCCACCGCCGGCGTTCCGTCGGCTTCGATCACGGCCAGGGAATTGACTGCCCAATCCGGCAGGACGTAGGACTTGACCTTGGGCAGGCCGGCGGCCAGGCGGATCTCTTCGACCGCGTTTTCCATAGCCAGATGGTAGCGGTCGGAGCGGTCCGGAATCCGGGCGTCCAGGCGTTTCAAGATATACGACCCTCCGAATTTGCGGGCGTCGTAATATTGCAGGAGAGCGACAAAGACGGAGACGGCGGCGTCGATCATCCAAAATCTGGCCCAAAATCCGGGAGAATAAAACGGCAGCCGGCCGCCCAGGGCGCCGACGGCCGTCCAACCGATCAGGATCAATCCGCCGAAGGCGAAGATGTAGAAAGCCAGGAGGAGGGCAAAAACGCCCAGGCTTTTGGCCCCCTGCCGTTTCTGGATCTCGTAGAAATCGAGGGCGGCGCGGACGGGGCGGGATCGGCCTTTCTCGAACATGCCCGTATGGTACGGGAATGTCCGCATTGTGGCAAGCGGGCGGCGACGCCGATTGATCGGAGAGGAAGGCTATGGTATATCTGCGAAGATTCAGGAGGAACCATGATTCCCACCCGCCTTCGCAACCTCGGCATCGGTATTTTCCTCATGGCCGTTTCGGCCACGGGCCTCTTCGCCGTTGATGTCCGCGATACCCGGCTTTTGGCCCAGCCGGCCATCAGCCAGGACCATATCTCGTTCTATTACGCCAACGATCTCTGGGTGGCCGATCTCGACGGCCGCAATGTCCGCCGCCTGACCTCGGACCTTGGCGTGGAGGCCAATCCGGCCTTCTCCCCGGACGGCTCCTTGATCGCCTTTACTGCTCAATACGATGGCAATACGGACGTGTATATCGTACCCACCGGCGGAGGCGTGCCCAAGCGGCTGACCTGGCACCCCGGCCCGGACGTCGTCCAGGGCTTCACGCCCGACGGAAAATCCGTTCTTTTCGCTTCCTCTCGATCCAGCTACACGCCCGCTCACCAGCAGCTCTACACCGTTTCCATCGAGGGCGGCTTCCCCGAAGCGCTCAAGATCCCCAATGCCGCCAGGGCCGCGCTCTCGCCGGACGGGACGAAGGTCGCTTATAACCCGCTCCCGGACGCCTTTACCGAATGGAAGAACTACCGCGGCGGCCGCAATTCGGTCATCTGGATCGTCCGGCTGAATGACCTGGCCCTGGAAAAAATCCCCCAGCCGGAAGGGCGGTCGAACGATCCCAATCCCATGTGGATCGGAGACACGGTCTATTTCCGCTCGGACCGCAACGGCGAATTCAACCTTTACTCCTACGAACCCAAGACCAAGCAGGTCCTCCAGTTGACCGATCACAAGGATTTTCCGGTCCTCAACGCCTCGGCCGGCGGTGGGCGGATCATCTATGAGCAGGCCGGCCGCCTTCATATTTTCGATCCGCGGACAAACGCGTCCACGCCGTTGACGATCGGCATCGCCACCGACCTGGCCGAGCTGCGCGAGCGTTACGCCAAAGGGGCGCGCTGGATCCGCGGCGCAGCGGTCTCCCCGTCGGGCGCGCGGGCGGCTTTCGATTTCCGCGGCGAGATCGTCACGGTGCCCGCGGAGAAGGGCGATCCCCGTAACCTGACCCAAACTCCGTCTGTCCACGAAAGGTCTCCCATCTGGTCTCCGGACGGAAAATCCATCGCCTATTTCTCCGATGCTGGGGGCGAGTACGAGCTGCATGTCCGGGCCCAGGACGGCAAGGACGAGCCCCGGCGCTTCAAAATCGACGGCGCCGGCTTTTACGAGAACCCCGTCTGGTCGCCCGACAGCCGGAAGATCAGCTTTGCCGACAACTCCCGCAGCCTGTTCTGGATCGACCTGCAAACCGGGGCCATCAAGAAGATCGCCTCGGAAAAGCTCTACAGCCCGTCCGGCTGGAAGCAGGTCCTCGGATCCTGGTCCCCCGATTCCCAATGGATTGCCTATACGATCATGACGGCGACCTATTTCGAGAGGATTTTTGTCTATTCGCTGGCCCAGGACCGCTCGACCGCGGTCACGGACGGCCTGAGCGACGCCTCGGAGCCGGTCTTCGACGCCTCCGGCAAATATCTTTATTTCCTGGCCTCGACGGATGCCGGGCCGGTCCGCCAATGGTTCGACCAGTCCAACGCCGACATGCGCAAGACGGATTCGCTCTATGTCGCGGCCCTGACCAAAGACGCGCCCAACCTGCTGGCCAAGGAGAGCGACGAAGAGAAGATCGTGCCCGAAAAGCCGGCCGACAAGCCCGCGTCGGCCCCGGCCGGAGACAAGCCGGCCGCCAAACAGGTCCCGTCCGCCGCCCCGGATGATAAAGCCAAGCCCGGCGAGACTGCCCTGAAGATCGATTTCGAAGGGCTCGACCGTCGCATCGTGGCCATCCCCCTGCCCGCCGGGAGCTACCGCGGCCTGAACGCGGGCGAGGCCGGCCAGATCTTCTACCTCGAGAACGCGCCCGATATCGGCTCGGCCGCCGGTCCCGGCGCGACTCTCCATAAATACGATTTCAAGGCCCGCAAGGACGAAGTCCTTCTCGGCGGCGTCATAAGCTTCATGCTGACGGCGGACAAGAAGAAAGTCGCTTACGGGGGAGCGGGCGGCGCCTTCTTCATCGCCCCCCTCATACCTAAGCCCCAGCCGGGTCAAGGGCGTTTGGCCGTCGACTCGATCGAAGTCCGGGTCGTCCCGACGGCGGAGTGGCGCCAGATCTTTGAGGAAGCCTGGCGCATCAACCGCGATTATTTTTATGATCCGGCCATGCACGGCGCCGACTGGCCGGCCATGAAGAAGAAGTACGAACCCTTCCTCGACAACTTGGCCTGCCGGAACGACCTCAACCGGGTCATCATGTGGATGTGTTCGGAATTGGCCGTCGGCCATCACCGCGTCGGCGGGGGCGACTTCATCGCCGAGGTCAAGTCCGTTCCCGGGGGACTCTTGGGGGCCGACTACGCGGTTGAAAACGGCCGTTATCGGTTCAAGAAGATCTACGGGGGATTGAACTGGAACCCCTCGCTCCGCTCACCCCTTACCGAGCCGGGCGTGGACGTCAAGGCCGGTGAATACCTCCTGGCCGTCAACGGCCGGGACCTCAAGCCGCCGGCCGACATCGACGCTTTCTTGGAGAATTCCGCCGGCAAAATCGTCGACCTGACCGTCGGCCCCAATCCCGGCGGCGGCGGGAGCCGCGTCGTACAGGCGGTGCCCGTTCCCAACGAATCGGCCCTCCGCAATCGCGACTGGATCGAAGGCAACCTGAAAAAAGTGGATCAGGCCAGCAAAGGCCGCGTGGCCTATGTCTACGTCCCCGATACCTCCACCTCAGGCTGGATCTCCTTCAAAAGGTACTTTTATCCCCAGGCCGACCGCGAGGCGATCATTGTCGACGAACGCTTCAACGGCGGCGGATCGCTGGCCGATTATTACATCGATCACTTGCGCAAGCCGGTCAGCGCCTACTGGGCCATGCGCTATGGCGACGATCTCAAGACGCCCAGCGCCACGATCCAGGGGCCCAAGGTGATGATCGCCGACGAAATGGCCGGATCGGGGGGCGATTTCCTGCCCTTCATGTGGCGTAAGTTCAAGATGGGGCCTATCGTCGGCAAGAGGACCTGGGGCGGCCTGGTCGGCACACTTGGCTTTCCGGTTTTGATGGATGGCGGCGGCGTGACCGCGCCTAACCTGGCCATCTGGACGGAGGATGGCTGGGTGGTGGAGAACGAGGGCGTTCCGCCCGACGTCGAAGTGGAACAGAACCCCGCCGACGTCATGGCCGGCCATGATCCCCAGTTGGAGAAGGCCATTCAGATCGCGCTGGACGAACTGGCCAAGAACCCGCCAAAGAAAGCCCTGCGCCCGGCTTATCCGGTGCGGGTGAATAGGTAAGACCCGTCGCGGGCGCGGCCAAGCTCCGAGCGTCCGCGGTCAGGATTTGGAGGCGGCAACGGCCGCTGAATTCTTGATCTTTTCGTAAAGAAAAGCGGCCCGCAGGAAGGCGCCGCCGGCGTTATCGATCTCCCGCTTGGCCATAAAGGCCTGGGCCTGGTTTTCCGTCTCGTGGGCATATTCCATCAGCCAGGGATCGATCGTCCCCGGATTTAGGCCCGCCGCTTCAGCCTTGAATCCGTTCAGCAGCCGGCGCAGGGAGGCCGCACAGGCGTCCTCGTCGGCGCAGCCGGGCGCCAGGGCATAGGTTTTTCCCAGGACGACATAGAGAGACCGGGCTCCCGAAAAATCGTTTTTGGCTAGGGCCTCCGAGGCGTTGCCCTCTTCATAGCGGGCCAGGCGAAAGAGCAGGTTGCGGTCGTCGGCGCCGGCTTTGCGTGCCTGTTCCTTGGCCCCGTCCATGATAGCCTTGGCTTTCAAAGCGGCTTCCCGGTCGGCGACGACGGAGAGGAGCTTTTGCATGTCGCCCTGAATCTCCTTGGCCTTGTCCGGCGCCGGAGCAGGCCGGGCGGTCGATGAGGACGCCACGGCCAGGCCTCCGGCCTCCGTCTTTCGGATTCGGATCTCGTCGCGCAGCTTGTTGTAAGCGTCGACGGACGGTCCCTTGTCCGGAAGAAGGCCTTTTACCGCGCCGACGACGCGTTCGACATTATCCAGATCGCTCGTATCGGCCGCTTTGAGAAATTTTTCGAACGCGTTGCGCACCTCTCCGCCCCGGAGTGAGGGCAACTGGATGCCGAACAGCCTGTTTTGGGTCTCCTCGGACGGTTGGTGAGCGCGGCCGGTTTCGCCGCTGAACTGGGGAGGATCCGTCGGGGACGATGGGTTCAGGTGGGGGGAGGAGCGGCGGTTGATGGTCCGGATCAAAGGCAATCCGACGACCAAGGCGAGGATAACGGCGGCCGCGGTGTATTGGAGGATCCGCGTCCGCTTGGGCTTGGCCGCGTCGGGCTCGGCGGCATTTTGCGCAGCCGGTGCCGCCTTCGTCCCGCCCGGCGGGCGGAGTTCGCTCCGGGAAATCTCCCGGACGATCGTGGGCAGGTCCTTTTCCAGATCGGACAAGGCGGAGGCCAGCTCGTCGGCGCTTTGATAGCGGCGGGCCGGGTCTTTTTCCAGGCAGTGGTAGATGATGCGCACCAGCGGTTCGGGCACGAGCGGATTGGTGTCGCGGGCGTCCGGCGGCGTTTCGGATTTGTGCTTGATGGCCACGGCCAGGGGTGTCTGGCCCTCGAAGGGAACTTTCCCGGTGACCATTTCGAAGAGAATGATCCCCATCGCGTAGAGATCGGAGCGGGCGTCGACTTCGCGCAACTCGACCTGTTCGGGCGACATGTACTCCGGCGTACCGAGCATGACGCCGGTGCCGGTCAGGCCCTCGGATTCGAGGAAACGGGACAACCCGAAATCCATGATCCGGGCCCGGCCCTCGAGGTCGACCATGATGTTCTGGGGCTTGAGGTCGCGGTGGATGACGCCCATGCGGTGGGCCTCGGCCAGCCCTTCGGCCACCTGGCGGGCGATGGCGATGGCTCGGCCGGCCCCGATCGGCCCGGCTCGGCGGATGAATTTCTTGAGGTCCTCGCCCTCGACGTATTCCATGCTGATGAATTGGACCAGGCCGGCCTCGCCCAGGTCATAGAGTCGGCAGACATGGCGATGGGCGATCTTGCGGGCGTTCTTGAGCTCGGTCTTGAACCGCTCCACGGCGGACGCGTTGAAGCCGAGCTCGGGCCGTATGATCTTGAGGGCGACGACCTCCTGGAGCTTTTGATCGAAGGCTTTATAGACCGAGCCCATGCCGCCCTTGCCCAGCTCCTCGATGATCTCGTAGCGCCCGGCGAAGAGCGTGCCCCGGCCGAGTTTTTCAAAGGCGGCGATTAAGGTCGGAGAATCGGGCCCCGGCGTTCCGGGAGCCGGTGTCGGCAACGGCGTCGCGCATTGATGACAGAAGCGGCTTTCCTCGCGGTTATCCGCGCTGCAGTGGGGGCATTTCATGACTTGGACTCGCTAGCGCTACCATTATCACGGCCATTCCGGGTTGTCAAACGGTTGGCAAATCCTCTCGATTTATGATACGTTTTTCATCCCCATTTGGTTGCGGAGAAATAACATGAAACCCACCCTCGTCGTTTTGGCCGCCGGGATTGGAAGTCGATACGGCGGCCTTAAACAGATGGACGGCGTCGGCCCCGGCGGGGAGACCATCATCGATTATTCCATCTATGATGCCCTGCGGGCCGGTTTCGGCAAGGTCGTCTTCATCATCCGCCGGGAAATTGAGGCCGATTTTCGGGACGTCTTCCTCGGCCGGCTGTTGGGAAAGATCGCCGTCGATTACGTTTTTCAGGAGCTGACCCACCTGCCGGCCGGATTCCAATGCCCCCCAGAACGCCGAAAACCCTGGGGCACGGCCCATGCGGTCTTGGCGGCCGCGCCCAAGGTCCTGGAGCCGTTCGCGGTCATCAACGCCGACGATTTCTACGGCCGGAGCGGGTTCCAGGCCATGGCCGAATTCCTTCGCCATGCGGGCCCGACGCAATATTCCGTCGTCGGCTACGGTCTGCGCGGCACG
>PMCY01000163.1:0-11734 GCA_003154255.1 Candidatus Aminicenantota bacterium | reverse complement strand
CAAGGCGGAAATGTACATCCCCCTCGTCGTCAACACCCTGATCAAGTCCGGCGAGGCCACGGTCAAGGTCCTGCCGACGCGGGACCGCTGGTTCGGCGTCACTTATAAAGAGGACCGGCCGCGGGTCATGGCTGAGCTGGAAAAGCTCGTCGCCGCGGGCGACTACCCCCGCTCGTTGTGGGGCTGATCTCTCTTCCCCCCTTCATTTTTGATAGTCCGATTCAGACTTTCGAAATTCTTCACGCCGCGACTCGAGGAACCCCTGAATCCCATTGACCCGGCCGGCTTGATCGGATTGACCGAGCAGGAGGCCCAGGATCGCCTGGCCGCCGAGGGTTTCAATGAGCTTCCGGCGGCCGGGAAAAAGCGGCCCTGGCGCATCCTCCTGGACATCGTCCGCGAGCCGATGTTCCTCCTGCTCCTGGCCTGCGGAGCGCTGTATCTCGCGCTCGGCGACATCGAGGAGGGGATTATGCTCCTCGGCTTCGTCCTCGTCATCATCGCCATCACCCTGGTCCAGGAACAGAAGACCGAGAGGGCCCTGGAGGCCCTGCGCGACTTGTCCAGCCCCCGGGCGCTGGTGATCCGGGGCGGCCTGCACCGGCGCATTCCCGGGCGGGAAGTGGCGCGGGGCGACATCGTCTGCCTGGCCGAGGGCGATCGGATTCCGGCCGACGCCGTCGTGGTGACGGAGACGAACCTCCAGACGGACGAATCCCTGTTGACCGGCGAATCCCTCCCCGTCGGAAAAAAGACCTGGGACGGCCGACAGGCCATGGGTCGGCCGGGCGGCGATGGGCTCCCCTTTGTCTTTTCGGGAACCCTGGTCGTCAAAGGCCGCGGGCTGGCCCGCGTCGAGGCGACGGGGGAGCGGACGGAAATCGGCAAAATCGGCAAGGCCCTCCAGACCCTGAAACCGGAGAAGACCGCCCTCCAGACGCAGACGGCGAAGATCGTCAGGAATTTCGCCTTTCTGGGCGGTGGGCTGTGTCTGCTGGTGGTCATCCTCTATGGCTTAGTGCGGGGTGACTGGATGACCGGCGTCCTGTCCGGCTTGGCCCTGGCTATGGCCACGCTGCCCGAGGAATTCCCCGTCGTTCTAACCGTCTTCCTGGCGCTCGGCGCCTGGCGGATCGGCAAGCGGAACGTCCTGACCCGGCGCGTTCCCGCCATCGAAATGCTGGGCGCGACGACCGTCCTTTGCGTCGACAAAACCGGGACCTTGACCCAGAATCGCATGACGGTCGCCCAGGTGGCCGCGGCCGGGGAGATTCATCCCGTATCCGCAGAACCAAGCCCGCTTCCCGCCGGGGTCCTGGATACGATCGAAGCGGGATTCCTGGCCTGCCCGGCCGATTCCTATGACCCCATGGAAAAAGCCATCCGCGATCTGGGGGGGCGAACCCTCGCCGCCCGCGCCCATGTCGGTTGGAAGGTCGTCCGGGAATACCCTCTGTCCGAAAAACTGATGGCCATGTCCCGGGCCTGGCGGCCCGCGGAGACCGGCCCGGCGCTTGTCGCCGTGAAAGGAGCCCCGGAGGCCATCGCCGGCTTGTGCCGCTTGGAGGCGGNNTGCGGGTCCTGGGCGTCGCCCGGGCTGAATTCGATGGCTTGGACTTGCCGGAGAAACAGGAAGGATTTCGTTTCCGTTTCCTCGGTCTTCTGGGCCTCGAGGACCCCGTCCGGCCCGAAGTCCCCGAAGCCGTTCGGGAATGCCATGATGCCGGCATCCGGGTGATCATGATCACCGGCGACTATCCGGTGACCGCCCGCCAGATCGCCCGCCGGATCGGGCTTCAGCCCGTCGACCAGGTTCTGACCGGTCCCGAACTCGACGCCCTGGATGAAAAATCGCTCGCTGAACGGATTCGCACCACCAGCGTCTTCGCCCGCGCCGTCCCCGAGCACAAGCTCCGCATCGTCCAGGCCCTGAAGGCCAACGGCGAAGTCGTGGCCATGACTGGCGACGGGGTCAACGACGCGCCCGCGCTGAAGGCGGCCCATATCGGCATCGCCATGGGCGGCCGGGGCACGGACGTGGCCCGGGAGTCCGCGGCGCTCGTCCTCCTGGACGACAATTTCGCCTCCATCGTCCAGGCCATTCGCCTGGGTCGGCGCATCTTCGACAATTTGAAGAAGGCCATGACCTTCATCTTTTCCGTCCACATCCCTATCGCCGGCATGGCCCTGCTCCCGGTGCTTCTGAATTGGCCGCTGGCCTTCCTGCCCATCCACATCGTCTTCCTGGAGTTGATCATCGATCCGGCCTGCTCGATCGTTTTCGAGATGGAGAGGGACGAGGGGGACATCATGAAGCGCCCGCCGCGCCGCTTGAACGAACCCCTCTTCGGCCGGTTGATGATCTGGACGGGCCTGGCCCAAGGAGGCGCGGTCCTGGCCCTGGTCGCCTCGATCTATGGATTTGTCCTGCTGCGCGGGCAGGGCGAAGACGAGGCCCGGCTGATGAGCTTTGCGGCGATCGTCCTGGCCGATCTCGGGCTGATCCTAGCCAACCGGTCCTGGAAGAAATCCCTGCGCGCGTCGCTCCGGTCGCCGAATCCCGCCCTCTGGTGGGTCGTCGGCGGGGCCCTGTTTTTCCTGGCCCTGGACATGGCCGTCCCGTTCCTGCGCGGCCTTTTTCGTTTCGGGGAGCCGCATCTTTGGGACATGGGCCTCGTGGCCGGCGTAGGGCTGGTCAGCCTCCTGATCTCCGACCGGATCAAGGTGGCCTTGCATCACTAAGGGCCGCGCGGGCGGCCCGCGGCGCTTGGCAAGCTCCGCGCAAAAAATGTATATTGAGGTTCCTTTGGCGAATCGGTCTGGAGGAGCGCCCATGAGATCGATCAAGCGACGGGATTTTCTCAAATCCGCCGGGTTTGCGGCCGCTGCCGCGACGCCCGGCCTGGCCCTATCCGCGGCTGCCGGTACAGGCCGGCGGGGGGACATCGCCGCTCCCAGCGGGCTGCGGCTGGGGCTGGCCTCCTATAGCTTCCGGGCCTTCAATCTGGATGAGACCATCGCCATGACCGTCCGCCTTGGATTGAAACGGCTGTCCGTTAAAAGCATGCATCTGCCTCTGGAAAGTACGCCCGAACAAATCCGGGCGGCGGCGGTGAAGATCCGGAACGCCGGGCTGGAGCCCTATGCCGGAGGCGTGATCTACATGGCCCAAGAAGCGGAAGTGGAACAGGCTTTCGCCTATGCCCGGGCGGCGGGCATGGAGATGATCGTCGGCGTGCCCGATCACGGCCTTCTTCCCCTGGTCGAAAAGAAGGTCAAGCAATATGACCTGAAGCTGGCTATCCACAACCATGGCCCCACCGACAAAGTCTATCCGTCGCCGCAAAGCGCCTATGACCTCATCCGGGGTCTCGATCGGCGGATCGGCCTGTGCCTCGACGTCGGCCACACCCAGCGCTGCGGGATCGATCCGGCCGAGGCCGCCGAGAAATGCTTCGATCGGCTTCTGGACGTTCATATCAAGGACGTCACGGCCGCAAACGCGGAGGGCGCGACGCTCGAAGCCGGCCGCGGCATGGTCGATCTGCCCAAGTTCCTGGCGACGCTCCGCCGCCTGGGATATTCGGGAACGGTCAGCCTGGAATATGAGAAGGACGAGAAAGACCCGCTGCCGGGCGCGGCCGAATCGATCGGCTATTTCCGGGGCATCCTGGCCGCCGGAGGAGGACGATGAAGCGGACCGAAGGCATCGCCTTTGCCCGGGCCGGGCTGCTGGGAAATCCGTCGGACGGCTACTTCGGCAAGATCATCGCCGTCTCCGTCCGTAATTTCCGGGCCCGGGTCGTTCTGGAGGAGAACGCCGAGATCGTCATCGTCCCCGCCGCCGAAGACGAGGAGCGCTACGCCAGCCTGGACGAGTTCGCCCGGGGGACATTTCTTTACGGTTATTACGGCGGCGTCCGATTGGTCAAGGCGGCCATCAAAAAGTTCCACGACTACGCCCGTTCGAGCGGGATGACCCTGGAAAAGGCGAATTTCTCGGTTCGTTACGAATCCGACATCCCCCGCCAGATCGGCCTGGCCGGATCGAGCGCCATCATCACCGCCACCTTCCGCGCGCTCATGGATTTCTATGGCCTCACGGTGCCTTTGGATATCCAGCCGTCTCTCGTCCTCAGCGCCGAGCGGGACGAGCTCGACATCAACGCCGGCTTCATGGATCGGGTCATCCAGGTCTATGAGGGCTGCATGTTCATGGATCTCGACGAGAACCTGATCCGGACCCTAGGGCACGGTCGTTACGAGCGCCTCGATCCGGGACTTCTGCCGCCCCTCTACCTGGCTTACAAGCCGGCCCTGGGCAAGGTTTCAGGCCGGGTCCTCAACGAGATCCGGGTCAAGGTCGACCGGGGCGACGCTTTCACGATCGGCGTGCTGAAGCAGCTCGGCGAGCTGGCTGAGGAGGGCCGCGCGGCCTTGCGGGCCGGCGAAAGGAAGACGTTTTCCGTGCTGATGGACCGGAATTTCGAGCTCCGCCGCTCCATCCAGACGATCAGCCCGGCCAATCAGGAAATGATCGCGGCGGCCCGGGCCTGTGGGGTCTCGGCCAAGTACGCGGGGTCGGGAGGTTCGATCATCGGCGATTATCGGGACGAATCCATGTTCGCAGATCTCAAACGAGCGATGGAAAATATCGGGGCCATCATCCTTAAGCCGATTGTGGCCTGACGGAAGAATGAACTGCCCCGTCCTCATGGCCAAAGCCCCAATGGGCCTTGCCTATGAGGACGGGGCCCGTCCTTTCAGCGGGGTCAGTAGTTCTCGGACTTGAGCTCGAAATAAGCCTGGGGATGCAGGCAGGCGGCACAGACCGCGGGGGCTTCGGGCCCCTCGTGGACGTAGCCGCAATTGCGGCAGACCCAGCGGACGGCCTGGCCTTTCTTGAAGATCTGGCCGGAGCGGACGTTGTCCAATAGGGCGCGATAGCGCTTCTCGTGCTCGAGCTCGACTTTGGCGATGGATTTGAACGCCGCGGCGACTTCGAGCAAGCCTTCTTTTTCGGCCACGGCGGCGAAATCTTTATAGATGGACGTCCATTCCATTTTTTCGCCGTTGGCCGCCGCTTCCAGGTTCTGGGCCGTGTCACTGATCACGCCGGCCGGGTAGGTGGCGGTGATCTCGACGTCGCCGCCTTCGAGGAACTTGAAGAAGCGCTTGGCATGCTCTTTCTCGTTATCCGCCGTCTCCAGAAAGATGGCCGCGATCTGCTCGAAGCCGGCTTTCTTGGCCACGCCGGAGAAATAGGTATAGCGGTTGCGGGCCTGCGATTCGCCGGCGAAAGCGGTCAGCAGGTTCTTTTCGGTCTGGGTGCCTTTCAGGGATTTGGTCACGGTCATGCTCCTTTCTGATCTACGCTTTCCACAGTCCGTGCAGGTTGCAGTATTCGCGGGCCGTGACCGAGGCGGTTTTGAGGCAGAAGGTCGCTTCGGGCGCTTGGCCGGGCTTGAGGAATTCGCGGTAGGATTTGCCGTCGGCGATCAGTTCGATCCACATGATGTAGTGTTTCTCCTCCATCGGATGGGGCACCGCGCCGATCTTGACCTTGTAGCCGTCGGCCGTCTTCTCGATGACCGGGACGTGCTTTTCTTTGGACGCGTCGACNNACTCCTTTTTTTATGGGGATGGTGGCGGGTTCGGGAGGAGGGGGCGGACAGGCAGTCTGCGCAGAGGCCCTTGAAGTAGCCATGGACCTCGTCGATGCGGTGGCCGCGAACGACGCCGCGGCGGCTGTTGGGGCAGCTCAGGCTGAGGTCGAGAATGCGTCCGCAGGAGGTGCAGAAGAAATGATGGTGGGGCGTCAGGATGCCGTCGAAGCGGGCTTCCGCGGGATCGATGAGAAGCGGCGCGACCAGTCCCTTCCGGGCGAACAGTTCCAGCGTCGAGTAGAGCGTGGTCTTGGAGAGCGTGGGGATGGCGCGGACGAGACGGGCATGGAGAGCCCGGACCGTCGGATGACCGGCGTCGGACGAAAGCGATTCCAGGATGGCCATCCTCTGGTAGGTGGGCTTGATCGCCCTGGCGGTTAAGACCTGCCGCCATTCATTCTTATCTGTAACCATTACAGATTGAATTATATTTCAACCGAAACGGAATGTCAAGCCTGGGCGCAGCGGGGTCGTGGGATCAAGGGGCGGCGCGAAAGGCTTCGTAAAGGGCCCGGACGTTGGCCAGCGGCACGTCCGGCCCGATTTCCCCGCAAGCGATGACGCCTCCGGCACCAGTACCGCAGGCGGCGAACGTGCGGGCGACCTCCCGGCGGACCTGATCCGGCGTCCCGAAAGGAAGGATATTCTGGCGGTCGATGTCGGTGCGGACGGCAATCCGGCCCCGGATGTTGCGCTCCGTCCAATCATGGCCGACGACGGCGATCTGGAAATTGAGGACGTCGACGCCGATCTCGGCCAAATCGCCGATGATGTCGTTGATGAAGCCGTCGCTATGGAACCAGACGTCCCGTCCGGCGTCCTTGACTTTGCGGAACATCGCGGCGTAGCGCGGCTTGAAGAGCCGCCTCCAAAGGGCCGGCCGGACGAGAAGAGCGCTTTGGGCCCCCCAATCATCGCCGAAGTGGAGGCCGTCGTATTCAAGCCGCAGCCAGCGGTCGATCCAGTCCAGATTGAAATCGAGGAGATCATCCATGAGCCGGAGCAGGGCCGGCGTCTCGGCGGCCAGGTCCATCATGAACGCTTCCATGCCCCGCAGCTGCTGGAGCTGCTCGAAATAGGTGAACCAGCCGCCCCGGGCGTACCAGCGGTCGTCATAACCGGCCCGGTGTCCGCTGTACAGGCGGCCGGCGGGGGGGCCGGCCTCGAAAACGGGCGGCCAGCGATACTCTCCGTATCGATCCAGGTCGAGTATGGGGAATTCGCAGGGAATGCCGCAGATCCCGGCCGTTTCGACCCGCCAAACCGTGCCGAAATCGTCCCGGTTCATTCCCTTTTTATATTGGGGCGGGAAATCCGTGTAGGGCAGATCGGGATAATCGTCCCAGCCGAAGTCGTCATGGAACTCGGTCAGGATCTCGTCCAAGGCCGGGCCATATTTGATGCAAGCAGCCGGAAGGACGGCATGGGAAATAGGTGGCCGATCGGGAGTCCCGAAATGGATGGCCCGGCGGACTCGCTCACGGCTGTTCATCGAGCCTGGGGAATGGCGTCCTCGCCCGCGGCCCGGACGAGATCGGCGATCGTGGTCGTGGCCAGGCCGATGCACGTGTCGGCGGCGCCGTAGTAGATCTTGACCTCGCTGTCCGGGCGGGCGAAGCCGGCGGCGTCATAGTCCTCGACGATCATGCCGCTGGGGAAGACGACGTTGGGGACCTGCCCGGTCAGTTCATAGATCTCGCGCGGCTCGAGGATATTGCGGCGGGAGCGGCCGAGGACGCGGGAAGGGTCTTTCAGGTCGAGAAGCAGAACTCCGGCCTGGTAGACGGCGGCGCTGCCGAAATGCCCGGCGACACCGTGGTAGATGTGGAGCCAGCCCTGACGCGTCTTGACCGGCGGAGGACCCGAGCCGATGAACTCGTCCCAGTAGTGGAAGCGGCCGTGGATGAGCGGGGCGGCGGGTTTCCAGGTCAGCAGATCGTCGGAATCGGACAGCCAAATGGTGCTGCCTGATGTCGGTCCGCCGGCATGGCGGGCCTTGTTCGGCCGGTCCATCCGCAGGTAACGGCCGCCGATTTTTTCCGGGAAGAGAACACCGTTGCGGATATCCTCGTTTGAGGCCAAGCCCATGAATTCGTAATGCTTGTAATCCTTGGTCCGGGCCAAGCCGAGCTGGCATCCGTCGTCCATATCCATGGCGAACATGACGTAGACGATGCCATCGATACGGGTCGGTCGGGCGTCGTAGCAGTGATAAGGCCGGACGGGCAGCTTCTCCAGGCCCTCGAATTCGATGATATGGGGCTCGACTTCGAAGGACCAGCCGTCGAAGCTCGTGGCCGGCAAAAAATATGTCTCGCGGGAGCGGTCCTGGACGCGCAGGATCAGGCGATAGCTCGTCCCGTCCTTGATGGCGCCGGGGTTGAAGACCGACGTCACGTCGGAGAGAAGGGGCGTGATCTCGGGGATATGCTTGCGGGTCAGGATGGGGTTGCGGGAATGACGGTTCATGCGGTTCTCCGGACCCAAATTATCATGTCGCCCGCGCGCATTCAAGCGGTTCCCGGCCGTTCAGCAAATCCTCCATGAACAAGGGGGCTTTGGCGTCCAAGCGGGCCTTGATTCCGTCCCGAATCTCGAGCTACCATCGTCCGCGATGAGGGTGCGCATTTCCAGCCGACGGAGGTATTAAGAAGATGGGCGTGAAACGGATTTTGGGCGTGTTCCTGTCCTTATTCATTCTGTCCGTGTCGGCGGCTTACCCGAGGGCCGGCCGCCCCGCGATCGCCGGCCGAGTCCGGGTGATTGAGACCCCGATCTGCACGATCCGGCTCGATGAAGAAAGCGGCGATCTCATCGGCCTGGCCTGGAAAAATCCCGCCCTCGAAATCATTCAGGAATCCCGGCTGGGCGAAAACTTCAGACTCCTCCTGCCGCGCCCGGGGGCCGAGGCCAACTATTTCTGCAGTCGCGAGCAGAAGGCCGCCTCCATCCGGAAAACGGCGGACGGCGTGACCTGTCTCTACGATTCATTGCAAAACGCCCGGGAGACGATCGCCGTCAAAGTCGGCTACCACATCCGCGCCATCGAGGGTGGCCTCGAATTTTCCATCGAGGTCGATAATCCGACGGACCTGCCTTTGGCCGAAGTCTTCTTCGGGATCGTCGGCGGACAACAGGGGCTCATCAACCGGCTGGACACGGAGTCCCTGGTGCCGGGATGGATCTCCAACGCCGCCCCGGGACTCTTCACGTCCTTTCGCGCCGGCGGATACGGCGGCGGGAATCTGGGCATCCGTTACGACGCCTCGGGATTCCTCTACCCAGGGTCCATGCAGATGGGGTGGGCCGAATTTTTCAACCGCCGGGCCGATGTCGGCCTTCATTTCGCCAACCATGACCCGGAATCGCGGCTGACGGGGCTTTACTTCGAGCTCCGCCCCTTCAGCAAGAGCGCCGTCGTCGGCAGCAACTGGCCGACGCCGGCCGACGTGCCGCCCGGGGAACCGATCGGGTTGACGATGGGCTGGCTGAAGTTCCCCTACCTCAAGCACGGCACTTTCACGTCGGGCCCGGTTGCCCTCCAGGTTCACCGGGGCGATTGGCATGAGGGCAGCGCGCTCTACCGCGCCTGGTTCGACCGCCATTTCCAGGTTCGGCGTCCGCCGTCCTGGCTCCGGAACGAAATGGCTTGGCAATCGGTCATCCTCTCCAACAGCGAGGACGTCGCGGTCTGGAAGTTCAAGGATTTGCCGAAGCTGGCGGCAGACGCAAAGATGTACGGCGTCTCGACTTTCGAAATCCTGGGCTGGGACTCCGGAGGGATCGACCGCGGCTATCCGTTGTATAGTCCCGACCCCCGTCTGGGGACTCCCGAAGAATTCCGTCAAGCTTTGACTGCGATGAAAAAGTTGGGCGTCCACCCGCTCATCTTCGCCAACGTCCAGTTCGCGGACACGGCGACCCCACTTTTCCGAGAGACGCTGCAGCGTTATGCCGTTCGCGGGCGCTGGGCCGAGGACCTCCCTCTCATGGGCTGGGGCGAAGGGACCATCAGCGCCCGTTTCGGATTGACCAATTCAAACATGACCGTCGTCAGCCCGGCCCACCCGGAGTTCCGCAACTTCCTTCTGGACCAATTCGTCCAATTGGTCAAGGACGGCGCCGATGGTTTCCAGCTGGACAAGACCAACGCCATGGCCTTCCTGGATTTCAATCCCCGGCTTCCCACGTCGCCGGATAAGTCCGTCACCCAGGAGCTCCTGACGACGCTTGAGGAAGTCGTGCGCCGCTGTCGGGCGGCGAACTCGGAGTTCGCGCTGGCCTCGGAGATTTTATGGGACCGTTCTTTTCCCTGGGTTGACGTGTCCTATGTCCGGATGGGGGAGATCGATATGGGCTCGACGGCCATGCGTTACACGTTTCCCGAGTGGACCTCGACGATCTGCGCGGAGAGTCCCGGCGACTTCAACGTCATGAACAACGGCATGCGCTACGGCCTGGTCTGGGCGATGCAGCCCCGGCACTACAACGATTCCATGGACGAGCCGCTGACCCGTCCGCTCTCTCGGTACGTCCGGGAATTGATCCGGATCAGGAACAAGCACAAGGACCTTCTTTTCCACGGCCGTTTCCGGGACACCATCGGGGCGGAGGTGAAGGCCGGCCCGTCCGTCCGATTTTCGGTCTTCGAGGGAATGGTCGAGTCCGGGAAGGCCTGCATCGTGGTCAATTTCGGGAACGAGGAAGCCGGTGCCGAAGTCGGCTGGCCCGAGGGAAAAGGGAAAAGCGTCGAAATCCTCAAGCCGTTCGAGCCGGACGTCCTGGGCAAGCTCCCGGTCACAATCCGGCTGGCGCCGCGGACGTGTGCCGTCGTCGTGATGAAGTGATCCGGCCGGGCGGATCAAAGCGTTCCTGAAAAAACCGCGGCGGGTTCCGTCTTGACAATTCCGCCGGGCGAAACTATAAATCGGGGCATCCGATTTCGTTCCCGGAGGGATGCGTGAAAAAACCACTGGCAAAAATCGTCGTTGTCCTGGCCGCCGCGGCCGTGTTTGCCGCCGCCGCCCAGGAAAAGAAGCCGCACAACGGACTGGGCATGGGGCTGAATACTCTCAGCCGCCTGTCCCATGCCCAAACCCGTTCCATCAGCCCGGAGAACTTCACCGGGGAGAAGGGCAAGGCGGCCATGTCCACCGACGGGCCGGCCATGTCCTCGGCCCGCGACCTGGGCCAAGGCTGGAAGATTTCTCCGTACGTCACCCTCAAGCCCAAGGAAACATTCGTCATGGCCGACGTCAAGAATCAGCAGGGGGCCATCCAGCAGATCTGGTGCACGCCCTCGGGCACGTCCCGTTTTGCCATATTGCGGTTCTACTGGGACGGCGAGACCGAGCCGTCGGTGGAATGCCCGCTGGGCGATTTCTTCGCCAGCGGCTGGGGCCAATACGCCCAGATCAACTCGCTGCCCGTCTGCGTCAATCCGGGCAGCGCNNAACTGCTACTGGGAGATGCCTTTCCGCAAGGGTTTTAAAATCACACTGGAAAACATCGCCGACGAAAGGTTCACCATCTATTACCAGATCAACTACACCCTGACCGAGGTGCCCGAGGACGCCGCCTATTTCCACGCCCAGTTCCGGCGGGTCAATCCTCTTCCCTATAAGGAGGTCTGTACTATTTTGGACGGCGTCAAAGGCTGGGGTCATTATGTGGGCACTTATCTGGCCTGGGGAGTCCACAACAACGGCTGGTGGGGCGAGGGCGAGATCAAGTTTTTCCTGGACGGCGATTCGAACTTTCCGACCATCGCCGGGACGGGCACGGAGGACTATTTCTGCGGCTCCTATGACTTTGACGCCAAAGCGCCCGACGGAACAAGCCAATATCATGAATTCTCGACGCCCTACACAGGATTGGCCCAGGTCCTCCGCGGCGACGGGCATTACCAGGTCCAGCAGAGGTTCGGCCTCTACCGCTGGCACATCATGGACCCCATCCGCTTCGAGAAGGACCTGAAGGTCACCATCCAGGCGCTGGGCTGGCGCTCGGGCGGCCGCTACCTGCCCCTGCAGGACGACATCGCCTCGGTGGCCTTCTGGTACCAGGCC
>PMCY01000367.1:3411-5205 GCA_003154255.1 Candidatus Aminicenantota bacterium | reverse complement strand
TGACGGCGATCTCGGGCGAAACGACGGCGGGGTCCTCGACGAAATAAGCGTCCGGGAACCCGGACGCGGGCGGCAGCCGGACGATTTCCAGGCCGGCTTCGGCCAGCAGCCGGACGTATTCGCAATGCTGTTCGAGGAGACGGAAAAAATCCGGAGCGCCCAAACCGGCCGTCGTCAGGCCTTCTCCGCAGTCGGGGCCCGGTGTGCGGATGATGGCGGTTCGGAAAGCGTCCAATCGGTTCATAGCGGCCTGGCCGCCCGATATTATCCCACCCTCGATCGGCGCGTCAAACTATGTTTCAATAGGGTTCTGCCAACCTCTCCGCGGTTGGGCCCGTCTTTACAGTGGAATGAAGATAAACCCGGATATCGACCTCAGCCCCGGGCTGGAGGCGCGCCTGCTGGCGGGCGACCCCGAAGCCTTTCGCGAATTGGTCGAGGCGTATAAAAGAAAATTCTACGGCCTGGCCTTCCAGTATACCCGCAACCATGCCGACGCCGAGGACGTGTCCCAAACCGCGTTCATCAAGGTCTTCCGCTCGATTGGAACGTTCCGCAAGGGGTCCAGCCTCAACGCCTGGCTTTACCGTGTCGTCGTCAATACCGCCATCGACCACATCCGCAAACGGCCTTTCTTTCCGCAGGAATATCCGCGGCCCGAAGCGGTCGAAACGTCTTCCGGCCCTCCGGATCCGGCCCGCGCGGCGGAGGCGGCCCTGCTCCGGAAGAAGCTCGATGCGGCCCTCGATCGGATCTCGGAACGGGAGCGGACCGCTTTCATCCTGCGCTTCGATCACGGGCTGAACTTGCGGGAGATCGCTGAAGTCCTGGACGTCTCGGTCGGATCGGTCAAGAGCTATCTATTCCGCTCGGGACGCAAGCTGCGACGAGAGCTGTCCGAGGCGGGTTTGCGTCTGTCCGAGGAGGTTCCCCATGTTTGAATGCCGGCTTCAGCGGAAAAGTCTTTGCCAATGGATGGCCGGTACTCTCGACGCCGCCGGCCGGGAGGCCCTGGATCGCCATGCCGCAGCCTGCCCCTCCTGCCGTGAGGAATGGCGGGGCTTGCAGGAGGTCATTATGGCAACCGAAAGGAAGCCGGAGCCCGATCCTGGGCCGGAATATTGGGACCGCTATTGGGATCGCCTCCAGGCCCGCCTGGAAACCGAGGCGGCGCCCTTAATTCGCCCGGGGACGGTGCGCCGGTCCGCACTCCGCCGGCATCTATTCTGGCGCCGGCTGGCGTTGCCGTCCGCGGCGGCGGCGCTCATTGTCGCCGGGATCATGATCGGCCGCTGGAGTACCCGGGCGCCCCATCCGTCCGTTCCGGCCGTCTCCGGCGTTCTCCAGGCCGGCGACTTGGAGATCCGGACGAACCGCTATCTCGATCGGTCCAAGCGGATCCTGCTGGCCTTGGTGAACGACCTTCCGGCCGATAAAGACGTGTACGGACTGGATCTGCCCGGCCGGAAGATCGCCTCCCGGGCCTTGTTCCGCGAAGCGGCGGATCTGCGCGGCGATCTGGCCAAAGCCAAAAAGCGCCGCCTGGAGCGGCTCGTCTCGGATCTCCAGACGATCCTGCTGCAGATCGCCAATCTCAAAGCCGAAGATGGGTTGGACGCCGTCGACATCATCCGGGCCGGTATCGAAGGCCGGGATGTCATTTTCCAGATCAATCTGGCCCGGATGCGGGGCGCATCCGGAAGTTCCGCCGCCGTGCTTTCGGGCCTGACCGCGCCGCCGGCGCCGAAATCCGCTTTTTAAAAAAAACATACGAAAGGAGTCCTGTTCATGATC
>PMCY01000367.1:0-3371 GCA_003154255.1 Candidatus Aminicenantota bacterium | reverse complement strand
GCCCGATTCTGGAGCTGCCACGTCCTGGAAGAACAAGGGAAGCTGGACGAAGCGTTTCGCGGCTATCAGGAGTTTCTGAAAGTTTACCCGGAAAGCGAATGGGCCGATGACGCCAGGACCAGCCTGGTCGCCCTGGGACGCCGGCTGGCCAAGACTGGGAAACCCGAATATCAGGCGATCATCAAATCATTGGGCGCGGCGGACGACGAGGACGTGGCCATGGCCGCGCTCTATGCCCTTAAGGATATGGGGGACGAGAACGCCGTGCAAACCTTGTTTGGTCTGTATGATCCGAAGGCCAAGCCCAAGCTGCGCGAACGGCTCGTCTCCGTCCTCGAGGACACCGAGAATCCCAAAGCCGTACAGAAGCTGATGGAAATCGCCAAGTCCGATCCATTGCCCGAAATCCGCGAGCGGGCCCTCCAGGCGATCGGATCGAAGAAAACCCCCGAATCCATGCGTTTTCTCAAGGACGTCGTCCAGAACGACCCCTCGGCCGAGATCAAGCAGATGGCGGTGTCCGCCCTGGCCGACAGCGAAGACCTCCAGGTCATTCCTTATCTGAAGCAGATCGCGCTGACGGCCAAGGATGGGGAGCTTGTCCAGGCCGCGCTTCGGGGACTGGGGCAATTCGACAATGCCGAGGCGGCGGCCGCCCTGCAGCAAATCTTGAAAGAATCCAAATCCACGGAAATGCGGGTCGAGGCTCTGAGGGCCTTGGCCGAACGCGAACATCCCGTTCTGGTCGCTACCCTGCGCGACCTGGCCCTGAACGATCCGGATCAGGAAATCCGGAGGACGGCGGTGATGCTCATCGGCGAGCGGAAGGAGCCCCAGACATTCGAGGCCTTGAAGGGCATCCTGGCCGCGTCGGCGGACATGGAAGTGCGCAAGGCCGTCCTGTTCGCCGTCCATGAGAGCGGCGCGGCCGGCGCCCGGGAGATGCTCATGACCATCGCCCTGGCCAAGGAAAACGACGAGCTGGCCAAGGAGGCCGTGTTCGCCCTGGCCGAAGAGGAAACGCCGGGCCGGCTGGCCATGCTTCTCGACCTCTATCGCCGAGCCAAGAGTCCCGAGGCCCGCAAGGCCGCCGTTTCGGCCATCGCGGAGCACGACGAGGAAAAGCCCGCGCCCGTCCAAACTCTGGTTCAGATCCTCAAGGAGGAGAAGGACTCCGAGGTTAAGCGGGAGGTGATCGCGGCTCTCGGGGAATCAAAAAGCGATGAAGCCGTCCCGGTCCTTCTGGAAACGGCCCACAACGATCCCGACGTCCGGGTGAGGACGGCGGCGGTCTCGGCCCTGGGCGAAATCAAGACGCCCAAGGCTCGTGAGGCCATTCTGCAGATCTTGAAGAAAAAGGACGGAGTCAGCGGACTCTGAGATGGCCGTGGACTCTTTCCGCTTGCGGTCCTTGGTTTTGACTCTCATCATCCTGTCGGGGGCGGCTTGGGCCGCCCCCGGCCGCGTTTTTAAGCATCCGGATCCCGGGGCCTCCCTGACGGCGCGCTGGGATTGGGCCTTCCGTACGGCGAAGGAAGGTGCTTTTGCCGACGGATTTTGGGCCGGGTACTCCATCCGCCGCAAGATGTCCGAAAATTCATTCATCGGCTCTTGGAATTGGCCGCCCAAGGCCGACGACTGGACGCTGGACCGGATTCTCTCCGGCCGCGGACGTCCGGCCGCCGATCCCGAGGCGGATGAACGGAACATCAAGGAAGCGGCCCGGAAGGCCCTCGATGAGATCGACGGTCGGACCCGGCCGGAAAGCATTGTCGACAAGGATATCGCCATCCTCCTGCGGTTCCGGCCTTCGTCCGGTTCTGTTCCCTTGGAGATCGAGATCTGCGACGTCCAATCCCTGTTCGATCCCAAGGGCGCGCCCCTATTTTGGTTGGGGCCGGCCGGGGATTCGGACAGCATGGCCGCTCTCGAGCGTTTCTATTCCGGCCCGGCAGGGCTCGAGGCCAAAAAGGATCTCATTCAGGCCGCCGGACTGCATCAAGCTCCCGGGATCGCCCTTCCGTTTCTGGAACGGGCCGCGGCCACTTCGTCCCCCGAAGCCTTCCGGCGGGAGGCGACCGCGGCCCTCGGCGACCAGCCCGTTCCGCGGGCCGTCGAGGTTCTGCGCCGGCTCATAGGGGAAGATCGCTCGGTCGAGGTCCGCAAAGCGGCCGTCGAGGCTTTGGCTTCTTCAAGCGTCCCGGCCGCCCTGGACGTGCTAATTGAAACGGCCGGGAAATCCCCGGACAAAGCCGTGCGAGAAGCCGCGCTGGAGGGATTGGCCGAAAAAGCCTCCGAACGCGCGGTTGCCGCCTTGAGCCGGGCCGCCTTCAATGATAAGGAGACCGAGGTGCAGAGAGCCGCGGTCGCCGTCCTGGCTGAGCTGCCCCAGGGCAAAGCCCTGCCCGCCCTGGCAAACGTGGCCCGCACGCATGCCAATCCCGAGGTAAAAAAAGCCGCCATCGAGGCCCTGGCCGAGATTGGAGGGCCGGAAGTGATTGCGGTATTGGCCGAACTGGCCCGGACGAAGAAGTAGAATCCCGGAGGAGGAGCCTGCCCGGACTTCCTTTTTAGGGGGGAATATGGTAAAAATTCCCCTGTTCATCCGCACCCGAGAGGAAGCCCCATGAAACGCGAGACCAAGAAGAAGCTCAAAGAAGACGAATTCGTTCACGGATTCAGCTGGCTCTTCGACTTCGTCCAGAAGTGGAGGAAGGAACTTATCATCGCCGCCGCCGTCCTTGTTGGACTGGCTGTGCTCTGGACGGGCGTTCAAGTTCTAAACGGCATCCAGAACCGCAAGGACAGCGCCGCTCTCGGCGAGATCCTGACTTTGCGGAGCGACCTGACCAAGAATCCTCAGAATATTTCCAAGCTCGAAATAGCCGCCCGGAAAGGCAAATTCGCCCGCGTCGCCGCCGCCCAGCTGGCGTCCTATTGGGTCGAACAAGGGGCCTTGGACAAGGCCGAAAAAGCCCTCAGCGGGGTGTCCGGCGGAGCGCGCGATTTCTTCTATTATCAGGCCCAGGACCTGGCCGGCCAGATCGCCATCCTGAGGGGCGATTACGACCGGGCCGTCAAGATTCTGCAAGCCGTCGAAGAGGCCAAGCCCAAGGATTACAATCTTGATGCGGTGCTTTATCACAAGGCCGAAGCCCTGGAAAAGAAGGGCGACAAAGCCGGGGCCCTGGCTCTCTACAAGCGGATTCAGACCGAATACGCCCAATCGTATTTCGGCTACGACGCGGGTCAGAAAGCCGGCAAGCTCGAAACCGCGAAATGAGGCGGGAGTCTTGCCAAGCGCCCTGAAAAGGGCGATAATAACACACACTTTTTATTGGAGGACAACGATGGCGTACAAAATCACCGAA
>PMCY01000251.1:2707-7031 GCA_003154255.1 Candidatus Aminicenantota bacterium | reverse complement strand
TTGGCGAAGAGACGACCGGGCTCGATTTCCCACGAGTTCTGCACCTTGCCGCGGAGCGGCAGGATGGCCTGTGTTTCCTTGTTGCGCGCCATTTTTGCCGATCCGCCGGCGGAGTCGCCCTCGACCAGGTAAAGCTCGGCCAGGGCCGGGTCGCGCTCCTGGCAGTCGGCCAGCTTGCCGGGCAGGGAGGAGGACTCCAGGACGCTCTTGCGCCGGGCCATGTCCCGGGCTTTGCGGGCCGCCTCGCGGGCCCGGGCGGCCTCCAGGGCCTTGAGGATGATGCGCTTGGCGTTGGTCGGGTTCTCCTCGAGGTAGGCGGCCAGCTGTTCGTTGACCAGCGACTCGACGATGCNNTGGTCTGGCCTTCGAATTGGGGGTCTCGCATTTTGATGCTGAGGACCGCAGTCAAGCCTTCGCGGGCGTCGTCGCCGGATAAACCGCTCGACCCCAAGTCCTTGAGCATGTTGTGCGATTCGGCGTAGGAGTTGAGGCAGCGGGTTAGGGCCGACTTGAAACCGATGAGATGGGTCCCGCCTTCATGGGTGTTGATGTTGTTGACGAAGGTGAAGATGTTTTCGCTGTAGGCGGAGTTGTACTGGAAAGCCAGCTCGACGATGATGTCGTCCTTGGTGGACTCGAAGAGGATGGGCCGGGGGTTGAGGACGTCCTTGTTCTGGTTAAGGTACTGGACGAACTCCAGGATGCCGCCCTTGTACTGGAAGTCGTGGGACTTGCCGCTGCGCTCGTCGGTAATGAGGATGCGGATGCCGCGGTTGAGGAAGCTCAGCTCGCGCATGCGCTGGGTCAGGATTTCGAGATTGTACTCGGTCGTCTCGAAGATCTCATCGTCCGGCCAGAACGTGGTCTTGGTCCCGGTTTTCTTGGTCTTGCCGATGGCCTTGAGCTTAGCCAGCGGCACGCCCCGTTCGTAGCTCTGGACGTAGATGCCGCCTTCCGTCTTGATCTCGAGGTCCAGGCGCTTGGACAGGGCGTTGACGACCGAGACGCCGACCCCATGCAGGCCGCCCGAGACTTTGTACGTCTTATTGTCGAACTTGCCGCCGGCGTGGAGCATGGTCATGACGACCTCGGCCGCCGACTTCTTCTCCGTTTTATGCATGCCCACCGGAATGCCGCGGCCATCGTCGATCGACAGTGATGGAGTTGTCGACGTGGATCGTACACCTCGATGTTCTTGCAGAACCCGGCCAGGGCCTCGTCGATGGAGTTGTCCACGACCTCATAGACGAGGTGGTGGAGGCCCTCCGTCCCGGTGCTGCCGATGTACATGGCGGGCCGCTTGCGGACCGCTTCCAGGCCCTTGAGGACCTTGATGCTTTCAGCCGTATATTTCTGTTCAGTCATGGTTACCTATCTCATTGATATCAGACGATATATATATGCCTTTCTCTCACGGAAAAAAGTCCTTCTCCAGAATAAAAATTATACCCCAAATCGAGCTTCGAGGCAAAGAAAATATGGCATCCGATTCCACAAGATTTTGTGGAGGAATGGACCCGGGGCGCAACGCCTTGGGGCGAAAGGGGTCAGTTCTCAATACGCAACAACATGGCCAAACAGGCGTGCCAAAAAATCGAATTTTTAGGCTTTTGCGGGGCGGCGATGGAAGCAGCCTCGCCCGGTTTTTTTGCAAAAAAACGGTACGGGGAGAGCGAGCGAATCTGGCCTCCGAACATCCGAGCCCTCTTTTTGGTATAATTCCGGCGGACGGAATCATGGCCGCGAACCTCACTCCCCAGTACATGGAAGCGGAAAAAAAGCTTCGCACGGCGACGGCGCCGCAGGAGCGTCTCGAGATCATGCAGGAGATGCTGGCCCTGATGCCCAAGCACAAGGCCACCGAGAAGCTTCAGGCCCAGCTCAAGTCCAAGATCGCCAAGCTCAAGGAGGAGATCCAGAAAGCGCCNNTGACGGGCGCCGAGCCCGAAGTGGGCGATTATCCTTTCACCACCCGGGTCCCGGCCCCGTACATGATGAAGTTCGAGAACGTCAAAATCCAGCTGATCGACATGCCGCCGATCACCGCCGAATACCTGGAAAGCTGGCAGGTCGAGCTGATCAAACTCGCCGATGCCGCGCTGATCGTGGTGGATGCGGCCAATCCCGACTCCCCCGGCCTCCTGGAGACGCTCTTCGCCCGGCTCAAGGAAAAGAAGGTGCAGTTCGTGCCCGAAAACCATGTCCCCCCGGTCGATGAAGCCGTCCGCATCTTTCGCAAGCGGATCCTTCTCCTGGCCGCCAAATCCGAGCTCGATCCCTCAGGCGAGAACCGCGAAGCCCTGAAATTCTTCTACGAGTCCCATCTTCCTCTGATCCCGGTTTCAGCCGAGACGGGCGAGGGGCTGGAGGAGCTGCGGCGCCGGATCTTTGATCTCCTTCAGGTCATCCGGGCCTACAGCAAGCCGCCCGGAAAAAAAGTCGAGCATGAAGATCCCCACGTCCTGAAGAAAGGGGCCAATGTCCTGGACATCGCCCGCTCTGTGCATAAGGATTTCGCCGAGAAGCTGGCCTACGCCCGGCTCTGGCGCGAGGGCTCCTACACTGGGCAGATGGTCACCCGCGACGAGATCTTGCAGGACCAGGACGTCGTCGAGCTGCATATCTGATCGGGGACGCGGGACCGCATCCCCCGCTTTTCAAGGAATCGGCAGCGGGGTCCGGATCAGGAGGACGAAGCTCAGGAGCGCGGCGCCGAGGAGGACCGCGGCCAGGGCGTTCCAGAGCGGCGCCAGCCGGGCCCGCTGGTCGGACCGGATCTCCATGATCGAGCCGATGAGGAAGCCGGCGCCGAATCCCCCGGCGTGGGCGATGTTGTCGGCCCGGACCATGAGGCCGAAGAGGAACCCATAGGCCGCCCAGCGGAGCATGAAGGCCTGGATGCTGCGCGCCGCGGTTCCGCCTTGCCGACGGTAAAAAGCCACCGAAAACCCGATCAGGCCGAAGAGAGCCCCGGAGGCTCCGGCCATGACGACCTCACCCCTCAAGGCGTAGGACGATGCGGAACCCGCGATTCCCGTCAATAGGAACAGGGCCAGGAAGCGGGACGATCCGATCTCCGGCTCGAGGAAGCGGGAGACGCTGAACAGGGCGGACAGGTTGAAGAGCAGGTGGATGATGCCGATGTGGACGAAGATGCAGGTCAGAAGCCGCCACCATTGGCCCATCGCCACCAGCTGCGTCTCCAACGCGCCCGACCGGAGCAGGGCGATGACGCCCGGCCGCAGGATGCCCTCGGCGCCGCCCATCGCGGCCTGGGCCAGGAAATCCAGGATGATGGCCGTCGCCAACACCCCGGTCACAGGGGCCCGGCCCAATCCGGCGGATCCCAGGATTCCGCGGAGGGCGCGGCCGGCCGCCGAGGGAAGCCGCTCGCCGCAGACGGCGCAACGGCGCTGGCCCGCGCCCGCCAAGGCCCCGCAGCGGCAGATCGACCGCCCCGCGCTCGAGCCGCGGGACGGGGACCGGCCCGCCGAAAAGGAATCTGTAATCCGCCTCTTGAAATTGAGCCATCTCCAGTGCCACCAGACATAGTTGAGGCCCAGGAGCCGGCATATCTTCTTCATGAATTCGCTCATGGAAACGAAACAAGGGAATTGGGTATGGCGTCCCCCTGTTTCCGTCAATTCGCCCGGAAATTGAGCGTCGGCCGGTTGTTCATGTCCATGATGGCCATGAAAAACAATTGGGCCGTGGCCTCCATGATCTCGGGCGTAATCAAGTCGAGCGAGTCTTTCGTATTGTGGTACGCCGGATAGGGGATGTTCTTGCCGTAGGAACCGAAGGTCAGGGATGGAACGCCCTTCCAGAAGAAACGGGCCGAATCCTGCCGCGGCCGCGCTGGATAGGATGTCGGACCGGTCGAAAGCTGCCTGTGGATGTACTTTTGGTTGGCGTTCTCGATGATCGACCAGAAGGTCGGGTAGGTCGTCCCACCCGAGGCCGAGATCTTGTCCCCCACCCCAGGCCCTTCCATGTTGATGAAGACGAGCGTCTTGTCCAACGGATAGACGGGGTGTTCGCAATAATAGTCGGATCCGGCCACACCCTGCTCCTCGCTGCCGAAGAAGATGAAAAGGACGGTCCGCTTGGACTTGATCGTGCTCTTGGCCATGGCCTCGGCGACACCCAGCCCGACGGCCACCGCGGTGGCGTTGTCGTTGGCCCCCGGCATCAACTCCCAGAGGCGGCCGAGATGGTCGAGATGCCCACCGATGATGATGACTTCGTCCTTCAGCACCGGATCGCTTCCCGGAATGACGCCCAGGACGTTGTAGCCGATCCCTTCGGGATGCCGTTCGGCCAC
>PMCY01000251.1:0-2656 GCA_003154255.1 Candidatus Aminicenantota bacterium | reverse complement strand
CCGTAATTGTAGATCAGGCCCTTGGCCCCGTGGGCCACGGCGTTCTCCAATTTATACTGATGGAAGGAGTACGGCCGCCATTTCCTGAACTGGTCGAGGTTGTTCGCTCCCAGCGCAAAGGGGACTTCGGGGTCCATGAGGACGATCTTGCCCTTGACGTCGACGCCGGCGTAATCGTCATAGCCTAGTTCCGGGGCGGTGATGCCGAAGCCGACATAAATCACTTCGGCCGTGACCTCGCCGGAATCGGTCGTCCCGCCGGGTATGAATTCGTCTTCATATTTATAGGACTTCCTGATGATGCCGTCCTTGACCGGGATGTTCATCGTCAGCAAGCCGCCTTTGAAAACAAGCGAGTAGGGATTGGGGAAGGCCTGCAGAAAGGTCCCCCGGTCCCCTGCCGGCTGGACGCCCCAGGACTTGAGGAGCGAAGCCACCCAGTCCGCGCAGGCGTTGAATTCAGGCGTGCCGGTCAGCCGGCCGGCGTATTTTTCGGAGCAGAGCTCCTTGACGTACCCGAACAGCGTCTCGCTGGAGATGAGATGCATGGCCTCGAGGAGCTTCTGCTCCTCGGTCAGGGGCGCGGCCGGCCGCTGGCGGGGTTGGGCGCCGGCCAGCGTCCAGGACGCGGCCAGGAGAAGAGCGAGAAGGATGGCGGGCTGGCGATGTTTCATGCGGGCCTCCAGGAGGGGATTGGAAGGGAGTATTTGTATGACAGGCCCGGGCAAAAAGCAAGAGAGTCGGGTTTCCCCGCGGAGCCCCGGCCTCGGCGCCGGAGGCTCCGTTGAATTGGCGCTCCGATTCTGCTATCGTGCCGTTTCGGGCCGGCCACGCGCCCGGAAAAGGAGACCCCCATGATGCGCAGCCGTTTGATCCCCCTGCTGATCCTAGCCGGTTTCGGCCTTCTGGTCCTCGGCACGGCAACGGCCGGAGCAGCCAACCCGTCCGTCATTCTCAAAACCAGCAAGGGCGACATCAGGATCGAGCTCTATCCCGATAAGGCCCCCCTCACCGTCCGCAATTTCCTGGCCTATGTCGACGCCAAATTCTTTGACGGGACCATCTTCCACCGGGTCATCAAGGATTTCATGATCCAGGGCGGCGGATTGACCCCCGACTTCAAGGAAAAGCCGGAAAAGCCGGCCATCAAGAACGAAGCCGGCAACGGCTTGAAGAATCTGCGCGGCACGATCGCCATGGCCCGCACGGACCAGCCGCATACGGCCACCTCCCAATTCTTCATCAACCACGCCGACAACGACTCCCTCAACCACAAGGACAATTCGGTCGACGGATTCGGATACTGCGTTTTCGGCAAAGTCGTCGCCGGGATGGACGTCGTCGACGCCATCGCCCTGACGCCCACGGCGACGATCAAAGGCAACGCGGACGCCCCCCGCACAACGGTGACGATCCTGTCCGTCCGGCGCGCCGAAACGAAATGACCGATTCGAAACTGGGCCGGTTGGGCGATACCCTGTTCGCCCTCTTTCACCTGGCCCTCATCGCGGCGATCATTGTCTACGCCTTCGTGTCCCTGGTCCAGGGAAACACCTGGCGGTTTCTGGTCATGCTCTGCGGTTTGACCATCTATTATTTTTTGGTCCTGGACAAGCCCGTCCGTGCGGAATTCGAACGCCGGCGCCGCCTGCGCGGCCAGCCGCCCTCAAGGAGATTCTGATCCATGAAAACCCGTGCCCTCTTCACTCTCGTCCTCACCATCGCTCTCTCCGTTCCGGCCGCGGCCCAGGACAAACCCGTCCTGTCTCCCGACCTGGCCCAAGGGCTGGCCGCCATTCAAGGAACGGCCGCCTACGGCTACGTGAAACAGTTGTCTTCGCCCGCCTTCGCCGGCCGCCTGACCGGTTCCGACGGCTATACGGCGGCGGCCAAGTGGGCCGCGGCTTTGTATAGACAATGGGGACTCAAGCCCATCGACGCCAAAAACGGCTATCTCCAACCCTATCCCTCCCCCTATACGATCATCAAGAGCGCCGAATTGACTCTTTTTCTGGCCGGCGACGCCGCGGGGAAGAAGCTCGAAGCCAACAAAGACTTTCTGCCCCTTCTCTTCAGCGACAGCGGCAAGGTCGAGGCCGGCCTGGTCTTCGCCGGCTGGGGCATCAGCGCCCCCGATTTGGGCTATGACGATTACGCCGGTCTCGACGTCAAGGGCAAGATCGTCCTCTGCTTCCGCGGCCAGCCGGCCCTGCGCGACCCCCGCCTGCAGCGCCATGACGAGCACCGCACCCGGATGAAAACCGCCCTGGACAAGGGCGCCCTGGGGCTCTTTTACATCTATCCCGAGCCGATCTCCAACCCCAACGGTGACTGGCTGAAGGGCTTTCTGCCGGCCATGATCAGCGAAAAGGCGGCCGATACGATCCTGAAGGAGGCCGGAACGACGAGCGCCGATCTCAAAAAAATATTGCAGAACTTCAAGAAGCCCCTCAGCTTCGTCCTGCAATCCAAGGTCCGCTACGCCGTCGAATCCGAGCACCATGCCGACGGGATCGGCTACAACGTGGCCGGCTACATCGAGGGCTCGGACCCGGTCCTGAGGAAAGACGTCATCGTCATCGGCGGGCACTTCGACCATAACGGATTCCATATGGGATTCCACTTTCCCGGCGCGGACGACAACGCCAGCGGCAGT
>PMCY01000142.1:5707-8046 GCA_003154255.1 Candidatus Aminicenantota bacterium | reverse complement strand
AGGAGCCGCCTCATGCCCCCCAGCCCCCCTTCCGGATTCAAGATTTTGGCGGCCTGCGCGATCCTATGCGCCGGCCTGCTTCCGGCCTGCAAGAAGAGTCCCGGCCCCGCGCCCTCGCCGAACGGGCCGGCGGCTCCCGCCGAGCGGCCCGGAGAAGGGACGGGCCCTCGGCCGGTCCCGGCCAAAGAGAGGATTCCCGCTCCCGACGGTGTGCGCCCCGGGCTCCGCCTGACCTTCTACCTGATGACCGGGAGCCTTTCCGGGAGCGTCAATGGCTGGGTTCCCGACGAGGAAGGCAACTTTCGGGACGCCCAGGGCCGCCTGTATTCCACCGAGCGCAAGGGCTATTCCTCGCACGGATTGGTCCAGGCCACCGTCGTCGGAGGGGACGAGAACACGATCGCCCTGGCCGAACCGTTCTATCTTTTCAACGGCAACGACCCGACCCCTCTCCTCAAATCCAGCACCGATTCCCTGGTCGCGGCGGAGAACGGCGGCGACCTGTGGATGCACCCGCGGCGGCAGGCCCGGATCCTGCGGGAGAATCCCTGGGCCGGGGCCCCGCTGCCGGGCCGGATTATGGCCCGGACCATGGCCTGGAGGGACGAGGCCGGCCGGACTTATCAGGCCACCTACATCGCCGAAATCGGCGATGCCAGCCGGGCCACTTATGTCTATGACCAGGCCTCCGGTTATCTGCTCTATCTCAGCCGCCTGACCCGCGAAGCGCCCGCGATCCGCGACCACAGCCAGATGCTTCCGGATTCCGTTTCTTACGCCACGTTTCTTTCGTTCCGCGGAGCCCGGCAATTGAATCTGCCCTGGCTTGGCCGTCCCCTTCCGGACAGCCTGCGCGGCGCGGAAGCCATCTCCTATCGGGGCCAATTCGGGCTACAGGGGCCGGGGATCGCTCCGACGCTCCTGGCCCTGGCCGTCGATTTTCAAGTTTCGCGCGCCGGCTCGAACTGGATGTGGCTCCGTGTCCGTTCCCAGACCAAGGGATCGGTCCTGCCCGAGGAATCGAACGGCGTCAACGGATCGGGCAGCCTTCCGCCCTTGGCCATACCGCCCGACATCCTGGCCGGGCTCGCCGTCGGCCAAATCATCGACCGCGATCCGCTGACGGGGTTCACCGTCCGCGTGTTCAAGACCGACAATCAATACGTGACCCTGCAGACGGACGGCCCCCTCCAGACCACCACTTTTGTTTTCGAAAAGGCCGGCGGCCTGCTCGTGCGGAGGGTGTCGCAGGAGCGCATGCCGGCCACGCCGCGGAATGTTCTGGTCCATGACATTCAGCTGGCTGGAATCCAGTGAGTCCCGCCGGACGCGGACGGCGCGGCCGCGGCTTACTTGATGATGCGGTAACAGCGTTCCGGCTTGCGGGCCGGAGGTTTGCCCGCCGGGCCGTCCGGCTGGCAGCCTAGGGCCACGCCATACTGGACTTCATATCCTTCGGGTATGCCCAGCTTGGCGTAGGCGTCCGAGTCTTGGAAATGATAGCGGACGAACCCGATCCAGCAGGAGCCGAGGGACAGGCTTTCGGCGGCCAGAAGCATGTTCTGGATGGCGGCGCAGGCGTCGGCCAGGGGCGATACGGCGTCCCTGCGGGCGGCGACGATGACGGCCGTGGGCGCATCGTAGAAGATGTGGAATTTTTCGTTGGCCCCGGCGCCGGCCACCCAGTCGACGGGAGACATCCTCATGGCCGCCTTGCTGCCCTCGCTGATGGCCTTCAGGACGGCCTTGTCCTGAACGGCGAGGAGGAAACAGGACTGGTCGTTATGCCCGCTGGGGGCCTGGAGGCCGGCTTCCAGAATGGCCCGGAGCTCGGCTTCACCGATCTGTTCGTCTTTGAATCGGCGCACGCTGCGGCGCCGGGCGATCGTCTGCAGGGTCTCGTTCATGGTTTGATCCTTCATGGGAAAAGTAATTTTATCACATCTTGAGCTTTTGACTTCCCCCCGCCCGTGGTGTAATCATTAGACAAGGGAGGAACGGCCATGATCGAAACCATCCCCTTCACCCTCAACGGAAAATCCGTGCGCGTCGAAGCCGACGGCGAGCGTCCCCTGCTTTGGGTGCTGCGAACCGATTTCGGCCTGACCGGAACGAAATTCGGCTGCGGCGAAGGCTACTGCGGGGCCTGCACCGTGCTCGTCGACGAGGAGGCCGTCAAGTCCTGCCAGCTTCCGCTCAAATCCGTCCGGGGCAAGACCGTGCGGACGATCGAAGGGCTGGCCCGCGGCGAGACGCTCCATCCCGTCCAGCAGGCTTTCGTCGAACACGACGCCATGCAATGCGGGTATTGCACGTCGGGCATGATCCTGGCCGCCGTG
>PMCY01000142.1:0-5634 GCA_003154255.1 Candidatus Aminicenantota bacterium | reverse complement strand
ATCGGCGCGGACGGCCGGGTCACCTGCTTCACCGGCAAGATCGAGCAGGGCCAGGGGGCCATTTCCGCCCTCCCGTTGATGCTGGCCGAGGAGCTCGAGGTCTCGCCCTCCGCCGTGGACATGGTCATGGGCGACACCGACCTCTGTCCCTACGACATGGGCACGTTCGGCTCGCAGTGCATCCGCGCTTTCGGGCCTGCTTTGCGCGCGGCCGCGGCCGAGGCCCGGGCCGTCCTGATCGAATTGGCGGCTGAAAAGATGAATCTGCCCCAGGACCGGCTCCAAGCCGGAAACGGGGCGGTGTTCGAAAAATCCAAGCCGGCCCATAAAATGACCTATGGCGAGCTGGCCCAAGGACAGGCGATCGCCCGCCATGTCGATCCCAAGCCCGGGCTCAAAAAGCCGGCCGAGTTCAAGGTCATGGGCACACCGGCCATGCACCGGGACGCCGTGGACAAGTCCACGGGCCGGGCCCATTACGCCGCCGACATACGCCTGCCCGGCATGCTCTACGCCCGCATTCTGCGGCCGCCGGCCCAGGGCGCCAAGCTCAAATCGTTGGACGTTTCGGGGGCCGAAAAAATCGCCGGAGCCAAGGTCGTCCGAGACGGCGACCTCATCGCCGTTCTCCATGAATTTCCGGATGCCGCGAGCGCCGCTCTTGCGGTCGTCAAGGCCGAGTGGACTTTTGTGGAGAACGGTCTTGACGATAAAAACATCTTCGATCATCTGGCCAAGAACGCCCCGGAGGGTAAAACGTCCGCTCACGGCGGCGACCTTGCCGTGGGGGCCAAAGCTGCGGCCGTCTCCTTTGACGAGATCTATTACAACAGCTATGTGGCCCATGCGACAATGGAGCCCCACGCGGCCCTGGTTGAGCTCAAAGATGGAAAAGCCGCGGTTTGGGCTTCCACCCAGGCCCCATTCCGGCTGAAGGACGAAATGGCCCAGACCCTGGGTATTCCCGCGGCGAGCGTTCACGTGATCATGCCCTTTGTCGGCGGAGGGTTCGGGGGCAAGAGCCGCAACCTGCAAGCCGTCCAGGCGGCCCGGCTGGTCAAAGCGACGGGGAAGCCCGTGCAGGTGGCCTGGACGCGCGAGGACGAATTTTTCTGGGACACCTTCCGGCCGGCCGCTATCGTCAAGATCAAGTCCGGCATATCGGAGGCGGGGAAAATCGTTTTCTGGGATTATGAAGTGCTCTTCGCCGGCGAACGCAGCGCGGCCCAGTTCTACGACATCCCCCACCACCGGACAGTGGTGCGCGGGGAATGGGGCGGCGGGGGCGGCGGGGCCGCGACCGCCCATCCCTTCGATGTCGGCGCTTGGCGCGCGCCGGCCAGCAACACCAACGGCTTCGCCCGGGAGAGCCAGATCGACATCATGGCCGCCAAAGCCGGGAAGGACCCCCTGGCTTTCCGCCTGGACAATCTGGCCGATCGCCGCATGCAAAGACTGTTGAAAGCGGCGGCGGAAAAATTCGGCTGGACGCCCATCAAGTCCCCCAGCGGCCGCGGCTTCGGCCTGGCCTGCTCGGATTACGCCGGCACTTACGTGGCCACGATGGCCGAAGCCGAAGTGGATAAGACGACCGGGCGGGTCCGGGTCAAACGGATCGTCTGCGCTCACGACTGCGGCGTGGCCGTCAATCCCCAGGGTATGCGCATCCAGATCGAAGGCTGTATGACCATGGGTTTGGGCTATGCCCTGACGGAGGAGATCCATTTCAAGGACCGGCGCATCCTGGACCTCAATTACGACACCTATGAGCTGCCGCGATTTTCCTGGCTGCCGAAGATCGAGACCGTGTTGGTCGATTCGCCCGAAATGCCCATTTCGGGCGGCGGCGAGCCGGCCATCACCACGGTCGGGGCCGTGGTCGCCAACGCCGTCTTCGATGCTTGCGGGGCCCGCGTCCATCAACTCCCCATGACGCCCGGGCGCGTCAAGGCCGCTTTGGAAAAATAATCAGACCGCCGCGGCTTCTTTTTTTTCGGGCGGAGCCGGAGGGGCCGGCGGCGCTTGGACGAAAGGCCGCGGCCCGCGGTGGAACCAGTTCTCGACCGTACCGAATTTCGTCCTCAGGGCGATGCCCCAACCCATGATCCCCATCACGAAGGAGAAGAAGAAACCCAGGACGGGGACGAACCCGATGAAGCCGAAGACCAGCAGTCCGAGCAGGACCGCCGCGATCGGCGAGATTGAGCGCTTGTTGAAGGCCGCGGCCAGGCTCTCCCCGAAGAGGAAGAGGACGACGATCCGGCCGAAGACCTTGACGATCATCCCGGCCACGGCGAGCGAAAGCACGATGGGGATGCCGATGAGGATCAAGCAAAGCACGGTGGCGAAGATGACGAAGATGGTGAAGCAGACCAGGGCCAGCAGCCCCGTCCCGAACGTCGGCCAGAAATTGCGGCGCAGCTCCCCGGCGGCGAAGGTGATCTGCCGGGGGAAGAGGACGGCCATGACGATCCCCACCAGCAGCCAGATGAAGAGGCTGACCAGCTTGAAGATGAGGATGATGGGCCAGAAAGAGACGGAGAAGACGCCCTTCAAGCCTTCCTTGAATATCTTTCCGCTCAGCTCGGAGGACTTGAGGTAAACGGTGTCGCCTTCGACCTTGAAGCCGGGCTCCTTGCTCACCGTGCCGCCTATCCCGACCAGGTCGCCCTTGATGACGGCCGAAGACTTGATGGTGATGGCCGATCCGATGCCGACGACGGCGTCGCCGACTTCGCCGCTCACGGTGATCGAACCCCCCAGGGCGAAGACCGTCTTGCGGACCTTGCCGTCGACGATAATGTCCCCGCCGAAGGAGACGACATTATCGCGGGTTTCTCCGACGGCGACGATGATGGTGTCCTTGTAGCCGACCCGGGCGCCGCGGTCCTGAGCGGCCAGGATCGTTGCGCCGGTCAGGGCCAAACCGGCCAGAATGACGGCCAAAAGGCGCTTATTCATCATGATCGTTCTCCAAGGAATGGGTCCGGCGCCGCCAGAGGACGAAGCCCATGGCCAGGATGAGGATGGCCGAAACGGCGAAAGCGGCCTGGACCGGCGGGGTCAGGAAGGCCGAAGCCCGCTTGAAAACGTCGGCCAGGGCCATGGCGAACTGGCCGGCGATCTTGAGGAATATCTGGATGTATTTGACCAGGTGGATGACGGCAGTAGCCGCTCCCTGTAGGTAGTTGATAAACCCGTGCTGCAAATGGACCAGATATTCCCAGAGGTTCTGCCCGCTGAGCAGGGCGATTCCGGCCAGCGTGGCCAGGAAGGCCGCACTGCCGGCCGAAGCCGTGGCGAACCAGGTCCAGACAGGAAGGCGTCGCGGGTGCGGGGCGGGGACGGTCTCCAGCCGGGCCATGATCGTGGCAGCGAAAGAAGCCGGGATCTCGATATCGGGCAGGGATTCAGCCGCTTCAAGGAAAGCCCGGCGGTCTTCGAGGAGCGCCCGGCACTCGGCGCAGGCCATGGCATGGGCCTCGATGGAGTGCACCCCATCGTGCGGCAGATCGCCGTCAAGATACGCGTACAGCTCCTCGATCGAGAAGCATCTCATGGCGTTTCCCCCAACAGCCTTCGCAGCATTTCCTTGGCCTGAAAGACGCGGTTCTTGACCGTGCCCAGGGGCAATTTCTTGATCTCGGCCATCTCCTCATAGCTCAGCCCGTCGACGTGCCGCCAGACGAAAAGCTCGCGAAAAGCCGGCGGCAGGCGGTCCAAGCCGGCCTCGATCCGGCCGCGGATCTCTTTGAGCTCGTACTGGCGGCCGACAGACGGCGCTTCATCGGCGACTTGGAGGCGCCGGCCGTCATCCTCGTAATCGAACGACTGGTCGATCGACGTCGTCGGCAGCTTTTTCTTGCGCCAGTGGTCGATCATGAAGTTCGAGGCGATCTTGAACAGCCAGGTGCTGAACTTGTACTGCGGACGGTACGACCCCAGCGAGGCATAGACTTTGAGGAATATCTCCTGGCTGAAGTCCAGGGCCATCTCCCGCTCGCGCACCATGCGCCCGATGTAGTTGACCACCGGCTGCTGGTAGCGATGGATGATCATCTCGAAGGCCTCCTTGTCGCCGCGGAGGGATCTTCGGACAAGCTCCTGGTCTTCATGCTGCGAGGACGCTCGGGCCTCGGGCATTAGTACGGTTTCTCCAGGATTAAGTTTATTTACGAACGGTTCGCGTTTCGTCGATGATTTCGCAGTCCTTGGGCACCTTGATCTGGAACAGGTCGTCGGACGGTTTGATCCCCGTCTTGAACCGGGAAAAGACGTATTCCTGTTTGTTGCCCCCCCAATCGAAGAAAATGACCTTCCGGATCACGACTCCAGTCCGGTCGAGCTCGAGAAGGAGATAAGAGTAATCCGACTCTTCCTTGGGCGTCAGCTTGAGTTGGGCGATCCCCGGGCCGCCGCCCGGAAAAGGGCTGTCCTCGACCGCGTATTTCCGGGTCAGGCTGCCCCGGCCGGCCAGGAGGGCCAGGATTTCGGTTTCGTATTTTTCCTTGGGGATCGTCTGGCGCCAGAGCTGGTTGTCCTCGGGAAAATAGGACAGCAGGAGGCCGTCCTTGAAGACGTAGATATTCTTCTCGGGAGCGGCGTATTCCCAGCGCATCTGGTCGGGCTTTCGGAAAGTCAGCCGGCCTTTCTGGAAAAGCGGCTTGGTCACGGCCTGGGAATAGGAGGACTGTTCGAAATCGGACTGAAAGGCGTCGATCGCGGCCAGGGATTTTTCCATCCGGAGAAGGAGGGCCTGGGGCGTCTCCTGAGCCGGCAGGGCGGCGCAAGAGAGGGCCGCAAGCAGGAGGATCGAACAGGCGTTTTTCATTCCCAGCGATTATAGCACAGCGACCTGGGAATTTCCGCGTGGCATCTCCCGCATGCTGTTATAAAATAGCGCCGATGAAACCTGAATTCCTGGTTTTTTTTCTGGCGTATGTCGTCTTGGTCCTTTGGGTCGGGCTGGCCGCCCGGCGCCGCATGAAGGGGCTGGAGGATTTTTTCCTGGCCTCCCGCTCCCTGCCGGGGATTTTTGTCGCGCTCTCTTTGACTGCCGGGTGGTTCGGGGCCACGTCCATCCTCGTCTCCACGGACGAGGCCATGCGTTCCGGGGTCAACGCCGCCTGGCTGGTCGGCCTTCCGGCCGTGGCCACGGTGCTCATCCTCCTGGCCCTGGTCAAGCCGCTCCGCCGCCTGACGATTTTGACCCTGCCCGATCTGGCTGAATTGCGCTACGGCCGTGGCGTCCGCCACCTCGTCTCCGTTCTTTTGGTCTGGTACATGGCCCTTCTGGCGGCCTCCCAAATGGTCGCCCTGGGGAATTTCCTGCGCGCTTTCCTAGGCTGGCCCTATTTCTCCTGCATCACTCTGGGGACGGCCGTGGTCCTGATCTACAGCCTGGCCGGGGGCCTGCGCTCGGTCGTGGCCACGGACATCATCCAATGCGCCCTTTTGGCGGCCGGGATGATCGCCGTGGCAGTGTTCCTGGGAGCCCATAATTCCCCGACGGCTTCCGTCCGGGCCGCAACCAGGGCGGGCGTGTCCGGCTATCTCGATCCGTTCAGGAATTTCGGCGAGAACGGTCTCATCTTCCTCTCCTTCGTCCTGGCTTGGACGATCTCGCCCATCGCC
>PMCY01000104.1:231-15007 GCA_003154255.1 Candidatus Aminicenantota bacterium | reverse complement strand
CGATTCGGCCAGGTCGAGATTTCCCTGGCCTGGATCGTCCAAGTTAACGAGCGTGATGATGCTTTGGGCGGCGCTGTGGATATCAATGGGATAAGTGGCGTCATGATAATAGCGGGGCGCTCCGTCCGACCGGAAAAAATGGTCGCGATAATAGCGCAACCCGCGCCGGACGGCCGGTTCGAATTCCTTCGTTTCCCCGTATGCGCCGATCCGGCTCAGCGCCGTCAAATTATAGCCGGTGTGGAAATTGTCGATCCAGCGTTGGGAGGGCGCCTCGCCGTAATCCCAGGCCCCGTCATCGTGCTGCCGGCGGACCGAATAGCGCGCGGCATCGAGGGCCGGCCGGAGAAACTCCTCCCGGCCGGAGGCCCGGCTGATGCGGCAGAGAAGGGCCGCGCCGAGCAGGTTGGCATTGTGGATTTCATCCCGGCCCAGCGGGGTATAGCTCAAGCAGGCCTGAAAATCGTCCAGGCGGCAAAAGAGCACATCGAGAATGAACTCCGCGGCGCTCGTCGCCGCCTGAAGATAGCGGGGTTCTGCCGATTGTTCGTAGGCGTCCAATAAAGCATTGGCGGCGAACGTCGAACAAATGATGTTGGGAGATCCCTTGGGAACGAGGGGTCCTTTGGTCTGCCAATCAAAATTGTACCCCCAGCAGGAATACCGCCGGCCGGGCGATCTCAAAGCCAGAAGCATTTCCGCCAGGGACCGCGTCGTCCCGTCTTCCTCGACCAGCCCGATTTTTTCCAGCCGGACAAGAGCCGAAAGGAAAAGGGCGATCCCCTTGGGATTGGGCGATTTGGGGACCGCCAACAGGGGTCTGAGATTGATCGGGCACCGTTTGACCCCTTGGGTCAGGATCAGGCGCGCTAATTTGAAGTTCAGGAAAGGGAGGCTCCGGAAAACGAGGCTGTTCAACGCGTCGTAAGGATCATAGCCGGCCCAGCGATTCGCCCGGCAATAGGCCAGCAGCCGGGCCGTCACCTCTCCCGCTCTCGCCGAAACGTCGGGTTCCGGCTTCGCCTTCAGCATAGGGAGGAAGCCTCGAGCAAGTGCCGCAGCGTCCTTTCCGCCGTCCGGCCGTCCCAGAGCGGGGGGATTTGTCCTCTTCGTTCCGGGCCTTGCAGGGCCTCGTCGACGTCGGCCGGCAGCCGTTCTATTTGGGTCAGGCGATTGCTGCCGATCGTCACGGTGACCGGCCTTTCCGTGTTGGGCCGAAGCGTCAGGCAGGGCGTCCGGAAGAATGTGGCCTCCTCCTGGAGGCCGCCGGAATCGGTCAGCACGACCCTCGCGTTTTCAGTCAAACAGAGCGAGGCCTGGTAGCCGAGAGGTTCGAGAAGCGCGAAATGCTCCTCGGAGCGGGACGGAAGGCCGAAGTCTTCGAGCTTCTTCCGCGTCCGCGGGTGGACCGGGCAGACGACGGGGATGGTCCGCGACAGCCGTTTCAGCGCGGTCCATATCGCCGCCAGATTGTCGCGCTCATCGACATTGGCCGGACGATGCAGCGTGACATAGACGAAACGGGACGGCTCGAGCTTAAGCCGGGCCAGAATACCGCTGGAACGGGCCTGCGGAAGATTGTCCAATAAAGAATCGATCATGATATTGCCGACGAATTTGATCTTGTCCGGGGCCGCTCCTTCGCGAAGCAGGTTTTCGCCGGCGTCCGCGGAGGGCGTCAGGAGCATGTCCGCCAGCGCGTCGGTCACCAGACGATTGATTTCCTCGGGCATGGTCCGGTCGTAGCTCCGCAACCCGGCTTCGATATGGGCGACGCGGATGCCCATTTTCGCGCCGACCAGGGTGCAGGCCATCGTCGAATTGACGTCGCCCACAACCACCACCCAATCCGGCTTTTCCGTTTCACAGACCGTCTCAAAACCCGTGAGAATATGGGCCGTTTGAACGGCATGCGACCCCGATCCCGCGCCTAGATTGATGTCGGGTTGAGGGATTCCCAATTCGCGGAAGAAAACCTCGGACATATTGGCGTCATAATGCTGACCCGTATGGACGAGGAGGGCGGCCAGCCGATCGGCGTTGGCCTCCCGGCCGGCGTTGAACTCGGCGATCCGCTTCAGCAGAGGGCTCACTTTCATGAAATTGGGGCGGGCCCCGGCCACGACAATGATTTTAACAGCCTTCATGGAAGAATCTCCGCCTTTCTCGACTTTCCCCGGAAATTCCGGGCCGGGAGGGCCGGCCTAGGTTCGTTTGACCGGGCCCACATGCTCGATGCGTATGATGTCTTCGATATGGTTGACGATATCCTCCAGGGCCGGACGAGGACGGTGGTCGGGAGTCCCGTTTTTATCGCGGCGCTCAAATCGGATCTTGGTCCAGATCTCTTCCTTGGTATGGATCATCGTCAATCGGCCGGTTTCTTCCAGCCTATGATCGACGGCCCCGGTGGTTCCCCGGAATATGCTGTAAACGGGAACGCCCAGGGCGGCCGCCTCGCGATTCATCGTGCCGCCGCCGCTGACGGCGAGATCGGAAAACCACAGGAGATTCAGGCCGTCCACGACCCGGGGCGGGACGATCACCTTGCCCTCGGCGAACCACTCGGGATGATCGGTCTTGAAAGCCGCTTCCTGGGTCCGGTTGCGCGATAAGAGAACCGCCTGGATTCCCGGCGTCCGGCAAATCCGGGACATCAGCTCCTGCAGCAAAATATCGCTCTCCGGATTGCGATAGTGGGCTTGGTCCGCCGGAGGCCTGACGGTGACGATGAGGGCATCCCCGCGCAATCCCAGATCCTCCCGGATGGAGGGATCCGGCTCGAATTCGGGGGCGTAGACATCTTCCTTGATCCCCCGGTAAAAGCGGACCCGCTTTCTCCGGGCGATCCGCGGATCGGCCGATAAAGCCTCCGGCAGGATCGCCCAGCGGGGCTGGGAAAAGGGGATGCTCCGGGCATGTTCATAATCCATCACGATGATGGAGGGAATGCGCAACAGCTTGCTGAGAAGGAACAGCGACCGCGATCCGTGGGCCAGCGTGAGCTTGGGGCGGTGGCGCCGATAAAACGGCAGCATTTGAGCGGAACGCCGAAAGAGACCGAAAATCTTATGCGTCATTTTTTTTCCGTAATGACGCCCTATTTTCACGTAGGGGAGCTTCTTCTTGTCGGCCAGTTCGCACACTTGATAGGCGTCCCGCGCCGTCAGTACGATCTCATGTCCGCGGCGCTCCAATTCGCGGATGATGGGGATGAAGAAGGGCACATGCGGCGTGTTGTCCAGATCGATCCAAATTTTCACCCCGGGGGTCTTGGTTGCAGGAGCAGCCGGAAATAGCGGCGCCTGCTTCGGGGACTCGGCGGGATTCGTCATTGGATTCTCCGGACGATCTTTCTTAGACAGGGATGCTCCACCAAAACTCCGCCAGTTCCCGCGGGAGAACATGCCAATATTGTCCCGCATAGCGGGTCTTGATATATTCAAGAAAATCCGAATAGAGACTTATGCCATAATCCTCGCGGGAGCAGGGAGCCGCCCCGAAGTTCATATAATCGGGATGCGTGAGGAGAAGCGCCATTCCGCCGTTTTGGACGATCCAATCCAGCTTTTCCTTCCAAACCCCGAAGGTCTTTTCCTGGAGAATGACGAACAGGCAATGATCCTGAGCCAGGGTATAGGGAAGCTCGACAAACCGGCGCGAGGTTTTTGGCTGGGTATACCAATAGGGGAAAATGGTCCCGCAATCATCGGACTGCGGTTCGAAAGGATCGGAATCAAAGGTGGAGCTGTCATATCTCAGATTCAAATCCGCGATCCATTCCAAATTATGATGCATGGAAGGGGCGCGAAATCCCACCGACCCCCATTTTTTCATATATTCGTTGATGCGGCCCGCGCTTTTGTCGAAAACGCGGCGGTTGAGGAAGAGCTTTCCATCGTGTTTGAGTCCATGAACTCCGACTTCAAAACCGGCTTCGACGAGGGCGGCGCGAAATTCATCCGGAGTCGGATAATCTTCCGGAACGAAATTGAAACAGGACCTGAAGCCGATCCGCCGTTCGAGCTCCATCAAGGGCAGGCATTTATCGAGGCCCCCGGCCGTATCCACGTCATGCGTGAGAATCAAGGCGAAGCGTTTCCCGTCGGGCCATCCGTTCCAGCCTGGGGGGGGCGCGGCGGCCGCGGGATTGATCGGCCACGTGGACTGATAAGCTTTTCGCTTTTTAGCGGCGATCGCCCGGCGCAGGAAAATTTGAAGTCCTCTGGGGATGAGCTTCTTGATTTTATAATAGACGTTATGGAATTTCATGGTTCTCTCGGGCTCTCCCTTCAACCGCGGCGTCCGTTTTACGGAGGGACGATTCACCGCGCCGATTGAGCGCCCTTTTGCGATCCATGATTATATATAGAGAAAATGCCCAAATTTTTCAAGGCCCTTTTTTCCGTAAACGACGAAATCCTCATCGGATCGAAGTCCATTTTATAAAAAGCGGATTTCGGGGATTTCCGGCGAAACATGCGATCAGGGGACGATTTCCGGAACGGGGGCCGCCAGAAGAGGCGGCATATGCAGGTACCGCGTGGCCAAGCGCTTTCTGTCTATGTCCTTGTAAATATCGAGGACCTGTTGCGAGGAAAGGCCCGTGTGCCGGCTCAGCGTCTCGGCGTCGAGGCCGTGATTTTTGCCGTAGAGGCAAAGATCCAGGACCTCATAGGAGACCGAAAAATAGAACTCGTCCTGGCCTTGGGGGAGAGAATAGGTGTCCGTGGTCGGCGGCCGGCGGACGATGGCTTGGGGCAGATCCAGGTCGCGGGCCAGCTGGTAAACCTGCGTCTTGTACAGATGGGCGATGGGCTTGACATCGGCCGCGCCGTCCCCGAGCTTGACGAAGAATCCCTGGTCGTATTCCAGGCGGTTGGGAGTTCCGGCGACGGCGTAATTGAGCTTGTCGGCGTAATAGTACTCGAGCATCTTTCGGATCCGCTGNNTTTTTTGATCAGCGCGCCGTCGGGCGCGGCAGCCACGATCGAAAACAGCGGATAGGCCCTCTCCCGGTCAAGGCCGGGCAGGACGATCTTCGATTTCCATCCGGGGCCGTATTCGGGAATGACGGAACGGACCGCCTCCTCGTATTTGGCGTAGCCGCCGCTGGCTTCGAGGATGGGCGAGATGTCCGAAAAGATCCTCGGAATTCCCAGATGGTCGGCGATCAACGTGCTGAGGCCCAGGGTGTCCTCGGCCGAGTCGCGCTCGGGCATCTGCAGGCCCAGAACCCGGTCTTTCCCGACGGCCTGAACGCACAGCGCGGCGGTGACGCTGCTGTCGATCCCCCCGGAAATGCCCAAGACCAATCCGCGTTTGTGGAGCTTCCCGGTCAGCGCGTCCCTCAGGGCCATCGTGATGCGTTCGATTTCGAGCCGGCCATCCAGCTTCAGAACCTCCGCTGAAAAGGGAACCTTCATGATCATGACGGCCTCCGTTAAAAAATAGATTTTTCAGCCGGTTCTTTGGTCGAAATAAATATCCCATTTCTCCACGGGAGGCGCCGCCAACCGGAAATCCTCGATATATTGAGAATGCAAAATATGGGTCGAGGCCAATCCGGCCAGGGCCATTCCTTCGGTCTCGCTGGCGCTCGAACCGCAGGCCAGCTTGTGCAAGAGATTGGACGTCTTGACCGGGTCGAAAAGCCCGATCTCCCGGGTTCTCTTCTCCGAAAACAGGTCGCGAAAAGAGTCCGCCGAGAAGAGGGTGCCGAAGGCCTGTTGGATCGGCGCCCGGTAAGGGTGCTTGGTCCGTTTCGTAACGGATTCGGGCAGCAGGGGGCGGAACGTCTTTTTCAGGATATGCTTTTCGTCGAGGCCGAGGATCTTCCAGCAGGGAGAAATGCGGGCGGCGAAATCGGCGATGCGGTGGTCCAAATAGGGCGGCCGGATTTCCACGGAGTGGGCCATGGCCATCCGGTCTCCCTGGGAGGACAACAGGTACCCGCTTAAAAAAATCGCATCTTCCAGATATTGGGCTTTGGAGAGCAGATCCCTCCGCGGAAAGTCAGGGGGCAGGATTCCGCGGAGTTCGTGGAGGGCCGAATAGTCGCCCAGGGCGCTTTGGAGATCTTTGGAAAACAATTGCTTGAGGCGGGCCGTGTTGGCCCAGCGCACGACATGGGAAAAAAACGGGTCTTGAACGTTGGTCGAGTCGCGGAGCAGAAATCCGCGCAGGGCCGTTTTTTCCCGGTCGGACTTGAATATCTGGGGATAAAGATGATCCAGCAGCAGCGGCCGCCAGGCGGAATCGGGCCGGCGCCGGATGAAGCGCCGCACCAAAGCCTCGCGGAATATATCATACCCGCCGAAAACCTCATCCGCCCCTTCTCCCGTGCAGACGACCTTGATCCCCTGCCGCCGGACGAAGCGGGAGAGCAGGAACATCGGCACCGGGGCGGTCCGCAGGATGGGCTTTTCGCAATGCCAGACCACATCCTGAAAGGCGTCCCCGATCTGGGCGTTGGAAGCCATCAATTCGTGATGGCGGACCCCGAGATGGGCGACCATCTCATTTTGAAAGACGCCCTCGTCGAAATCAGCCTCCTGAAATCGAATCCCGAAAGTGCGCACCTGGGGCTGGAAATGGCGGGCGATCAAGGCGGTGATTCCCGATGAATCCAGCCCTCCGCTCAAATAGGATCCGACGGGCACATCGGCCCGCAGCCGCAATTTCACGGCGTCCAGGAGCAGGGCCAGGAGCTGCTCGCTGATGCGCCGGGGATCATCCGGGAAATAGGAATCCGGGGAATGATAAGGGATGTCCCAATAGCGGCTCAGACGCCGGCTTTGGGAGGTGACGGTCAGAGTGTGGCCGGGTTTGAGTTCGTAAATATTTTTGAAGACGGTGGCCCCCGGAAGGGTCGTCCAAAACGTAAAAATCTGATCCAGGGCGCGGGGCTCCAGAGCCGGTCCCGGCAAGAGCTTGGAGGCGATCAGAGACTTGATCTCGGAGGCGAAGAGGAAATGGCCGTCATGTTCGGAATAAAACAGGGGGCAGATCCCGAAATAATCCCTGGCCAAAAAAAGCCGGCGTTGCACCTGGTCCCAGACGGCGAAGGCGAATTGGCCGTTGAAATCATGGACGCAATCCAGGCCTTTCTCTTCGTAATCATGAACGATGACTTCCGTATCCGTCTGGGTATAGAAACGGTGGCCGCGGGCCTCCAGGGAGGCCCGCAATTCCCGGTAGTTGTAGATTTCCCCATTCAAGACGATCCAGACCGTCCGGTCCTCGTTGTGAATGGGCTGGCCGCCGCTGGCAAGATCGATGATGCTCAATCGGGCCTGCCCCAGGCCGACGGCGTCATCCAAATAGATCCCTTTTTGATCGGGCCCGCGGTGATGCAGAGCGCCGATCATGGGCCTCAGAGGGGAATCGGAGATACGGTTTTTCCCGTGAGTGTCAAAGATGCCGGCGATCCCGCACATTTTGCGTCAAGAGATCTTTTTTTTCAGGAAGGCGCCGATATTCGAGATGGTATCCAAATTTTCGGGGATCAGCTCAGTATCATCGACTTTGATCCGGTAGCGCGCCTCGATATGCGAAATCAGCTCCAGGACGCCGGTCGAGTCGAGCAGGCCCGCATCCATAAGGGATTCGTCGGCGTGCAAAAGCTTTTCTTCACCAAAAAGAAAGTTGTCCACCAAGAATTGCCGAATCTCAGTTTCGAAATCGTCCATCCTGGTCATCCTTGCCGAAACACTGCCCCTGGCGATTCAAGCCGCGGAGGTTCACCCCGACCCGCGCCTGTCAGGGCCTTCCCTCTTGGAGATCCCGGCGGCCGGACTTCTTTTCGGTGTCGATCAATTCGATGTTCAGGCCTTGTCGGGCGTAAAAAAAGGCTATTTTTTCGTTCCCGAAGGCCTCTCCCGGCAGCGGCTCCGAAAGAATATGGTAACCTTTTTCCCGGAACCGTTCAACGCCGGCCGAGACGTCGTCACATCGAAAGCAAATATGGTGGAGGCCGCCTCCCTTCAGCGCGAATTTATAGACGGGCGATTGGTCATCCGTGGGTTCAACGAGCTTGATCAGGCAGGAGTTCCGCTTGTGCAGGAAAATCACCCGAACCTTCTGGCGCGTATTGGTGATTTGTTCCGTCAGGGGCGTATAGCCGAAGAGCGACGTCCATTGCTCCAGGCCTTCTTCCAGCCGTCTGACGACGATGCCGATATGGTCAATGACCATGTCCATTGATCCCCCGCGTTTCATCCCGGGATATCCGGCGATGAGGACCGATAGCGCGTCCGCAGCGTGACGCCGAATCGCAGCCGGATAAAGGAGAGAAATTCCCTATGCCTGGCATTCCGGCTTGGATCGACGCTGAAATGCTCCAAATCATAGCGGATTTTCTTTTTAGGATTCACCTGATATTCGATGCAATTGGTCTCCGGATAAGAGATGAAACGGCTCCGGTCGGAGAGGACGAACGTTGCGGAATCCTGTTCATTTTGGAACGCCAGCGCCTGCGCCTCCAGAAACGCGGTAATCATTTTGTGGTGGTAAAAACGGGGGCTCTTTTTCGAAATCCTCTGCAGGCGGCTCAGATCCTGGATGGCGTATTGGTTCGGATTCTGCTGGATCAGGCTGTTGGATTTGACGCGCGCGGAGATGACCACTCCCGGATTGATGATGCAATTGGACTCGATATGGGCGCCGGGCATAATCGCGACTTCCATGGCGATCCAAACAAAGTCTTCGATGACCACGGGCGCGAACTTGGCCGGATATCCCATCGTGACGGGCAGAAATGAGCCGTGGGTATAGACGGTGCAGCGCGGCCCCAAACCGGAATAAAAGCCCAAGGAGACGTCTTCCAGGCAATGAAAAATGCAATGAATCCCCAAATAGGAATTGTCCTTACAGGTGAATGAAGCCGGACCTTTGATTTGAGTCCCATAGCTGATGATCGAATTGGCGCCGACGGACAATCGATGAACTCTGATGAAAACAAATCTTCGGATATCCACGTCGTTGCCGAGGCTCATTTCGTCGGCATGAATATAGGATAAAGCCGGAAGGCGCGCATTTTTGCCGATGCGCCGCCCGCACAGTCGATAGAGAAAGCGGGTCGGGGCCGAAGGAAGAATGACACAGAGGAGGGACACGAATTTCTTGAACATGCTCAATTTTTTCCTTGATCATAACCGGCGGCAAAAAGTTCAATGCTCCGGCTTTGATCGGGCTTTCCGTTCGAATTCTTGGGAATTTCGTCCACAAGCAACAAGGATTCCGGTATCTTGTACCGGGGTAATTTCGACGCGCAATATTTCAGAATGCGGTTGAGGAGATCCGGGGCGGGCTGTCCGGGGACGATCAATCCGGCCAATCGCCGGCCTAGGAGCGGATCGGGAATTCCAAAAATGAGGCATTCGTAAACAAGGCCCGATTCCATGAGGACGTCCTCGATCTCCAGGGGATGGACGCGGTGCCCTCCGATCTTGAGCAGATTGTCCTTTCGGCCGGTGATATAAAGGAAGCCCTCCTCATCGGCGTACCCCATATCGCCGGTATGATAGCCGTCCTGATCCAGGACCATTTTGGTCGATTCTTCATCCTTATAATAACCGATCATAATATTATCGCCGCGGGCGACGAGTTCTCCGGTTTCTCCGGGCTCCACCGTTTCGCCGGCGGCAGACAAGATTTTGATCGTCACCCCGGACAAGGGCTTCCCGATGGACTCGATTTTGTCCCGGAGAAATTCGGGCCGGAGAACCGTGAGGCGGGCGGAAGCCTCCGTGGCGCCGTACATGATGTAAAGCCGCGTCTGCGGGGGTAATATTTTCAGCAGTTCCAGCTTGAGATATTTCGACAGATGCCCGCCGGCCTGCGAACAATACCGCAGAGCCGGCAGCTTGTCCCGGTATCGGGCCAGCGGCGAGCGGAACAGCAAATGCGCGTACGTCGAAGGCACGCCGGAGAAACCGGTCACGCCTTCCGCGGCCATCTGCCCTAAAACGGACGCCGTATAGGCGAATTGATTATTGATGACGACTCTCCCGCCGACGGCGATATGCGTATTCAGCAATGATTTCCCCATGACATAGAAGAAGGGGAGGACGACCATCTGGACGTCCTGAGGGATTAATTCCAGAGAGTCGATGATGGCCAGCGTATTGGCCACGATATTGGCGTGGGATAACATCACCCCCTTGGGTTTGCCGATGGAGCCCGAGGTATAGACGATTTCCGCACAGGCCTCCGGATCGATTTTCATGGCCAGGTTGTGATCGGGTCGGCCGCTCAGCTCCTCAGCCAATGCGGAAACGCGCAATTCCGCGGCACTCCACGATAGGCGGGGATTCAGGATGAAAAGGCGCCGGACACCGAATGAGGAGATCCCCAGGGAGGAGAGGGCTTGTTCGAATTTCGAAGAGCTGATGAGAACCCGCGGGCTCAATTCGCCGAGCAATTCCTTGAGGCCAGCCGGCTTCAATTCGGTATTGAGGGACACGGCGATGGCACCGGCTTTAAGGATGCCATAATAACAAAAGACATAATCCGGGCTATTTTCACAGAGGAGAACGATGCGATCGCCGGGCTTGACGCCGGCTTCCACAAGGGCCCGGGCCAATTGATTGGCCCGGCCGTTGAGGGAGGCATAAGAGGTCCGGCTTTTTTCAAAAACGACGGCCGGCGAGTCCGGGCCCGCCGCGGCGCTCCGTTCGAGAAAATGGTGCAGGAGAGTCCGTCGCGGCTTCATTTCACCCCCCNNGGATGAAGAGCGATTATTGAGTCCAAAGAATAATACTCCATTTATCCATCGAATTCGATGGGGGGAGCGCCGCCCGCAGCCGGGCCGGCCCATTCTTGAATTCGATAAAAAATAGGCAAAGGCCGTGTTTTCGCTTGGTCCTATTGAAAGGCCGGAAGAATGCCTATGAAATGGTTCGCCGGGCCATGCTTCGACCGGCGGCGCGGCTACAAATCCCGCTCCCGCACGGGATTGATGTGCAGCAGTTTCAAGAGTTTTCCGGCGTGATCGCAGAAGCTGATGAGATACTTCATGAACAGATGGTCGCCGGCGATGTAAAGGAAAGGCAGGGCCAGGCCATACAGGGGCAGGGCGGCCAAAGACTTCAGGATGCCTCGGGTGCGGTAGGGCGTTTTATGCTTAAGGGCGTTTCCCCCGCGCAGCAGGGCCTTCTTGATTTGATAGCTCCGCCGGCACCGCGCCGGGGGCACATACTCGGCGACGGCCGCCTCGGCGCACCAGACGAAGGTCCGGCCCTGGCCGATCATCCTTCTGAAGAAATCGACGTCCTCGCTGCCCGTGCCGAACTCCGCTCGAAAGGGGTTTTTGATCCCCTGAATGATGTCTTTTTTAAAGAGGACATTTCCGGAACGCGTTTCCGTCCAGTTCAGAAAATATCCGGTGGCATGCGCGGGCCGATCAAAAAATCTTCCTTGGATCACCCAGGAGGGCGGGTCGTGTTCGAAATAGGGCCGCACCGGTCCAAGCACCCCGTCCGCCCGATAGAAAAGGCAAGCCTGCAGGAGGCCCAAGAGCCAATTCATTTCCGGGATCTCATCATCATCAATGAGGGCGATATAATCCCCTTTCGAATTCTCCAAAGCCGAATTCCTGGCCAAGGCGATATTTTGCCGAGGTTCCACGACATAGATGATTTCGATCGAAGAGGCTGCGGCCTGCGCCGCGACGACGCCGCCGGCCGATTGCCGGGCGTCGTTGTCGGCGATGATGATCGAATAGGTAAACAACCCCTTCGTTATTTGGCCCTCCAAGCGATCCAACAGGCGCTTCAAAAGCTCCGCTCTCTTAAAAGTACAAATACAAACGCTGATATGCACCGGTTGGCTATTCATAGGGAAAGTAATATTATTTTACGAAAGCCCGTGTCAAGACGCGGCAGGTTTCATCGGCGTTCATCCTCTCCCGGGGATGAGAGATTGAAGTATCGGCCGGGAAAAACATATGATAAGGGCGACGCCCATGACACGGGTATTTCTCATCCATCAGAATTCGGTGCAGCATTACCGGGTCCCGATCTATAATTATCTTCATAAGTTCCTCTCTCAGCATGGTTTTGCCTTATCGATTGTATCGGAAGGCATCCAGCAGGGAAATTCCACGAACGTTGAATTCCCTTTTTTAAAAGTTCCTTTAAAATTCCATTCCCTGCGAAAGCTCATTTCCGATTATGATCCCCGGATCGTTATCTTGTTCGTCAACCTCAATAATCCTTATCTTTTTCCGATTATCTTTTACTTGAAATTCTCCAGACGAAAAATCGTCTACTGGGGGCACGGCATCGATCTTCAAGATAAAGAAGCGAGAATAAAGCGCGTTTTATATTCGGCCGAGCACTTTTTGAGCGATGCCCTGATTCTCTATGCGGAGCACCTGAAAAAAAACATTTCCCAACGTCATAAAAATAAGATCTTCGTGGCCAACAACACGCTCTATTTCGGGGACCGCGGAGAAAAGGCCGTCGATCGGAAGGCCATTCTGGCCAAGTACGGGATCGTCACGGAAAAAAACGTCATCATGGCCGGACGGCTTCAAAAAAGAAAAAGGATCGAAGATCTGGTCGCGGCTTTTAAAATCCTTTCCCGACGGGATGTCGGATTAATCCTGGTCGGGCCGGACGATGAGGGCTTGGCGGCAAAAGCCAAGGAACAAATCGCCCACGTCTATCCTCTTGGACCTCTCTATGGCCGGGACGTGATCGATCTGTTGAAGGCGAGCGATGTCTATTGCATGCCCGGGGCCATGGGATTGAGTATTGTCGATGCTTTTCACAGCGGTCTGCCCGTGATCACGGAAAATGTCGACCAGGGACCCGAGATCATGTATCTCCGAGACGGCATCAATGGCTTCATGGTCGAAAGAGGAGATCCAAACGCATTGGCCCAACGGATCGATCTTTTGCTGCGGGACGAAAAATTATATAAACGGTATTCCCTGGCGGCGAAAAAGGAAATCGAAACGAACGGGCACATCGACAATATGGGCCAAGGTTTTCTTGAGGCCCTCAATTACCTGCAGAAAAAGAAGTTCGATCCCTGACCGGGCTCCCGCCGGCAAGTTCCCGGCGAAGCCCGGCCCTTTAAAAAGCGCTTTCGGCCGGCCCAGGGAGGTTTCTTCTAGGGCCTCCTGCGAATTCCGACGCCGTCGGAAGATGACCCTCGCCGCGATTTCTGGTGCGGATTCGCTGTTTCTTTCGTCGCCTCGGGCCACAGGTTATTCTGCATCGTGAAATGGAACCCCGGTTCGCCGGGGCCGGGAATGCGGTCCAGGGAGGGTCTCAGATCCAAGGGCGTGAGCTGCGGTTCGGTTAGATAAAGGAAGGGATCGCTTCCCGGCCCGGGGATGGACCGATCACTCAGGGCGGCTAAGCTCGGAGCCTCTGAAAAGCCTCCCCGCGAGGCTTCCAACCTCCCCAGCGCGTTGATCCCCAAACCCCAGGCGCCTCCGGCCATCTTTCCGGCCGCGATATCGCGGGCCGTCGTCCCGATAAACGCCCAAGTCCCGGTGCCGGAATACTTGACCCATAACCCGGCCTGGCCGGCCCAACTGCCGATCAGATCGTCGGTCCCATCTCCATCCAAGTCGCCCGTCGTAATTTGATCGGCCGCGGTGGCCATCAGGACCCATTGGCCGGTCATCGAGTCCCGGTAAAACACGCCTTGGCCATCCCAGGTCCCGACGAGATCGACGCGTCCGTCTCCGTTCATATCGCCCACCGCCAGGTCTCGAGGCGCGGATCCCAGATAGCTCCAATTTCCCGTCGCCGACATCTTGGCCCAAACCCCTCCTTGGCCCCGCCAGACGCCGATCAGATCATCGGTCCCATCGCCGTCCAAGTCGCCGGTGGTGATCAAGCTTGCGGGCGTGGCCATCAGGACCCAGCTTCCGCTGGAAGAGACCCGATAGAAAACGCCTTGGCCGTCCCACGTGCCCAGAAGCTCGACGGCGCCGTCGCCGTTCATGTCCCCGGCCGAGATTTGGGAAGCCGTCGAGGAGAGCAAGGCCCAGCTTCCCGTTTTCGAATACTTGGCCCAGACGCCGCCTTGGCCGGGCCAAATACCGATCAGGTCATCGATTCCGTCGCCGTCCAAATCGCCCGCGGCGATCAGGTTCGCGGGGCTGGCCAGATTGATCCAAACCCCGGTATCCGAGTTTCGGTAATACACCCCCCCGGTGTCCCGTGTTTCGAGGAGATTGTCCTTGACGATGGCGGTGACGAAGCTCACATCATCACCGTATCCTGTTCCGACCACGTTCGTCGCATAGGCCCGGACATGGTAAGTCGTATGGGGAGCGAGCCCGGTTATCGAGCTGGTATAGAGGCCCGTACCGCTTCCGTCCGTGGTCTTGCTGTTCGCCGTCGTCGGATTGAGCGCCTTGCTCCAGCAGACCCCCCGCGCCGTGATCGCCGAACCTCCGTCCGAAGCCACGTTTCCGCCGCTCGAGGCGGTGGTCGACGTGATGCCCGTGACCGCCGTTGTCGTCACCGTCGGNNCGCGCTCGTGAATACGCCCGTCCCGCTCCCATCCGTCGTCTTGCTGTCCGCCGTCGTCGGATTGGCCAATGTGCTCCAGCAGACTCCCCGCGCCGTGACCGCCGATCCAGCATCCGAACTCACGTTCCCGCCGCTCGAGGCGGTGGTCGACGTGATGCTCAAGACAGCCGCCGTCGTCACGATCGGTGCGGACGTGGCCGTGGAAAAGCCCACATCCGATCCGTAGGACGTTCCGACGGAGTTCGTGGCGTAAGCCCGGACATGGTAGGGCGTATTGG
>PMCY01000104.1:0-208 GCA_003154255.1 Candidatus Aminicenantota bacterium | reverse complement strand
CCGTGACCGCCGATCCGCCGTCCGAGCTGACGTTCCCGCCGCTCGAAGCGGTGGTCGAGGTGATGCCCGTCACCGCCGTCGTCGTCACCGTCGGCGCGGCCGTCGTCGTGGAAAAGCCCACATCCGATCCGTAGGACGTCCCGACGGAGTTCGTGGCATAGGCCCGGACATGGTAGGGCGTATTGGGAGTCAGCCCGGTCAACGCGCT
>PMCY01000305.1 GCA_003154255.1 Candidatus Aminicenantota bacterium | reverse complement strand
CAAATCCGCTACACCGATGCCGTGTATGGCGGGCCGGGGCATGGATACGTCGGGGATTGCGTCTGGGGCCTCGTGGACGGCTGGCGCCGACCGCGGCCCGAGTGGGAACTCTGCCGGCAGGTCTATTCACCGGTGCAGATCACGGCCGATCCGCTGCCGCCGGGGCCGGTGCGGGTGCCCGTTTTCAACCAGAACGTGTTCGAAAATCTGCGCCTGTACGACTGCCGCTGGACGCTGGCGGGAAAAAGCGGCACCGCCAAGGCGGACGTCGCCCCGCGGACGAAGGGCGTTCTCGAAATTCCGGCCGAGGCCGGGCCCGGGGACATTCTCGAACTGCGCTTCTTCGATAAAGAGCGGCTGGTGACGAGCTTCCGCCTGCCGTTCCAAGCGCGGGCCATCGAACCCTGGGCCCTCGGGCGCTCTGCCGGGATCGCCGAAGAATCCAAGGATCTCTACCTGTCGGGCGCGTCGGTCGTCTCTTTGCGAGGTGACCACGTCGAACTGGCTTACGAGCGAATCGGCGGCGAGATGATGTGGGGCCTGGCCGGCAGGAACCAGGTTCTGCTCAAGGGTCCGCGCCTGCATGTTTTGAAGAGCGAGACGCCCACGGGTGTCGATCCGTCAGGCTGGCGGTTCACCGGCGAGACACACGGGACCGGATTCATCCGCTGGAACGGCAAGTTCGGCGATGAGTGGACGGGCGGCTATGAAATCCGCCTGGACGGCGGCGGGCGGGCCGAGTTTTCCTATGATTTTGTTTATGGCGGGCCGGACGTTTGGGTGCGGGAACTCGGCCTTCAATTCGACCTGCCGCTGGCCTTCAAGACGCTGGAATGGGATCGTCAGGCCGACTTCACGGATTATTCGGACGATCACATCGGTCGCCCGCGCGGCACGGCCCCGGCCCATCCGGCCGCCCCCCAGACGGTTCCGCCGGGAGCGCGGCCTTTCTCGCTCGACGATCACGCCTGGGGCTCCAACGATTTTCGCAGCGCCAAGCGCCATATTTATTGGGCCCGACTATCGGGCGGCTGGGGGTCCGTGAAGATCGTTTCGGACGGCACTCAGACCGTGCGCTGCGCGCTGACGCCGCACGAGGTCACGCTCAAGGTGCTTGATTTTTACGGCGGATCGGGCGGTCCCAAGGAATGGTCTGTGCAGGGATTCCATTATGGCGCGGGCCGTCTGATTAAATCCGGCGAACGCGTCCGCGGCCTCGTCCGCCTGAAGCTGGAGGAGAAATGAGATCCGCGGCCGGGAGGAAGGCGAACCCTGTTTTCCGCCCTTTCTCCTCGACCGCAAAAACGCGGGGGACACCATCTGGTGGTACGTCTGCGGCGGCCTCACGAAGTGGGACGACGAGCGCGCGCCTTACAACAATTTGGATATTCCGCCCCCGGCCATGAGCTGCCGGACGATTTTCTGGCAGCAGAAGCGGCTGGGCATTCAGGGAATGCTCTACTGGAATACGACCTACCGGCACAAGAAATGTACCGAGGATCCCTGGNNCGCGACGGCCTGGAAGACTTCGATTATCTGGCCCTGGCCGATCAGCGGCTCGGTCCGGATGCCGCATCGGCGTATGTCGCCCGGATCGCCCGGACCCTGACCAACCATGAAAAGGATCCTCTGCAGCTCGAAAAAGTCCGCCTAGATCTCGGCGCGGCCCTGGAGAAGGCGACGGTGAAAGCCCGAAAAAAGCTTTAGAGGCGGCCGATGCCCCGGCCGCTTAAGCAGGCGTTGACGAACGGCCCGGGGCTCAATATAGTAGATCCTATGCGAACCCCATCGCATCATCCTCACGGAGGGAGAAGCAATCATGGCAATCGATGACACCACACCCAAGTCCGGCCTGACCCGCCGGACATTCCTGGGCACCGCGGCCGGCGCGGCGGCGGGCCTGATGGTCGTTCCGCGCCGCGTCCTGGGCGGACCCGGATACGTCGCGCCCAGCGACATGCTTAACATCGGCTGTGTCGCCGTCGGCGGCAAGGGTTTCTCGGACACCCAGGCCGCCAGCACCGAGGCCATCGTCGCCTTGTGCGACGTCGACGATGAGAAGATGGCCGCCTTCCTGAGCTCGGACCAGCACACGCCCGAGCGGAAGGCCATGTATGAGAAGTCGGCCAAGTACAAGGATTGGCGCCGGATGCTGGATACCGAGAAGAGCCTCGACGCCATCACCGTCAGCACGCCCGATCACAACCACGCCGTCATCGCCATGGCGGCCATGAAGATGGGAAAGCACGTCTTCATCCAGAAGCCGCTGACCCACACGATCAAGGAAGCCCGGATGCTGGCCGAGGAAGCCAAAAAGCGCAACCTCGTAACCCAGATGGGCAACCAGGGCCATTCGCAGGAAGGCGCCCGCCTGGTTTGCGAATGGATCTGGGACGGGGCCATCGGCGANNGAAATCCCCTCCTGTCCGCCCAACCTGGATTGGGATGTCTGGCTGGGGCCCGCGCCCTGGCGCCCGTATCACCCGGCGCTGGGCCACTTCGTATGGCGAGGCTGGTGGGACTTCGGTACGGGCGCTCTCGGCGACATGGGCGCCCATCTCATCGACCAACCCTTCTGGGCCTTGAAGCTCGGCCATCCGACCTCGGTCCAGGCCAGCTCTTCGAAGTACACCAAGGACTCCTATCCCGTGGCCGAGATCATCACTTATAAATTCCCGGCCCGCGGCAAGATGGGCCCGGCCAAGATGGTCTGGTACGACGGCGGGCTGATGCCGGCCCGGCCGGATTTGGCTTTCGTCGAGGACGGCCGGATGCTGGGCGACGACGGCGGCGGTGTCCTTTTCGTCGGCAGCAAGGGCATGATCGTCTGCTCGACCTACGGCGCCAATCCCCGCATCCTGCCCGAAAAGCTGATGCAGGACTACAAACGCCCGGACAAAACGATTCCGCGCTCGCCCGGCATCATGGAAGAGTGGATCGCGGCCATCAAGGCCGGCAAGAAGTCGACCACGGACATTCCGGAATACTCCGATCCGCTCACTGAAGTCATGCTGCTCGGCAACGTAGCCCTGCGCTTCAAGGATTCCAAGGTCGCCCTGCAGTGGGACCCGGTCAAAATGGAATTTCCCAACCTGCCCGAAGCCAATCCGTTCGTCCACA
>PMCY01000040.1:3259-4100 GCA_003154255.1 Candidatus Aminicenantota bacterium | reverse complement strand
GTGTTGCTGATGTTCGCCCTTCTTCCGCTGGCAGCGCAGGGCCAGACCGCGAAGAAGCCCCTGACCCTCGAAGAGATGATTTCTCTGAAGTCCATCGGAACGGTCGCGATCTCCCCTTCGGGCCAGATGGTCGCCTTCGACGTCACTTCGGTCGACTGGCTGCGCAACACGTTCACGTCCGACGTCTGGCTGGCCGATACGGCCGGCCGTCAATGCTTCGCCGTGACCAAGGGGCCTGACATGAACATGGCGGCCGCCTGGTCGCCCGACAGCCAGGTCCTGACTTTCCTCTCGACCAGGCGGGGAAAACCCCATCTGTTCAACTTTCGGCTGGGCCAGGGTGAGGCGGAGCCACTCATTGAGGCCCCCAACGGTGTCCGGAAATACGCCTGGTCGCCCGACGGAAAATCCATCGCCTTCCTGACCTCCGAGACCCCCGACCAGGACAAGACGAAGGCCATGAGCGCGGGATTCGACGCCCTGGACATCGACGAAGGGAATCCGCGCGCGCAACTGTACGTCTTCGATACGGCTGCCAAAACCTCGAAGCCTCTCGTGACCGGGGATTTCCATGTCATGGGGTTTTCCTGGTCCCCTGACAGCTCCAGGATCGCCTTTGTGACCTCGCCGAAAAACCTGGAGCACGTGACCTGGGCCTCGCAGACGCTCCGTATCGTCAACCGCGACGGGAGCGGGATGAAAGCCCTCGATTTCCGCTACTTCCCGGCCTACACCCGCCGCGGCGAAGCCGCCTGGAGCCCGAACGGGCGATACCTGAGCCTGGAGGTCGGCGACCTCGGCCAGCCGGAGCTTCACAACCACATCATCCAGGTTTATGATT
>PMCY01000040.1:0-3157 GCA_003154255.1 Candidatus Aminicenantota bacterium | reverse complement strand
GCCAAGCGCCTGACCAACATTCATCCGGAATTGGCCAAGATCTGGCTGGGCGAAACCGAGGAAGTCACCTGGAAAGCCGACGATGGGCTCCAGATCCAGGGGAATATCGTTTACCCGTTGGGCTATGAAAAAGGCAAGTCGTATCCGACCGTAACGCTCATCCACGGCGGCCCGGCGGGAAACTTCAACAATTCATTCTCCGGCCTCTACTACTGTCCGGCCCAGTATTTCGCCGGCCAGGGCTACCTCGTCTACATGCCCAACGTTCGCGGCAGTATCGGCTGGGGATCCGAGTTCCTGAGGAAGGACATGCGGGATTGGGGCGGCGGGGACTACCGCGACCTGATGTCCGGCCTGGACCTTCTCGTCACCCGGGGCCTGGCCGACAAGGACAAGCTCGTTGTCTGGGGCGGGAGTTACGGCGGCTTCATGACCAACTGGATNNTATTTCGAAAAGACGCCGCTCGAAGACCCCGATATCTACCGGAAACTGTCTCCGCTGACATACGCCGGGAAGGTCAAGACACCGCTCCTCATGACCCAGAATGAGAAAGACGAAAGAGTCCCGGTGGAGCAGGCCGTTGAATTTTTCCGGGCGGTCCAAACCACCGGCACGCCCGTCGAGCTCCATATCTATCCCGGAGAAGGCCATGGGACGATGATGCCGAACCATCAGCTCGATAAGCTCCGAAAAACCGAGGGCTGGTTCAAGAAGTATCTCCGTTGATCCGCCGCGCTCGAAGGCCCGTGATTCTCGGCCTGGCCGCGGCCGCCATTTTTCTGTGGCTCGGCCCGCGCCCCCTATACCCTGCAACCCACCCGGCCCGGATCGAGGACCTGCTCCGCATCCGGAACATCCAAGACGCTCGGATCTCGCCCGCCGGAGACTTGGTGGCCTATGTCCTTTCCGAAATCGACCTGGCCAAGAACGCGACCCCCAGCCGCATCTGGCTGGCCAAGACGGCCGGAGGGGCGGCGCTCCGGCTCACGGCGGGTCCCGGCCGGGACGAGACGCCGCGATGGTCTCCCGACGGGAAGGTTCTGGCTTTCCTCTCCGACCGGGACGGTTCGAACCAGATCTGGCTCATCGACCTGGGCGGAGGGGAAGCCTCCAAGCCCGCCTCCGTCGAGGGCGGGGTGTCGACTTTCGCCTGGTCTCCGGACGGCCGGAAAATCGCCTTCCTGGGCCGGGCCCCGAAACCGCCCGAGCCGGACAAGGCCTCGAACATGCCCGAGGATGTGATTGTCTACGACCCGGATGTTCCCGGCCTCCAGCTCTTCGTCCTCGACGTAGCCTCCGGGGAAATAAGCCGCTTGACTCATGATTCCTCGGCCGTGACCGATTTTTCATGGTCTCCCGACGGGAAAAAAATCGCCTTCGCGGCCCAGCCTTCCCCGCGCATCCAGGACCTTTTTCGGACGGATATTTTCTCGGTCGACCTCGAGACGCAAACGGTCCGGGACCTGGTCATGCGGCCCGGCATCGACACTTTCCCCCGCTTCTCTCCGGACGGAAAAGAAGTCGCTTTCCTTACGACCGACGGGAAAACAGAGTGGATCGCCAACTGGTATCTCTGCGTTGTCCCCGCGGAGGGCGGGGCGCCGCGCAACCTCACCCCTAAATTCAACGAATTCATGTTCACGCCGCAGTGGTCCCCCGACGGCCGCAGGATCTTCTTTCAGAGTCCCGCGGGCCTCAGAGACCAGCTCTTCTCCGTTTCCCCAAACGGTGGGGAGCCGAAGCCGCTCCTCAAGGGCGATTTTTTCTGGAGTGATTTCAGTTTCTCGGCGAACGGCGAGAGAGTGGCCTTCCTCGGCACGGACTCCTCGACCCCAACCGAGGTTTTCGTTTCCGGACTGGAAGAATTCAACCCTTTTCGGCTCACCTTCACGAACCCCGAGCTCCAGGACGTCAGCCTGGGAAGGCAGGAGATTGTCCACTGGAAAAGCTTCGACGGCCTCGAAATCGAAGGGCTTCTTCTCCTTCCCCCGGGACCGCCGGCGGGAAAACCGTATCCCATGCTCACCTATGCCCACGGCGGCCCCTCGGGCCGGTTCGCGGCCGAGTTCTCTCCCCAGATCGGCTCTCCCTATCCGATCCAGGCCGAATGCTACCCGCTCCACGTTCTGGCGGGCCTGGGGTACGCCATTTTCATGCCCAATCCCCGGGGAAGCTATGGCTACGGCGATAAGTTCCGGAAGGCCAACCTCCTGGATTGGGGCGGCGGCGACTACCGGGACATCATGTCCGGGATCAACGCCCTGATCAACCGCAAGATCGCCGACCCGGCGAAGCTTGGGATCATGGGGCGGAGCTACGGCGGATACATGACGGCCTGGATCATCTCCCAGACGAACCGGTTCAAGGTCGCATCCCTGGGCGCCGGGATGTCCAACCTGGTCAGCTTCTACGGGCAGACCGATATTCCCGGATACACGGAATATTACCTGGGGGATGTCCCCTGGAAAGCCATGGACCTTTATATGCGGCGATCGGCGATTTTTTATGCCGCCAATCTCAAGACCCCGACCCTCATCCTCCACGGCGAGAAGGATTTCCGGGTGCCGCTGCCCCAGGCCCAAGAACTCTACCAGGCCCTCAAGAGAAACGGAGTTCCCGTCCAGCTGATCATCTACCCCCGGCAGGGCCATGTCGCCGTCGAACCGAAGCACATGCTCGACATGATGGAGCGCAACTTGGAATGGTTCGCCCGGTGGATGAAGTAGGCTCGCCCTAGGGAGCCGGGTTTTTCAAGACGATCATTCCCGCCGCGGCAAGCTTTTGAATATGGTCCCGGACGTCGGCGAGCCGGACCGGTCCGCATTCGGCGCTGACGGCATTCCTGATCTCGAGGAGGCTTCGCTTTCCGTCGATGAAGGCGCCGATTTCAAAGCCCTCCGCCTCGGAAAACGGATTACGATAAGGAATTCCCTTGGGCTCAAGCTGGAGGGCGATATACTCGTCGGATAAGGGACCGGGGAACGCCGGAATGCGGCTGGGAACAAGACTGGCGGCTTCTTTTTCCTCCGGCGTGAGACCGGCCGGGGCTTGCGGCGCATCGACCTTCCGGCGGGTGCATAAAGCCAGGCAGGAATCGCGGACATCCCTCTTGGCCGATTCCCGTTCGAGGCTGAGGCCTTCGATTTTTTGACGGAT
>PMCY01000079.1:9535-12045 GCA_003154255.1 Candidatus Aminicenantota bacterium | reverse complement strand
GTCCGCGGTTGAATTGTCATCCGTTAATATGGTATTGATTTATTTTATGTTACAAGACAGGTCATCGGTCCGGACGGCGATCCTTCTTCTGTCCGGCCTCTTTCTGGGTTTCGCCCTATTCGCCAATCTGCCCAAGCTCCATGAAGGTTTCCTGGTCGGCGATCAGGCCGTCTATTACGCCATGGCCCAAAGCCTGGCCTATGACGGCGACCTGGAGTACACCACCCGCGACCTCATTCGCTACGAGAACGACTTTTGGGCCGGGCCCAACGGCGTCTTCCTCAAGCGGGTCGTCCGGAACGGGCAGGAACACCTTTATTACGCCAAGTCCTTCGCCTTCGCGCTTTTCGCCGCCCCCTTCGTCCGCGTTTTCGGGCCGAACGGACCGCTCGTCTTCCATGCCCTGCTCCTCTTCCTCCTTCTGCTCATGGGCTGGTCTTATTTCGCGCTGTCCAACAGCCCGGGCCTGAGTTTTCTGCGGACGGCGACTTTCCTGGGGGCCTCGGTGGCCTGCGTCTACGCCTTTTGGATCACGCCCGATTTTTTCAATCTCTTTCTCGTTTTCGCGGTCCTATTTCTGTGGCTCTATAAGAAGCGGGCATCCGAGAATCCCCTTCCGGAGGGCGTCGGAGCCGGCCCCCTGCGGCGGTTTCTTTGCTCCGGAGCTTCGGATTATCTGGCCGCGGTGGTGGCCGGGATCGTCGTCTTCTCCAAGCCCACCAATGTACTCCTGACCGTGCCGCTCTTCCTGGCCACCTGGCTCACGGCCAAAAAATTCTGGAAGGCCGTGGCCCTGGGCCTCGTGTCGGTCTTCGTCGTGGCCGCCTTCTTCGCCGCCAATTGGGCCTGGACCGGGCGGTGGAACTACCAGGGCGGCGAGCGCAAAAGCTTCGTCCTTCATTTCCCCCTGGAGAGCCGCGACGCCACCTTCGATTCCGTGGGCGGCAAATCCATGACCACCGACGGCTACGTGGAGCGCACCGCCCTGCCGGCCAAAGAAGCCATCCGCATCGGGGCCTGGAATTTCTTCTTTTATTTCTTCGGGCGGTTCACCGGCGTGGCTTGGTATTTCTTCCCGGCCCTTCTTTTCCTGTTTCTCTTTTTCCGAGGCCGGAAAAATCTCGACCAGTGGCTCATCCTGGGCGCCGCCCTGGCCCAGATTTTGGTCTATATCATCATGATGCCGGACAATTACGGCGGAGGCGGCGGCTCGCTGGCCAACCGTTATTTCATGAACATTTATCCTATGTTCCTGTTCCTTCCGGCGGCGGCCATCAAAAAACGCGAGATCGTCGTCGCCTGGGTCATGGCCGTCTTTTTCCTGGCCCCCATCCTCCTCACCCCCCTTCAGACATCGGCTTCGTCCTCGATTCATGCCAAAAGATTCCCCTTCACCCTGCTCCCGGTCGAATACACCCTGATCAATGACCTGCCGACCAACACGACCCCCGCGTCCTTTCGGCAGCAATGGGGCCATCCCCTACAGCCCGACCGGTTCCTCTATTTCCTCGACGACAACTACAATCCCAAGCATCCCAACGAGGACGGCTGGTGGACATGGGGCGACAAGAAAGCGGACATGATCCTGCGCACGGCCTTCGCCGTGAAAGAAGTTGTCGTCCACGTGCTCAACAACCCCCGCAGTGACAACACGATCACCGTAAGCCTGGACGGACAGACCCAGACAATCGTCCTGGATTCCATGCAAAAAGGCGTCCTGCGCTTCATGCCGGGCAGCGGCTTTCGGATCAAGCACAGCCATCAATACCGGTTCAAGGTCCGGGCGGCTAAAAGCTCCATTCCTTACCATGAAAGCCGGACGAGCGACGAGAAGCGCCACCTGGGCGTCTTTTTCGAACTTGAAATCATCCCTCAGTAAGGATCCTCATGTGCGGAATCTGCGGATTGGCCCGGCCGGAAGCGGGGACGCTCGTCCCCGAAGATCTCGTCGTCCGGATGTGCCGGCAGATCGTCCATCGCGGTCCGGACGATGAGGGCGTGTACATCGATGACCGGGTCGGACTGGGCATTCGCCGCCTGAGCATCATCGACCTGGAGACGGGCCATCAACCCCTGTCCAACGAGGACGGGTCGGTCTGGATCGCCTACAACGGCGAAGCCTACAACTTCGCCGAAGTCCGCGACGAGCTCATCGGGTACGGCCACGCCTTCAGGACCAAGTCCGACACCGAGACCATCGTCCACGCTTACGAACAATGGGGCGTCGATTTCATCCACCGCTTCCGGGGCATGTTCGCCTTCGCCTTGTGGGACAAGCGAACGGAAACGCTTCTTCTCTACCGCGACCGGATCGGGGTCAAGCCGCTTTATTATACGTTGACACCCGGAGGAACGTTGGTCTTCGGCTCGGAGCTGAAGACGATCCTGGTACACCCTTCGGTCGAACGGGAGCTCGAGCCGCAGGCCCTGGACCTCTTTCTGACCCTCGAGTATGTGCCGGCGCCCTTCTCCATCTTCAAGGGCATCTTCAAATTGCCGGCCGGGCATTA
>PMCY01000079.1:0-9519 GCA_003154255.1 Candidatus Aminicenantota bacterium | reverse complement strand
AGCGGCGGCATCGACTCCTCGGCCATCGTCGGGCTCATGCGCGAGCTGGGCGCCTCGCCTTTGAAGACCTTCAGCATCGGCTTCGCCGATCAGACTTACAACGAGTTGGCCCACGCCCGCCGCATCGCCGAGCGCTTCGAGACCGACCACGAGGAGCTGATCATCGAGCCGCGGGCCCTGGAGCTGACCGAGACGCTCATCAAGCACCTGGACGAACCGTTCGGCGATTTTTCCATGTTCCCGACTTATCTCGTCTCGCAGATGGCCCGCAAAAGCGTGACGGTCGCCCTGTCCGGTGACGGCGGCGACGAGCTCTTCGCGGGGTACGAGCACTACCAGGCCCAGCGAATGGCCCGCTGGCCCCTGGCCCCGCTGGGCGGCCGGGCCGTCGGCGCGGCGGTCAGCCGGTTCAAACCCTCGGACAAGAAGAAGGGAACCTGGAACAAGCTCCGTCGCTTCACCCAGGGATTCGACAACGACCGCCGCCTGCGCCACCTGCGCTGGATGATGTTTCTCTCCGACCGGGCCAAAGCCCGCCTCTATGCGCCGGATTTCGTCGGCCAGCTCGGCGGCATCCGCTCTTTGCGGGAGCGTGAACCCTTTAACGAAATCTTCGGTCGGATGAAGGGCTTCGAACCGCTGACCGGCGAGCTCTACCTGGATCTCAAAAGCTATCTCGTCGACGATATCATGGTCAAGGTCGACCGCATGAGCATGGCCGTCTCGCTGGAAGCCCGCGAGCCCCTGCTCGACCACAAACTGGTCGAATTCGCCTTCCGCCTCCCCGACGATCTCAAGCTCCATAACGGCGAAACCAAGTGGATCTTCAAGAAGACCATGGAACGGCTCCTGCCCAAGGAAAACATCTGGCGCAGCAAGGAAGGCTTCAGCATCCCCATCAAGCATTGGCTCAAGACCGATTTGCGCGATCTCCTCGAAGACACCCTGAGCGAAGCGCGGCTGGAAAAGGACGGTCTGTTCCGGCCCGCAACCATTAGGGCCATGATCGACGCCCATCAGGCCGGGCGGGAGAACTACAGCCACCAGCTCTGGGCGCTGATGGTGTTTCACATCTGGAAGGACAACTACCTGCGCTGAGAAACAGGTCGGTCGGGTTTCCGGCATCCGAGGCAAAACACGCTCGTTTTCCCCTGCGAGGAAAACTCGCTCCGACACTCCGGCTTCGCTCTCCTACTCATTTCTTGTTGAGGAAACTACTTGAGTAGGATCCATGCCCGCTCAGCCTCCGTACGGGTTTTGCCCCGGACGACCGCTCACCCTCCCTTCCTTTACGAGCGCGCGGGCGATCCCAACTTATCGAGCAGGGCTGGAAAAGATCGGACTTCTACATCATCTTGGAGACGGGCACCGCATAGGGGCCCTCGGGGATGAAGGCGACGCGGGGGTTTATTCCCGAAGCGGCGAGGGCGCGATAAGACGCGATCAGGGCATTCTGGACCATCAGTTCCGCTTTCCGGACGCGGCCCAGGCGGCGGGCGGACGGCGGCAGGAACTCATAGCCGCTTCGGCCCGGCAGGCGGAAACAGGATTCGCCGGGAATGTCCGGACCGCAGTAGATTAGGCCTTCCTCGCCGACGCGGCGCAGGACTTTACCCCACACTTCCGGTTCCCATTGGTCCTTCGTGAAGCGCCAGGACGGAGCCTTCAACGTATCCAAGTAGCCGTCCGGCCCCTGCAGCTTGAGCAGATGGCAAAGGGTTTTGTATTCCGGACCGCCGATGGGTTCGGCGTCGCGATTGTCCGCGGCGATGATGATGACTCCCTTCTCGCGGACCGCGGGGATGGCCCCGACGGCCGCTTTGGCCGTCTGATAATGGTTCCGCCCGACATAGCCGCCNNCGCATGGCCCGGTCCATGGTCACGGTGACGGCGAAGTCCAGGCCCACCATGCGGGCCACGCAGCGGGCTTCTTCATGGCAGGGATTGCCGTCCAGGACAAGATTCGTCGCTTGGGGATTCTCCAAGAACTCGGGGCTGTGGAATTTCTGGATCGTCTTCAAATCGACGAGACCGGGACAGACCGCTTTCCGTCCACCCGACGCGCCGGCCATGAAGTGGCTTTCGGTCAGCCCCGTGGCGATCTTCAGGTCGGCTTCTTGGAATGCGCGGTTGACCCGGACTTCAGTGCCGCCAACCGTGCGCCCGATCGAAACCAGGCTGGAGGCGTCGGCGCAATCGTGGTCCAGGATCTTATACGCGGAAACGACTTCCCGGCCGAACATGGTCATCTTTTCGGCGGGCGTGCTGGCCCGATGCGTGCCCGTGCCGACGATGATGCGGATGTTTTCCCGGCGCAGGCCGAGCCCGAGCAGGGTTTCGAGCAGAGGTGCCAGGATTCCCTGCCGCCCGCGATACGGGACCGGGCGGGTGATGTCGGAGACAGTGATGGCGGCGCGGAGAGATAGGGCGGACTTTCTTTTTCCCCGCACGATTTCGGCCAACGTCGGGCCGGCCATCGGCCGCTCATACGCCGATCGCACGGCCGCGGCGGGATCGGGCAGGACCTCGGCCTTGGCCATGGACAACACGGCGCAATCCGGAGGGATTTGGACGGTCAGCGGGCCGCCGCTGAATTCGATTTCGATTTTTTTCCACGGCGGCAGGGGCCCCGGGCCTCGCCCGGGGATCAAGTTCCGCCGCACTCGCTCGCGGATAATAACCGCGGGCGAGTGACCGAGCGAAGGTTTGGAGCTTGGACCTTTGGAAACGGCGGGCGCCGTGGTTTTTCGGGCCGTCATGATCGCTTCCTCTCTTCGGAATCCGTCCCGGCGGGGACGGCGGCTATCCGCAATATTTTTTTCGTGCGGGCCGTGACCTTATGATTCTCCGAGGCCGGGAGTCCCTGAACCCAGACGATCTCGGTCCCGGAAATGAAAACCGGGCGGACGCCGCGTTCAGCCTCGGGGACGCCTTTGGCCCGCAGGACTTCCTTGAGCTTTTTCCCGCCCGGCGCGCCAAAGGGGCGGTAGCGGTCGCCCGGCCGCCGGTTCCGTACGAGAAGCGGGAAATCGAGCCCGGCCGCATCCAGAACACAGCCGGCGGCGTCGTCCAGAAGCCGCAGAGCCCGGCGGCTTTTCGCAGACGAGACCGCTTCGATAAATTCCCGGGCGGCGGACGCTCCGGCGAACCGTCCCCGATATTTCAAGCCGGCCACCGGAACGGGCAGCTCTCCCCGGCCGTCCCAGAGCAGGGCAAAAGCCCGCGGGGCCGGAGTGGGGGCCTTCCGCCGTCCGATGCGGCCCCTCCGCCTCCGCAGATTAAGCGTTTTGGATAGCGGCAATTCCGCGCCGTCTTCCATGGCCCGGACGGCGTCCACGTCGTCAAACGAGACGTCGCGCAGGTCGCCCTTCAACGAAAGAAGAAAAATCCTGACCGCGCGGCGGGCGATGGCCGGATGTAATTTCCTAAGGGCGTTCGCATCTAAAAACGTTTCTCCGGCTTTCCGTGTGATAGCCCGCCGGGCGGCGGTCCGGACGGCCCGTTCCAGGAATTCGTCCTCGTCCCGGCTGACGGCGGCCAGGCGGGCCAGGGAGCGGATGACCGCCGGAGCGAAATATTTCTCCAGATAGGGGACGAGCTTGTGCCGGATTTTATTGCGCAGAAACTTCTGGTCTCTGTTGGAATTGTCCGTCCGCCAAGGCAATTTCCGGTCCCGTAAATAGTCCAGGATCTCGTCGCGCCCCAGCTCGAGAAGAGGACGGATGATGACCCCGCGGATGGCGGGAATCCCGGCCAGCCCGGTCAATCCGGTCCCCCGCAGCAGCCGCATGAGCACGGTCTCGGCCTGGTCGTCCCGGTGATGGCCGCTGGCGATTTTCGAAGCCCCGGCCTCGGCCGCGGCCCGCTCCAGGAATTCGTAACGTAGGCGCCGCCCCGCTTCTTCAATGCCGAGGCCCATTTTTTTTGCGGCGGCCCGGACATCGGCGCGGCCGGCATAATAGGGCAGATCCATGGCCAGGGACATGTCCTGGACGAATCGCTCGTCGGCCGCCGCCTGGGGGCGGAGTCGATGGTTGAAATGGGCGACGGAGATGGAAAATGGTATGTCCCGGCTCAACTCGAGCAGAAGATGCAGGAGGGCGACGGAATCCGGCCCGCCGGAACAGGCCACCAGGACGGAATCGCCCGGGCGGAGAAGCCCCTGGGCAAGGACGGACTTCCGCATCCGTCGGAAGGCCGGGTGGAGCCGACTCGATGGGGCCATGGAGCAATCATTCTAGCATAGAAGGCAAAGGAGGAAATCGCGGGGAAGGGAAAAAATGGCGGCGCAGGGATTTGAACCCCGGACTCTACGGATATGAGCCGTATGCTCTGACCAACTGAGCTACGCCGCCAAAGCGTGGAGATTTTAGAAGAATCAGGGGGTGAAGTCAATTTAGCGTCCCCTGGTGGGCGGCTGGTTCGGGGGCGAGTTGAAGGCGTCCGGCCGGTCAGATCGTCAGCTTTTATCTTTCTTCTTCGTGTTGTTTTCTTTCTTTTGCGAATTCTCCTTTACGCGAAACTTGACGATCCGCTTGATCAAATCCAGCGGCAGGGGTTTGTCCAAAGGAAAATGGACGGTACCCTTGGAGGTTGCATATTTCGCCAACTCCTTCTGAAATGCGGCGACGCCGCTGGACGTTGGAAAGAAACCGATGTGGTTCTTGAAGGCCGCGAAATAGACCAGGTTTCCGTTGAAATGGAACGCCGGCATCTGATAGCTGATTTTTTCCGTGGCTTGAGGCGCCGCCTTTTTGACGGCCGCCCTCAGCTTCGACAGGATGACTTGGATCTCCGGGGGAAATCCCTCAACGTATTGATCGATGGTGGTCGGAGCGCTCTTCTTGTCTTGCATTTCGTCCTCCGGTCTATAATTCCGGAAGGTAACACTCCGCTCGAGAAGATGTCAACAACCTGGGGATCGTCGTCTCACCCGTTCTTCTGCTATGCTGACCGCATGACCAGCCGCGAGGTCCTGACGGCGATTTTCAAGGACAAGCGCTGCCCCGGAGAGGATGGGGACGTCCGAGTGGTTCTGGCAGGACACCCAAGCCACCTGAGAAAAACAGCGCCTGCCGACCGGCCTGCTGAGCGAAGCAATCAGCGCCGGATGCGCTCGAAGCCGCTCAGGCCGACGAATTCGAATCGCTCTTCCTTCTCCAATTCGTCGAAGAGCAGATTGAGCCCCAGCACGTCGCTGGAGATATGGCCGGCGATGACGACGTTGAGGCTGGCCTTCTTGGCGTTGGCCAGATGCTCCTCGGACATGTGCATGCCGACGATGGTGCTGACGCCGCTTCCGGCCAGCTTGTCGTAGATGTCCTTGGCTCCCTCCGTCCCGCCGGTCATCTCGACGATGATCTTGCCGCACGAGGCATTTTCCGCCCCGGCAAAGATCTTGGGCGGCATCTGCAGGACGGAAGCTTTCTCGTATTCGGGGATGGCCCGTAGGAGCTTGAGGAGGTCCTTGAGGCGGGCCGGCTTTTCCCGTTCGAAGAGCCGGACCAGATAATTCGTCACGCAATTATCGGCCGCGGTATGAATGCACATGAGAGGCAGGCCGAGGATGCGGGCCGCGTCGACCTCGCGCGTGGCGTTGATGGGCAGGAGGCGGCGCTCGATCTCGCCGATGCGCCGCTCCATGAGCTGTTCGGCGACGCTGATGCTCACGCCATAGAGAGCCAGGAGCTTGGCCTGGAGCTTCATGACATCGAAGAGCTGGACCTGGGCCGAGCCCATGGGATGGTGGCCGACGACCAAATCAATTTTCGGTCCCGCGGCTTCGTTCAGAGTCCGGGCCAGAAGCAGCTCGGCGGTGTCGATGTCGATGCCGACCATGACTTTATGGACATCGGTCCCCAGGTCGCCGGTGAGAACGCGGGTGTCGGCGAAAGGATTGAAGAGGCGGTCCTTGTCCTGGAATTTGCGGTCCTCATCCTTGAGGTCTTTGGCCTTTTCGGCCTCATCCTCCAGGATGCGCTTGATCTCCTCCGGACCCCGCAGATCGTTGGCGATCCCGATCTCGACGGCCTTTTTGTAGAATCGTTCCAGTTTCATGTCGTTCTCCCCGGCCCCATTTTAGCATGATTTGACTTCCCCCGCGGCCGGGGCTATAAATCGCTCGATCCCGACCCCAAGGAGTGCCCGCATGCGCCTGACCCTGCCCCTTCTTCTTTCCGCCCTGACCCTGGTTTTCGCCGCGTCCTGCCGGACGCAGAAGCCGGCCGCCGCCGCGCCGGAGTCCGAATCCGCCGAGAATCAAGTCGCCGCATCGTCCTGGGAGGATGTTTTCTATGACGAGCTCCCGGCCCTCGGCCACCGCAACTGGATCGTCGTGGCCGACTCGGCTTTTCCGCTCCAGATCAGCCCGGGCATGGAAGTGGTCGTGGCCAACGAGGATCATTTCGCCGTCCTCGAGCGGGTCCTCAAGGCCGTTTCCGAAAGCGGCCACGTCCGGCCCAAGATCTACCTGGACCGAGAGCTGGCCTACGTCCCCGAGGCCCTGGCCCCGGGCATGGACGCCTGCCGGAAGCGGATTGAAACCTTGCTGGCCAAGTACGAGGTCAAGCCCATCCTCCACGAAGAGCTCATCAGTCGGATGGACCAGGTGGCCAAGACGTTCAAGATCCTGATGATCAAGACGAACCTGGCCTTGCCCTACACCACGGTCTTTATGGAATTGGACTGCGGCTACTGGAGCACGGAGAACGAAGCCAAGATGCGCGAGCTTATGAAAAAATAAAAAAATCAGGCGGCGGCTTCGGCTTTCTCTTTGTTGTTCGCCCAGAGCCGGTTGATGACCCTGATCAGTATGAAGCCGCTGATGAGGAACAACGCGAACAGTATCGCCGCATAATTCCATCGCCCGTACAGCACGTTGCCCACGGTAAAGAGGGCCGACCAGATCGTGGCTACGCCCGAACCCCAGCCCACCAGGGCCAGAGGGATGTTTTCATGGGATCCGGGAGCATCGGCATCGGAGATCCCGGCCTCGGCCCGCACGGACTTCCAACCCGGGCCGAAGGGGCGGACTTTCTCNNGGAATGACCATCCCGCCGCGCTTCAGGACAAGCAGGAGGATGGAGACCACGAACGAGCTGATCATGGCGTTGACTTCGCACCAGGCGTTGACCCGCCACCAGAACCAGCGCACCAGATAAAGTAGCCCGGTCCCGGCCCCGACCTGCAGGATGATGTCGAAGGAATCCTTGGCCGATTCCATGAGGAAGACCATCCCTGAAGCGCAGAGGAACAGCCCGACTGTGGCCAGCCGCCCGGCCATGACGTAGTGCTTCTCCGGGGCCGTCTTTTTGACGAAACGGCGGTAAAAATCATGGACCAGGTAGGACGCTCCCCAATTGAGGTGGGTCAGGATGGTCGAGGAGTTGGCCGCGATCAGCCCGCCGACCATGAGTCCGATGAAGCCGACCGGCAGGAACTTGAGCATGGCCGGGTAGGCGATATCGTGGCCGATGAGCGTCGGGTCAAGGTGGGGGAAGGCTTTCTGGATATCCGTGAGCTGGGGATAGACGATGAGCGAGCACAGCCCGACCAGGATCCACGGCCAGGGNNGGCTCGGCGCCGGGATACCAGACCGCCCACCACTGCACGGCGATGGGCATGATGAAGATGGCCAGGGCCATGTCCCAATGGTTCTTGAAGTCGGGCAGGATGTTCAGGTAGTTGAGCCCGTTCGGCCCGGCTTTCGCCGTCAAGGTCGCCACCATCGTCGGCAGCCCGCCGACCGCTTTGACCGCGAAATAGGCGGCGGCGATCACCGCGGTCANNATGTCGATGACCAGGACGCCCCACAACCCGGACACCGCGGCGAAAGCTACGTTGAGGACAAAGATGAAGAGGAGCGTCTGCCAGCGCGGCAGGTTGAACAGCACGGCGGCGATCTTGCAGGCCGCCAGATTGACCGTGGCCATGATGATGCAGTTGAAGAAGAGGCCCAGGTAGATCGAGCGGAAGCCGCGCACGAAGCCGGCCGCCCGGCCCGAATAGCGCATTTCGTAGAATTCCAGGTCGGTCATGACCCCGGAGCGCCGCCACAGCCGGGCGTAGAAAAAGACCGTGGCCACTCCGGTCAGGGTGAAAGCCCACCAGACCCAGTTGCCGGCGACACCGTTCCTGCGGACGATGTCCGTCACCAGGTTGGGCGTGTCGCTGCNNACTCCGAGGTGCTCTTGCCCGATCTCCGGCTGAAGAAAAGGGCCGGGGCGAAGCAAACGAGGAGAATCACGGCTACGATGACCCAGTCGATCGTATGAAGGTGCATGGCTCCTATCCTTTTCTAAAGGGCGATCCCGCTCAGAGCTTGCGCAAAGCCTCGAGGAATTCCGGAGCAGGTGCCGCGGCATCCTTCAAGATCTCCGCCGCCTTGGCGGCCTGGCCGGCCCGCTTCAGGGCTTGGGCCCCGAACCAGGCGCCCGGTCCCTTGGCCGCCGGGAATTTCAAGGTGTAATCGACGACCGCTTTGAAGGCGGACGCGGATTTATCCTTCTGCCCGAGCTTGGCGTAGATCAGGCCGAGGAGATAATCCGGGGCTCGCTCATCCGGATCGAACGGTTTTCCCGTACCCAGCTTTTCGGGGTATTCCTTGGAATGCTCCAGCGACCGGGCCGCTCCGGCCCAATCGCCCTTATTGCCCGCCTCGAGTCCGAGCTGGATCTGGGTTTGGGAGAAAAGCCCCTGGATCTCGCCGGCCCCTTCGAACGGCAGAGCTTCGATCGTGTCCAGAACCGCGGCCGCGTCGGCGAAACGGCGGACGGCCATCTGGGCCTTGACCAGATCGACCTTGATCGGCACTTCGGCCGGGAACAGGCCGGCCGCTTGCGTGGCCGAATCCAGGGCCTTGTCGAACTGCCTGCCGGCCATGCGGAACTCGATCAAGGCGTGCCAGTTGCGCCAGGTTTTTTCGTCGATTTTGACGGCCTTCTCGTAGTCGGCCGCCGCCCGGGCCGGATCGGCCGCCCGATAAAGCATCGCCCGCGACAAGAAGAGCGGAGCGAAATCGGCGGCGTCGCACTTGTCGAACAGCATCTTGGCTTCGTCTATGCGGCCCTTGGACCACAGGATCAAGCCCAGGTAATAGCGGGGCTTCCAATCGTCGGGCCGCTGGGCCATGGCCCATTGGTAGAGCGGGATCTCCTCTTCGCGGAAGGGAAAGACCAGCTGCGGCGACAGGGCCAGGGCCTTATTCAAGTAATCCTTGGCTTTGTCCGGAGCGTTCTTCATCGAGAGCGACGACAACATCGCATAAACCGTGGGATGCGCGGGCGCATTTTCCAGCGCGGCCGCGGCATCGTCATCCAGGCTCCAGCGCATGTAGGCCAGGGCCATCTCGATGTAGCTTTCCTGGGGCATTTCGTTGCGGATCATGGACTTGAATTCATCGAGCGACTTGGGGCTCTTGTCCAAGAGATAGCGCTCGAAGCGGCCCAGATGGTCCAGCGGATCGAGATCGAGAAGCTGGGCCAGCACCGCCCGCGCGGCCTCCGGCCGGCCGGCCTTGCG
>PMCY01000254.1 GCA_003154255.1 Candidatus Aminicenantota bacterium | reverse complement strand
CGACCTTTTGGGTCCGGGCCTGGAAGGTGATCAGGTCGATGCTTTCTTCGAGAATCGGCAGGATCTCCAGCCGCTCGCGGACAATCTCGGTCGGCCGGGAAAAGGCCATCAGGGCCGAGACGATCTCGTTGATGCGGTTCGTCTCCAGAAGCGCCGACGACACAAGCCGCCGGGCCGTTTCGTCCGTCTGCTTGGATTCCAGATACTGCAAGGACGAGCGGATGGCGGTGAGGGGGTTGCGGATCTCGTGGGCCGCGCCGGCCGCCAATTCTCCGATTGTGGCCAGGCGGTCGGCCCGGGACATCCTGCGGAAGCGCTCCCGCTGCTCCTTGAAGAGGAGGGCGTTCTCCAGGGCGATCCCGGCTTGCGGCAGGAGCGAGGAGATGAAGGAGATCTCCAGCTTGCTGAAGGGGCCGCCCTTCTCCTTTTTCCCGGCCAGCAGGATGCCGATGAGCCGGTTCATGGACATCAGGGGAAAGCAGATCTCCATGCCCAGGCGGTCGAGGAGTTCCGCTTCCGACACCGTCATGAAGTCGAGGACGCTGGCCTGCCGGGTAATGTCCAGGTAGGTTTCGTTGATTTTGAGCCACTTGGCCAGCCGCGATTGGCGGGGCAGGAAAACGGGGCGGTCGGCGTCCGGGGTCAGTCCGATCGACGCGGCCAGGACGAAGCGCCCCGTATCCGCGTCGAAGATGAGAAGAAGGAGCGTCCGGACGGGACAGACCTCCTTGATCTTGCCCAGGAAATTGCGGGCGATCTGGTCGTAATCCTCGATCAGGTTGACGCCGGCCTCGAACTCGCGGAAGACGAGGAGGGGCAGCTTCTCATCACGGCGGGATCGGCCCAAGCGGCGGAAAGCCTGCAGGATTTTATTCATCACGGTCCGCCGTCATTATACCGGAAATCGTTTCAGGGGGGGCGTCGAGACGCGACCCTGATTCCCTAGCGCACGTCGTAGCGGACGAAAAGGACGAAGCTCAGAAGATAGATGAAGCAAGCCCCCAGTGAGGAAATCAGAAGAAAGGAGAGAGCCGCCCGGGCGCGGTCTCCGGCCGACATTGGCTGTTCGGCGAATTGGGGCACGACGGCGGCCTCGACCTTCAACCGTGTCGTGGACACGTCTTCAAAGGGGTTATACCAATGCGGGCTTTTAGGATCCTTGGCGTCCAGGTCCTTAAAAAAGCTCAGGAATTGGGTCTGGTAAATATGAAGGTCATTCCACACTTTTCGGAAGCGCGGATATCCTCCGCCCACGACCGCTTCCGACATATATTGAAACAGGGAAATCGGGGAAAGCGCGGTCCAGAGGCGGGTGCGTTCGAACTGGCGGAACATGTTTCGATAATAGACATCCCGAATCCGTTTTTCGGCCTCTAGTCTTTTCATCACGATCCGGGCCCGCAATTCATGCTGGGGCAGGAAGGGATTCCTGGAATTGCTCATCCAGCTTCCCGGGGGAGCGTTCTTGTTCAGATCGTCAAAAGCGGCGTCGATTTTCCGCTGAATCGTCTCCGAGTTTTCGATGGGATAAATCGTCTTGGCGATGAAGGTGCTGGAATTGGGAACGACGGCGACGAAGAGGAGCCAAATGCACAAAGACAAGAGCAGGCTGACGCTGGAATGGCGGGTGACGACCGAAGTGAAAAGCCCAAAGGCAGCCATCGTCGCGGCAAGAAGACAGACGAGAACAAGAAAAACGCCAAGCTCGATGACTAAAGCGAGGCTCAGCGGCGTCCTCCCCGCAAGAAGGATGATCGTCAAGTTGAGGCCGGCCGCGGGAAGAAGAAGCAGCAGAACCGTAGCCAAGGCGCTGAGATACTTGGCGAAAAGAATCGCTCCGCGAGAAATGGAATTCGACAGGGTCAAGGCCAGGGTCTTGGATTCTTTCTCTCCCGACACGGCGTCGAACGTGAAAATCAACGTGACGAAGCTGACGATGAGGGCGGCCATATAGGCCCAATTCAGATCGTCATGCTTATTCAAAAAGGGATTGGAGTTGCCGCTCTTGTTCTCGAAGGAAAAGACGTTCCAGGCGCTGTAGACGGCGGCATTGGGAAGATATTTTTCCTTGGCGTCGTCGATGAACGCATTGTCCCTCGGCCTCAGGGTGAACGTTCTCATCGTCACGGCCAGGGTCGTGGCGTTCGATTCGGCGTCTTTTCTCATGGCCTCATCGTATTGCGACCGGGCGATCTGATATTTGCTGAGAGCGGCCTCGTGTCCCTTGACGTAGGAGAATGCACCGGCCAGAAACACTCCCAGCAGGAGGGCCAGAGAGATGAGAAAGCGGAGACTATAAAGGTTGTGGAGAATTTCCCTCTTCAGGATGGTTTTCAAGGCGGTTTACCTCACGTCGAAACGGATAAAGGCGACATAGCCCAGGGCGAAGAGAAAGACGCATTCGATCAGGAGGATGCTGATCGGCACGGCGGAATCCGCCAAGCCCGAAGCAATGGTTTTCGAGCGGCCCTGGAATCGCGGCATGTCGGAGACGCTCAAAAATGGAAAATCGTTGGGCTGGTCTCCGTGAGCGGTGACTTTGCTAATCTTCCGCCAGGCCGCATATTGATCTTTTTGCTTGGCCGCCCATTCGTAGTATTCCCGAGCGGTCTTGAATTCTCCTCCGCTCCGGATCTCGATGAGCTGGTCCTCCGTCTGGAATGATTCGGGAGGCGCGGCGGTGATATACCGGTAGGACGCAAAGATATTCTTATTCCGCAGAAAGTCGATGAACGTCTCCCGGTATCGTCGGGCCTGTTCCATGTCGCTTTCATAGGCCCGGACATCGGTGGAGCAAACGGACTCGGCGATCACCCGGAAGAGGCCGGCCGGCGAAATCATTGAGATCCGCTCGGCCACGCGCGACTGGCGGATGAGGCTGTCCAGATACGTTTTCTGGGGCGCCCACTTCCGATCCGCATATTCGATCCGGAGCAGCTCCGAAATCGAGATCTTCCGGAGCATTATTTCGAAATTGGCGCGGGAGTTGCCGTAGGTTTCCAAACGGCCGTCGTCGCCCCAGTTGCACCACCAGCAGCTAATTCCGGTGGGGAGATTTTGGGCTTTTTGACGTTCTTGGGTTTGAATCGTCAGATCTCGATCCATGTCGTTCACGACCCGGTCCAGGTTATCCCGTGATTGGACCGGAACGAAGCTCTCGGCGATATAAGCGGAGACGTTGGGAACGATGAAGATGAAAAAAACCCAGACGAAAAGACATAAGACGAGACTGGTCACGGAACTCCGGGAGCGGGCCGAAATCAGGACGCCGAGGAAGATGAAAACCGCGAGATAGGCCAAGCTGATCAGGAAGAGAAGGGCGATCCGGCCCCACTCGAAAGCAGAAAACATCACGTTTTTGGAAAAGAGAATGACGACGGCACTGAAGAGGAAGCAAAAGATTATGATCGGGAGAAGCGTTAGGAGAATTCCGAGCACTTTTCCCGCCAACAGCCGGGACCGGCTCAGGGAATTTGACAACTGCACTTTCAGGGTGCCATCCTCCTTTTCCCTGGTGAAGACGTCATAGCCAAAGAGGAGAGCCAGGAGCGAAAATACGATGGCGGCAATTTCGACGAAATCGATGGAAAAAAAAGAACCCAGAAAGGGATTGTCCCCGGCGGCCGTTTTGCCGGCGGCCAGCATGGGCTTGTCTCCGATCCGGATTTCCACCCGGTTGCCGACCTGCCCGCTGATCCCCCGACTGAAGATGCTCAACGGCTCGGGTCTAAGCACGATCTCCGGACGCAGCGCCGAATAGACGCGGATTTCCTTGACCGCCTTTTCCGCGACGTCCGAATCGACATTATATTGGACCGTCTTATCCCGATAATCGACGATATTGATGACGATGCTGAAGGGAATGAGGACGAGGCAGATCAGGAAGCCGATGACGAAGCGGGCGGTGAGCAGATTGTTCAGGAACTCTTTGCGGGCGATCAGGAAAATCATGGACGTCGCTCCATTCCGAACCTCTATAGAGCAATGTTCGTGCCAGGGAAAAATCAGGCTCGGCGCCGCGCCTCCCTATCGCGCCGGGTACTCGCTTACCCAAACAAAGGTAATGGATTGCCCGAATTACCGCGCTCGATCGAAGACCGGCCAACTTAAAAGCTAACAATTCGTATCCACAAAAGCTCCAAAAATAAGGGTCACCTTTAGGGTCGCGTATTCAATGGCCGAAAAAATTCGGCAATTGGAAACGCGACCCCCACAATTCTGGCACGAATCGCGCATTAAGGAGGTCGAGATGCTGTCCATCGTCCACGGAGAACGACCATGAACAAACGGAGACGAACGCCGGCCTTTCTGGCCTTGGCGACGCTTCTTGTTCTGTCCAGCCTGCGGGCCGGACAGTCCAAGCCCGCCGCGTTGACCTTGGAAGATTGCGTCATCCAGGCGGTCAAGCGCAACCTGGGAGTGGCCGTCCAGGTCTTCACCTATCGGCAGGCCGACGTGGCCGTGTCGCAGGCCGGGGAGAAATTCTATCCTTCGCTGTCTTTCGACTATACAGGGCAGAATCAGAATTCGGCCTCTTTTTCCTGGATCCAGTCGGCCGATATCCTGACCACCAAATCCATGGTCTACTCGGCCGGGATATCCCAAACCATCCCTTTCGGCGGCCAATTTTCGATTTCACTCGATGCCGACAAGTACGATTCCAACACCCGCTTTCAGACGATCAATCCCCGCTACGACGGGCAATTGTCCTTCACGTATAACCAGCCCCTGCTCAAAAACTTCGGTTGGGGGACGAGCCGCAAGGAGATCCTGGTCGCCCGCAACAGTCGGGACATGGCCGAGAACGACCTGAAAAACGCCCTTCTCCGGACCGTCTATGCGGTTGAAAGCGCCTATTGGGAATATGTCTACCGCATCGAAGCGCTCCGAGTCGAGCGTCAGTCCCTGGGACTGGCCGAAGCTCTGCTCGACAAAAGCCGCAAGGAAATCGAAATCGGCACGCTGGCGCCCAAGGAAATTTTGAGCTCCCAGGCCGAAGTGGCTTCGATCAAGGCCGATATCCTGCAGGCGGAGATGATGGTCAAGGATTCGGCCGACCAATTGCGCGGCCTCATCAATCAACCCTTCGACAAGGACCTCGCCGAGATCGTCCCGGCCGACACGCCGGGATTCGTCAAGCGCGAGGTCAATCTGGACGAGGCGCTGGCCGTGGCCATGAAAAACCGGCCTGACCTGCAATCGTCGGCCCTGGGGATTAAAAACAGGGAATTGGACTATTCCTACGCCAAGAACCAGATGCTCCCTCAGCTCGATCTGCGGGCCCAATATTGGAGCCCCGGCCTGTCCGGTGACCGCATCCTCTTCCTAGACGACAATCCGCTGACCGGAATCGTCCTGGGCAAGGTCCCCGGCGGGGCATCCCAGGCGCTCAGGGACGCCCTGGGATTCAAATACAACAACTGGTCTGTCGAGCTTTCGCTGACCATTCCTTTGAGCACCGTCTTCAGCCGGGCCGCCCAGGCCGCGGCCAAGGCCGGCCTGGACCAGCAGGTCGTCCTGATGAAGCAAGCCGAGCAGACGGCCTTCTTGGAAATCCGGGCGGCCGTCCGGGCGGTTCAGACGAACTTCGAGCGAGTCGGCGCGCGCAAGTCCGCCCGCGAGCTGGCCGAGCAGAAGCTGGAGGCGGAAGAATCCAAGCTCAAGGTCGGCCTGTCCAACAACTTCTTCGTCCTCAACTACCAGCGCGACCTGGCCCTGGCCAAGACGGCGGAGCTGCGGGCCATGATCGATTACACTCTGTCCCTCGGCCAGCTCGACAAAGCCATGGGGATCAGCCTGGACAAGCGGAATATTCGCGTCACCGACGCGGCGGAGGTTCGCCAATGAAAAAATTCACGACGATCATTTTAGCCATTCTCGTTCTGGCCGGGGCAGCCCTCACCCAAGTGCCGGCCCAGGAGGGCCAATCCCAGACCATGAAGCTCCTGACCCTCAAGAAGGCCCAGCTTCAGAAGGAAAAGACCAAGGGCGATTTTGACCGCTCCCTCAAGCTGAAGGAACAGGGCCTGACCTCCGAGCAGGAGTTCGCCATGGTCCAGACGTCCTACCTGCAGGCCCAGGTGGATTTCCAGCAGGCCCTCATCAACTTCATGGGCAGCGAGGCCCGCATCAACGTGGCCAGCGCGGTCAAGTACCAGGATGCCGGCGGGAAGAAGTTCGTTCGCGTCACCCTGCGCTACTCCTCCAAGGAGCTCAAGCAGCTGGAGAATCTGAACATCAAGGCCGACGATCTTTTCCCCCTCGATTTCATGAAGGAGATTAAGGACGTCTCGGTCTCGCTGAAGTCCCGAGGCGCCGGCGAGGCGGAGTCCAAGATCGTCTCCGACCCCTACGAAAAGACCATCGCCGGCCTGCCCTTGGAATCCCAGCGGGACGTCACTTTCCAGCTCCTCAAGGATGTGGAGAATCTGGACGTCAGCATCTTCTATTCGGGCAAGACCGAAACGACGTCCGTCTACCTGCAGAAAGGCGTCAGCGCCAACATCGTAACCATCAACTCGGCCCAGTTTTCCCAGGAGGCCGACCTGGAGAGCACAGCCACGTTCGACCTGTCGCTGGAGAAGTTCTCGGGCGAAGCCAACGTCTTCAAATTGGACATCGCCAATCTGCCTCACGTGATCAACTATGAGTTCAGCGACCCGACCACCAACGCCCGCTTGAGCCAGATCAAATTCACCGAAGGCGTCACCAGCATGAAGCTCCAGCTCAAGCTCTACCTGCCCAAGAACGCCGACGCCCAGGTCATCATCGACAAACCCATCGCCTTCTTCGCCCTGGCCATGGACAACGATCAGGCCGCCGGGCTGCAGTCGATCCTAGCCAAGAAGCCGGAGATCGGGCCCAAGGACATCGAGGCCCTCAAAGCCGGCAGTGTCCGCCTGGAGCTCCTCCCGCGCGGCGTGGGCAAGGTCGAAGTCCAGGCCGTCAACCTCTATCATGAGATCAAAGTCGGCGAGAACGTGGAGATGGAAGTCCGCGTCCGCAATGCCGGCACCCGCAAGCTCAACAACATCCGCGTTTTCTCCGACCTGCCCCTCAACTGGCGGGCCGACATCCAGCCCGACCTGATCGCCTCGCTGGAGCAGAACAAGGAACAGGTGGTGACCATCAAGTTCCAGCCCCCGGCCGACGTGGCCGTGGGCGACTACGAGCCCAAGATCAAGACCGAGTGCAGCGCCGACAACCGCAAGGTGGAGTCCGAGGACAAGATCGTCCGAATCCACGTCGCGGCCAAGACGAATTTCATCGGCATCGGCCTGCTGGTGCTCCTGCTCGTCGGCCTGCTGGTCGGCATCGTCGTCTTCGGCATCAAATTAACCCGGCGCTGAGCGGGATTGGGAGGAAGCCATGTTCGGGACGATCTTCAAGAAAGAGCTGCTGGACCAGATCCTCAGCCCCAAATTCCTGATCATCTCCCTGCTTTGCCTGGTCCTTATTCCGGCCAGCTTTCTCCTCAACTCAGCCAGCTACAGCGATGCCTACCGCGAATATAACGCCTCCCGCAGGGAAGCCAAGGAAACGACGACGGTCTACCGTACGCCGAGCCCCCTGAGTACGTTCGGGATCGGCCTGGAAAGCG
>PMCY01000189.1 GCA_003154255.1 Candidatus Aminicenantota bacterium | reverse complement strand
GCGTCGATTTGATGCCCAACATCAGTTATCCGCGTTTGTCGGTCATGACCCAATATTCGGGCGTTGCACCCGAGGAAATCGAGACGCTGGTTTCGGTTCCGCTGGAAGCGGCGGTCGGGCGCATCCCCGGCCTACGGCGCGTCGAATCGGTCTCCAAGGAAGGCGTTTCCTTCCTGACGCTAGAGTTCGCCTGGGGTTCGGACATGGATTTCACCATGCTCCATACCCGAGAGGCCCTGGACAGCGCCCGCGAGCGGCTGCCGGATGGCGCTTCCAGCCCCACGATCATTCCCATGGACCCGCAGAGCAAGCCCATCCTGGTCCTGGCCTTGTCCGGCGAAGGGGGGCTTCTCGACCTCAAGGAATTCGGCGAGGAATTGGTCAAGCCGCGTCTGGAGCAAATCGAAGGCATCGCCTCGGCCGAGATCACCGGCGGCATCGAACGTGAGATCCAGGTGGAGATCGATCCCAGCCGACTGGCCCTGTTCGGCCTGACGATCGACGATGTAGCCACTCGCATCGACGCCTTTAACCGCAATCTCCAGGGCGGGACGATCCGCAAGGGGACGTTCAAATACGCCATCCGCGTCGTCGGGGAATTCGAATCGGTCAAGGAGATTGGAGAGATCGGGCTGAAGACGACCAAAGAAAGGGGCGTCGTTCGTCTGCTGGACATCGCCCGCATCAATGATTCGATCAAGGAAAGGCAGGGGATGACCCGGCTGGACCGCAAGGAAAGCATCGGCATTCTCGTTCATAAAGAAGCCGGAGCCAACACCGTCCAAACGACCAAGCTGGCCAAAAATGTACTCGAGCAGATCCGCAAAGAGAACCCCAAGGTCAATGTTTTCGTTGTTTCCGAACAGGCCTCTTATATCGAGTCGGTCGTTGCCGCCGTCAACGACGAAATACTCCAGGGCGCGATCCTGGTTTTCCTGGTCGTTTTGCTTTTCCTGCAGGAATTCAAGACGCCCATCATCATCAACATCGTCATTCCCATCTCGATCATCGCCACGTTCAACCTGATGTACTTCTGCGGCATTACCCTGAACATCATGTCGCTGGGCGGGCTGGCCTTGGGGGTGGGCATGCTCGACGACTGCGCCGACGTCGTCTCGGAAAATATTTTCCGTCACCGCAGCATGGGCAAAAAGACGGCCCAGGCGGCCTACGACGGCGTGCGCGAGGTCGGCGGGGCGGTCGCGGCCACGGCCTTCACCACCGTCGTCGTTTTCCTGCCGATCATCTATGTCCGCGGCATCGCCGGCCCGCTTTTCAAAGATGCGGCGCTGACGGTCAGTTTCTCGCTTCTGGCGTCGATGGTTTTGGCCTTGACCCTCCTGCCCATGCTTCAGGCCCGCTGGGTGAAAAAACGCGTCGAGCTGGTTTTACCGGGGAAGATCGAAACTGTTGATTTTGCGCCGCCCAAGAAGTCCGCTCGTCGTTTGTCCTTTCTTCTTTGGCCTTGGAAGGGACTGCGTTGGATTCTTTATAAGATCCCCCAGGGTGTGTCGGCGGTTTTGCGGGCGGTCTTGGGAACCTTATGGGATGGCTTGAAGACCATAGCCGGTGTTGTGATTTGGCCGTTGCGCTGGCTGCTCAAGCAGGTGTTCCGGGGCTTCAATGCCGTCTATCATCCGTTCGTCAAGCGCTATCGGGGCTGGCTTGTCTGGAGCCTGAACCATAAGCGCTTTATCGGCGTCGTGACGATCATTTTCTTCGCCGTGACTTTCTATATCGGCTACGGATTGCCTCGCGAACATATGCCCAAGATCAGGGCCGTTTCCTTTGAAGTGAGTCTGAAAACGCCCGTTGACTATTCGCTCGACCAGACCGCGGGCGTCGTCCAGACTCTCGAACAACATATCCAGACGAACCGGGCGGTAAAGAAGACTTTTTCGCAAATCGGGCTGGTCAGCGGCATGGAAAGCCTGAGCCCGGACGTCGCCCTCAACGCATCCAAGATCTATGTCGAGGTCGCCTCGCCGGCCGATTGGGAACCGGCCCTCGTCAGCCTGAGGAAGAAGCTGGCCGAATTTCCCGACGTTACGTATTCCATTGCCGGCGAGCAATCCGTGCTGGCCGATTTCCTGACCTTTTCCTCGAGCGAGATCAGCCTCAAGATACAGGGTTTGGAGCTGGATCGCCTGAACACCATCGCCCGGGAGCTTCTCGGCCGCCTGAAAACGATCCGCGGGCTGGTCGATCTGAGCAGCAACAGCGGCGAGGGCAAACCGGAATTCCGGATCAAGATCCGCAAGGATGCCCTGGACAAATACGCCGGGCTGACCCCCGGGGAGATCAGCGGCTGGCTGGTCAACGCCGTGCGCGGAAAGATCGCCACCCAGTTCAACGAGATGGAAAAGAAATATGACGTCCTGGTGCGGCTGGGCGAGTCGTCGCGGGCGACGCTCGATTCGATCCTGAACGGCCAGCTCGCCCATCAATCGACGCTCATTCCGATCCGGGAGCTGGTCGACGTCGAGCCCGCGCGGGGACCCCAGGAGATCCGCCGCGAGAACCAGCAGAGGGAGATCGTCGTCTCGGCTAATCTCCAGGACGCCAAGCTCAGCCAGGTCGTTCCGGCCATCAATGCGGCCATCAAACAGGTCCGGCTCCCCGAGGGCTACCAAATCGTCTTCGGCGGCGAGCAGGAAGAGATGAACAAATCCTTCCAGAGCCTGATGCTGGCGCTGGGGCTGGCCGTTCTTCTGACGTACATGATCATGGCCGCCCAGTTCGAGTCCCTGATGCACCCGTTCCTGGTCATGCTGACGCTGCCCATGGGCGCGGC
>PMCY01000294.1 GCA_003154255.1 Candidatus Aminicenantota bacterium | reverse complement strand
GGCAATGGACGGTCGGCTCGGCCACCGGACCGACCGAACCGGGCAAGGGTGTGCTTAAGCTAGGCGCCATGCAGGTCTATGTCGAGCCCCTGGCCGAATGGAAACAGATGTTTCACGAGACCTGGCGCATCGAACGGGATTTCTTCTACGACGCCGGATTGCACGGCCTGGACGTCAAGGCCATCGAAGCGAAATACGCGCCCTACGTCGAGGGCCTGGTCAGCCGCGGCGACCTCAATTACCTCTTTGAAGAGATGCTGGGCGAGCTGACCTGCGGCCATGTCTTCGTCGGCGGCGGAGATCTCCCCGAGGTCAAGCCCGTGCGCGGGGGCCTGTTGGGGGCCGATTATGTGATCGAAAACGGCCGCTACCGGTTCGCCCGCGTTTATGACGGCGAGAATTGGAACCCGCTGCTTCGGGCCCCGCTCACCCAGCCGGGCGTCAACGTCAAGGCCGGCGAATACCTCCTGGCCGTCAACGGCCGCGACGTGCCTGCGTCGGAAGAAATCTTCAAGTTTTTCGAAGCCACGGCCGGACTGCAGACGAGCCTCAGGGTGGGACCGAATCCGGACGGCCGCGCCGCCCGGGATGTGACCGTCGTCCCCGTGGGGAGCGAGGCCGGACTCAGAAACCTGGCCTGGGTCGAAGACAACCGGCGCGCGGTCGATAAGCTCAGCGGCGGGCGGCTGGCCTACGTCTATCTTCCGGATACGGCGACGGGCGGCTATGCCAATTTCAACCGTTATTATTTCGCCCAGGTCGGAAAAGACGGCGCGATCATCGATGAGCGATTCAACGGCGGCGGACTGATCGCCGACTACATCATCGACTACATGAGGCGTCCGCTGATGGGCTATTTCGCCGCCCGGGACGGCGCCGATTACATCACTCCGGTCGGCTCGATCTACGGGCCGAAGGTCATGATCATCAATGAATATGCGGGCTCGGGAGGGGATATGATGCCCTGGCTGTTCCGGGCCGCGGCCATCGGGCCGCTCGTGGGAATGCGGACTTGGGGCGGACTTGTCGGGATGGCCGGCGCGGCATCCCTCATGGACGGCGGCTCCATCGGCGCGCCGCAAAGCGGATTCTGGAACCCCAACGGAACCTGGGACGTCGAAAACCATGGCGTCGACCCCGATATCCCGGCCGAAATGGACCCGGCCGCGGTCCGGGCGGGGCATGATCCCCAGCTCGAAAAGGCGGTCCAGATCGGCCTTGAGCTCCTGGCCGGGAATCCGCCGCCGAAGCATACGAAACCGGCTTATCCGGATTACCAACGCCGGCGTTGACGGCGGGGTTTGGAAAGGCGCTCGGCTTGACCGGTATCCGCGATCGGCGGTATAAATTCTCTTTATTCAATCGACTAGGAGGTCTTTTCATGCCCACCCGAAAAATCATCATCGTCGGATTGTCCTTGACCATCGTCCTCGCCGGTCTTGTTTTCGCCCAGAGCCGATCGTTCCGGGCGGACGGGAACAAGACCAAAAGCTATATTGAATTTCTGGCCTCCGATGCCCTGGAAGGCCGACAGACCCTGACCCCCGGCTATCAGAAGGCCGCCGACTATGTGGCCGCGCACTTCAAGGAATGGGGCCTCAAGCCCAGCGGCGACGGCGGCACGTCGTACTTCCAGAAAGTCCCCATCGGCCGCCCCGTGACCGTCAACGTGGGACTGCCGGCGATGGCCGTCGACGGCCGGTCCTTCTCCTTCGACGATTCCGACTTCACCGTCAACCCCCAGTCCACGGCCAAAACCGCCGTCAAGGCCTCCGTCGTCTTCGTCGGATACGGGCTGAACCTTCCGGGCAAGAGCCTGGACGAGTACGCCGGTATCGACATCAAGGGCAAGATCGTCCTGGCCTATAAAGGCTCGCCCGAATCATACGTCCAACCCCGCAGCATGTTCACCGACGCCGCCCCGGCCGCCGCCCCGGCGCCGCTGGGCCTGACGACAGAGGAGACCGCCGACGCGGCCAAAATCAAGACGGCCTTCGACAGGGGTGCGGCCGCTATCCTTCTCTACGATCCCAACCCCAACCCCGTGAGCGGCCGCTTGGCCTTCGCCATGGGCGGCGCCATGGGCGGTAACGCCCCGGCGGCCCTGACCCGCGATTTCCTGGCCTTCGACGTCACCGAGCGCATCTTCAAGGCCCTGATGCACAAGTCGCCCCAGGCCTCAGCCAATGAATTCGGCAAGATCACCAACGCCATCCGCTGGGACATCCGCAATAAAAAACCCCGCTCCAAGGACACGGGCGCCCTGGCCGCCCTCAAGGGATACGACCAGGTCAACAAGTACAGCGGTGACGCCGTCAACGTCATCGGGAAGATCGAGGGCACCGACCCCGTCCTGAAGGAACAGTACATCGTCCTGGGCGGGCATCTCGACCACCTCGGGACCCGGGGCCCGGTGGTTATGAATGGGGCGGACGACGACGCCTCGGGCGCGGCCGTGGTGATGGAGGCCGCACGTGTTCTAAGCCAGGGCGGGTACAAGCCCAAGCGGACCGTCATTTTCGCAACCTGGTGCGGCGAGGAGATGGGACTGATCGGCTCGAACTACTTCGGGACCAAGCCTCCGGCGGGCATCACCATGGACAAGGTCGTGGCCAATTTCAATTCCGACATGGTCGGTCTGGGTGACGCTATCGGCGCCCCCGGCGCCTTGAATTTCCCCGAGATCTGGGAAAAGGTCATCAAGAAGGACCAGGACCCCGAGGTGATCTCCGTGGTCAAGCCGAGCACGGCGGGACCCGGCGGCAGCGACTACTCGACGTTCATCACCAAGGGCATCGAATCGCTGGCGCTGATGACGGCCGGCGGCGTCGGCCACCCCGACTACCACGACAGCGGCGACGACACCTATAAAATCGATCCCGAGATCCTGCGCAAGACGGCCCAGTTCGTCATCCAGGGGACGATCAACACGGCCGACGAAACCAGCGTGGCGATGCTCGTCCCGGACCGCCTTTACCTCTACAATTCGCTGCTGATGAGGTTCACCAACATCAACACCGCCCTGCCCGGCGCGGCCTGGAAGAACACCGATTTCCCGACCAAGGCCGCCCTGCTGGGCAGGATGTACGAGCAGGAGATTGCCCGCGGGAGCCAGGCCACGGATTCTACCGTGGCCCAGATCATGGCCTTCCTTAACATGGCCGCCCCGGCCGCCGCAGGCCAGGCCCAGCCGATCCGCAAGAACCCGGCCCAGGGCGTCAAGGCCGCAGTCTTCGGCGGCGACCTCAAGTTCCTGGAGCTGACCGCCGCGGCGGTCGGGTTCGGGCGGGTTGAGTTCGGCGGCGACGACGCGTCCTGGATCGTCGCCGGACGCCTGACCGATTCCGGCAAAAGCGCGCTCAAGGCCATGGAAGCCAACGGCGTCTTCGCCCAACTCATCAATCCGGGCGAAGCCCTGCTGGGCGATTTCCTGAACGCGGCCGCGAAGCCCTTCCTTGTGACCGGCCTGGCCGCCGTTCCCGACGGATTGAAACCGCTCCTCGTGTCGAAAAAGATCGTCTGGGGTGTGGACTACGACCCCGAGGATATCGAAGCCGGCCTGGATCGGGCCGATCAGGCCAAGAAAGCCCTGGGCGCGGCGACGAACCTCATCGCCTTCGTCAAGTCGGTGGACAAGCTGAACGACCTGGCCGCCAAGCGGGCCTTCTATTTCGGGCTGATCAAGCGGGGCTGGAAGACCGAGGAGATCGACGCCTTCGTCGGCGGCAGCCTGCGGCCGCTCGCCGGAAACGTCATGATGGGCCGGCC
>PMCY01000340.1:4986-15626 GCA_003154255.1 Candidatus Aminicenantota bacterium | reverse complement strand
AGATCTTCCATGACCTTGGCGCTCATGGCCGACGGCCCGGCCTTCAGCGCGGGGTGGCTCTTGTCCAGGTAGCGCCAGAACATGTGGGAGATGCTGTCCGTCGTCTCGAAGACGCAGGTGACCATCCCCTTTTTCGTCTTGGACAAGGCGTTGAACAGCATCCGTTCCCATTCCTTGTGGTTGGCATAGGTCAGGGTCAGGAACTGCTCCTCGGACAGGGCGCCTTCGTTGAGGGCCCAGGTGTCGTTGGCTTCGCCCAAGGTGATGAAGCTGCCCAGCAGCTTGGCCAGATAGACGGAGTAGATCAGCGGGTGGGTGATCGGCAGGGCCGGTTTTTCCGGGTCGATGTTGAGGGGCGTCACGTACATCTCGAAATGCGGCTCGATCCGGGTCACCAGAAACTTGGCGATGGCCCGGATCTTGATGCCCATTCCGGGCTTGAAGGTCAGGCGGATCCAGGGAGAAAAAACCCCTTTCTGGAGGGGGATCTTCTGGCCGCAGATTTCGAGCAACGCCCGCCCTTTGGCCGGGTCGAGAGAGATCTTCATCGGCAGGCGGATCTCGACGGGCTTTTCCAGCATCGTGTTGTCCGGCCCGGAAAGCTCCGTTTCCACTTTCCCGGCGNNGCCGGATCGGAGGTGAAGAAGGCGAACGTCCCTTGGCTGCCCTTGAGATCGGGCGCGCACATGCCGGACAGGAGGTGCCCCTTGAATTTTTCCGGGGGGAAGGTCAGCGGCACGCGGAGCACGGTGCTGAAAATCCCGTGGTCCCCCAGGATCTTCCAGAAGGGGACGCTTTTGCGGAGCGCCTGAAGCACGGGCTTGGAGATCGGGATTTTATAGCGTCCGATCCTAATCGTCCGCTTGGGCTGGCTGATGCGGGCCGAGGACAGGTCCGGGAGATAGGTCCGCGGGTCGCGGCTGAGGAAGTCGTAGATATTGTGCTTGGACGGGTTCGAGCCGGTCATGAACGAAGACCAGGCCACCGGTGAAATGGCCGGCGTCGTCGTTTGCAGGCGGCCATAATAGCCCTCGGCTTTGAGCCGGGCCAGCTGGGGGAGCTTTCCCTCGGCCATGAATTTCTCGGCCAGCTCGGGGGCCATGCCGTCCAGGCCGACGACGACGACCTGATCGACCCGGCTGTTCTTATAGGCTTTCTGGCCGCGGATGAGCCGCCATAACAGCCGGAAGGGCCAGGACAGGAAGGAGAAGAGGGCCAGGAAGAAGGTCAGGAAGAGGACCAGAAACGAAGATAAAAAGGCGAAGCCCGCGCCCGGGCCGATATAGGCGGACAGGGGCAACCCCAAGGCCAGAAGCGCGGCGGCGGCGAAGACGGCGAGGAGGACGCCGCGCGAGCCGGCGGTCCGCATCAGAATCGATCCAGGATGATCTTGGTCGTATCCTCGATGCGCAGGTTGTCTCCGAAGTCGTTCTTGGAAAGGAAAAATGCGTCGTCCCACGTGTGCATTCCCTGAAGGCCGGGCGTGCGTCCGAAGATCTCTTTTTTCTTGATCGAGCCCTTCATGTCGAAGCCGGGCTCGGACAGGACGATCAGGTCGGGGCCTTTCCCGACCAGAGGGCCGGAATAGATGTCCTTGGCCAAAAAGACCTCGCGGACCACCTTTTTGCCCTCGTATTCCAATTTTTTCAGCTTGTGGATGATCTGTTCCTTGATGGCCTTGGCTTCGCTCAGCTTGACCTGTCCGTTCGGGTAGCGATCGCGGTAATGAAGATAAATACGGTTTGGATCCAAGGCGAAGGCGACGGTTTTGGGCGAGATGTCCTCCAGGCCGGCGGGCTGGACCTTGGCGAACTTGAGGTAGCGCTCCTTCTCCAGCCAGGCGTTGAGGTAGACCTCCTGGCGGATGGCGCAGAAGCCGTGATCGGAGAGGAAGAAGATGTTTTCGTCGTCGGTCGGGGATTTGCGGAACGTGGTATAGATCTTGTTGATGACCCGGTCGATCTGGCGGTAATACTCGAGGACGTTCTGGTGATGGGGATGATCCGGGTTCTCCACGGCATTCCAGAGGAAATGGTGAAGACGGTCCGTCCCGGTGATGACGAACTCGAAATAGTCCCAAGGGTCATCCCAGAACATATTGAGGGCCTTCTGGCGGCCCATCATGGTCTTGATCAGCTCCTGCCACAGGAAGTTGTGGTTCTCCCGGGCTTTCAGAGTGTCGATGTCGATCTGATAGCCGGTTTGTTCGAGGGGGACCTTGATCTCCGGGGGAAAGACGGCCTTGGCCAGCTCGATGGCCACGAAGCCGCTGATCAGGACGCCGTTCAGGGGACGGGCGGGATAAGTCGAGGGCTGGTTGATGATGACCGAACGGCGGCCCTGTTGACCCAGGGTGTCCCAAAGGGTAGGCGCCTTGACGTCGGTGAAGTTGGGGAAGCGCAGCTCGTAGGATTTCGGCTTGAGGTCGGTGAAGCCGAAAATGCCGTGCGTCCCGGGATTAGTCCCGGTCATGAAGTTGGTCCAGCTGACCGCGGAGATTTCGGGGAGGCTGGCCTTCATTTTATGCAGCCGTCCGGCATCGATGATGCGGCCGACCGTGGACATGATCCCCCGTTTGGCCAGGTCCAGAAGCAGCCCGTGAGGCACGCCGTCTAAGCCGATGACGCAGACCCGGTTTTCCTTTTTTTTCTTCAAGATAGCCATGGAATTTGGCTAATTATAACACTGAAATCCGTGTTGTCAATACCACTTTGGCCCAAATTGCATCGAGGTCTTTATTTTTAAGGTTCGGGTCTCAACATGCCGCATTCTTCTTCTAATGAATTGATATCATTAGTTTTATAGCCAAGTTGGGCAAGTATTGACCATTTTATAAAGGCTAAAACGCGATTTCTTTATTAACAATGAAAAAATCCCTTATTCAACTGAATCGGTTCGTTTTATGGCCTTAAGAACGTTTTCGAGAAATTCCTCCTCGGGCACCGCCCCTTCGAAGCTGATCGTTTCGTTGACGATCGTTTTCGGCACTCCATATACGTTATATCGGTTCGAAAGCTCCTGAAATTCCGTCGATTCGATCATTTCCGCCCGGATGTGCGGCGATTCCAAGGCGAATTGGTGGGCTAGACGGACGACGCCGGGGCAATAGACGCACGTCGGGGTGATGAAGACCTGGATCCGGATGGCTTTATCGACGGTTCCGAGCGTTTCCTTCGTTTTGTCGGATAGGTGCGTCGTCCCTCGGGATACGTCGACGATGTCTTCGACCAGCGTCGAATATTCATACCCCGAAGGGATTCCATAGATCCGGATCCCGGGATCGTCCTGGCCCATGATAATGATGCCGGGGACCTTGTCGATCCCGAATTGAGCGGCTTTCCCGACGTCGGATTTGATATCGAGAACCTGAAGATCGATTTTATCAGAGAGGGCGGACACTTCTTCCAGGAGTTGGCGCGTCTCTTTGCAAAAGTAGCAGTCCTGTCCTTGCAGGGAGCCCAGGAGCACGAGACGTTTGCGTTCCTGGGTGAAGAGGACGATCTTGACCGGATGGATCAATTCAGCTTCGAATCTGGTTCGGGTCGCCTCCCGGGTTTCTTTATTTAGAATCATTTCCGAATTATTATAAAGGGTCGGGTCTCGTCATTCAACAAGTTGAGGCCTGTCCCCTTTTTTGGTAGGCTTCACTTTCACCATGGATAAAAAAGAGACGCTCTTTGCCGAGCTCGAAAAAGCGTACCGGGCCCGTACGCCCAAAAGCCTGGCCCTCAACCGGCGGGCCGGCGTTTCGATGATCAAAGGCGGCAGCCATAATCTGCGGCTCTGGCGCCCCTATCCCTTTTTCATGGCCGGGGCGTCGGGCGCGGAAGTCGAGGACGTCGACGGACATGTCTATGTCGACTACTGGCAGGGCCATTATGCCAATGTCCTCGGCCACGATCCCGCCGCGGTGCGCGACGCCTTGGAGCGATCCGATCCCGGAAGGATAGCGCTCCATTCGGGCTTCGAAGGCGAGAGCCAGGTCCGTCTGGCCGAGACGATCCTCGGCGCTCTCGGCTACGATGATTTCAAGATCCGTTTCACCACCGCCGGCACCCTGGCCGCCATGTACGCGGTCATGCTTGGGCTTGCCCATACCGGGCGCGACCGCATCTTGAAGATCGGCGGCGGATGGCACGGCGCTTCGCCCTATCTTCTTAAGGGGGTGAAGTTCCATCCCGGCCTGGGCTTCGATGGGGCCGATTCGGCCGGCGTGCCGGCGGCCTTCCTGGACAGCATCGACGTCATCCCCTTCAATGATGAAGAGCGTCTGGAGCGGATCATCCGGCAGAAGGGCGACCGGATCGGCTGCTTCATCCTCGAGCCCGTGCTCGGCGCCGGCGGGTTCATTCCGGCTTCGCCCGGGTACTTGCGGCTGGCCCGCCGTCTTACGGCCGAGCGGGGTATCGTCCTTATCTTCGATGAGATCGTCTCCGGCTTCCGTTTCGCCCCGGCGCCCGTCCAAACGCTCTACGGCGTCAAGCCCGACCTGACCACGCTGGGCAAGGTCATCGGCGGCGGCCACGCCGTCGCCGCCGTCGCCGGCCGGGCCGATATCCTGGACGAATGCGGCAACCGGATGCCGGAAACCCGCCGCGTCCTGTTTGAAGGCGGGACGTTCTCCTCGCATCCTCTTTATATGCGTTCCGGCGCGGCCATGCTCGAATATTTGAAGTCCAACGCCCCGGCGATCTATCCGCGCCTGGCCGCCGCCGGGGAGCGCCTTCGCCGCGGGATCGCCGCCGCTTTCCAGGCCGAAGGCCTCGACGTCGTGATAACCGGCGGCGGAAACGAGGCCATCCCGGGCAGCTCGCTTTTCATGCTTCATTTCCCCAGGACGGCGCTCCTGCCGACCAAGGCCGAGGATCTGGCCGATCCGGCCAAGGTCGATATCGCCCTGCGCGAGGAGACGCTGAAAATATTTCTTTGCCTGCGGGATATCCATATCGTCCACGGCGGCGGNNACGTCTTTAAAAAATCCCTTTGACCGGTCAGTCCCGCTTGATGACGAACTCGTAGGACCCGCCCGGCGCGACGAGAACGATGCGGCCGCGGCTGCCGCCCAGGAATCGGAAGAGCGGAGCCCGTCGGAAGCCGTGCTCGTCGCCGATCGTCTTCCCGCTCTCCTCGAGTAGGTAATGCTCCCAGGGGATGGGGATCCCGATCCGCGCCTGAGCCGAGGCCGGGACGGTGACATTGAGCCGGAATTCGTCATCCGAACGGTTCCATGCCGCGGACACCGTCCCGCGGACCGTTTCGACCGAAGCCCGGGCCCAGGACAACCCCTCCAGAAGCGGAGGTTCCAGCCGGATTTTTCGCCAGCCCGGAGCGGCGCAGCGGACGCCGGCCAGATACTTGTAAAACCAGGCGTCGATGCCGGCGAACATGACGTGGTTGTGGCTGTTCATCCCCCCGCCGGTGATCTTCTCCCAGCGCTCCCAGAGCGACGTGGCCCCTTCACGGATCATGTAGCCCCACCCCGGGTAGCTCGTCTGCGTAGCGACCCGGAAGGCTACGTCGATCCGGCCGATCTCGCTCAGCACGTCCAGCAGGTAGCGGGTCCCCAGAATCCCGGTGTCAAGATGATAATCCTGGTCGTCGATCACGGCGCGGAGCAATGAATCCTCGACGGCGTCCACTTCCTCGGAAGGCACCATGCCGATCCACAGGGGCAGGACGTTGGAGGTCTGGCTGGGAAAATGGTCGACTGGGCCGCTGTGGAGGGCTTCATATTCGCCGTCTTCCAAAAAACGCCGGTTGAAGGCGGCTTGGATCGTCTTGGCCCGGCGGCGGTAGCGCTGGGCGTCCGTCCTCCGCCCGAGGGCCTCGGCCATGGAGGCAAAAAGGACGGTATCGTGATAATAGAACCAGGTCGAGGTCAGGGCCAGCGGCGTCTTCTTGGGGGCAATGCTGCCGGGGGCGCACCAGTCGCCATATTTGCCCAGCGTCTCGATGATGTTGCCGCGGCTGTTCGCGGCCAGGAAATCGACGTACTTCTTCAGCCCTTCGTAGTGTTCGGCCAGGACGGACGTGTCCCCGTAGTACCAGTGCAGGACGCGGACGAGCGAGATATAGGCCGATCCCCAGCCCGGGTCGGCCGGAGCCAGGCGGGCCATGTAGGCCGGAACAAAATCCGGCAGGCGGCCGTCGCCGTCCTGGGCATCGCGGATGTCGCGCAGGAATTTGCGGTAGAAGGCGGCCATGTCGAAATCGAAGACGGCCGACTCGGCCGAGACACGGGCATCGGCCAGCCAGCCCTGCCTCTCGTCCCGCTGAGGGCAGTCGGTCGGGATCCCGGCCAGGTTGGAGAGCAGTCCGCGGCGGACATTCCCGTGGATGGCGTTGAGGAGGGAATGGGAGCAGCGGAAATGCCCGGTAGCTTCGAGGTCGGTGTGCACGAACCGGCCCTCGACCTGGGCGGCGCGGACCGCCGCCTCGGGGCCGCTTATTTCGGCGTAGCGGAAGCCGTGCTGGGTGAAGTGCGGTTCGTGCGTCTCCCGGGCCTCGCCGGCGAAACGATAGACGTCAATGGCCGCCGCGCCTTGATTGGGCGCGGTATTCAACGTCCGGTCGTCGTTCAGCAATTCGGCGTGNNGGTCCAGGACGTTTTCGGCCGGATCGTGGCGCAGACGCGCATCGGGGGCAGGGCCTGGGCCCTTAATACCGGGCCCCGGACGACTACGGCGGGCTTCCAGGCCTCGGGTTCGAGGGCGATCCGGGCGTCATAAATCTCTCCGAAATAGAGGCCGTTTTCGCGCAAGGGCCCGGGGCCGGCTTTCCATTCGGCGTCCGTGGCGATCGTCTCGCGGGCGCCGTCGGCGTAATCGATTTCGATCTGGGCGATGAGCTTGGGCTCGCCTCCGCCGAAGAGGGCGAAGTGGCGGCCGTTGCCGACCACGGCCAGAATCTCGTTCTCCCCGCGGATCGCCTCGGTGACGTCGTGGGTCGTATACAGGGCCGCTTTGCGGTAATCGGTCGCCGCCGGATCGAGGACCTGATCGCCCATCCGGCGGCCGTTGATGAGGATCTCATGAACGCCCAGGCCGCAGACATAGAGGCGGGCCTTGCGGACGTCTTCGCGCGCGGGGAAGGCCTGCCGGAAATAAACGCCGTGAGCCTGGATGTAATCGCCGCGATATCGGCCTAGCAGTGTCGTCCCTTTCGTCCGGAAGCGGGCCGGGTTCTTCATGGCGATCCAGCGCGCCGTCCAGTCGGCCTTGGCCAGGAGGCCCATCTCAAACGAGGCGATGCGGCTCCAGGCGCTGGCCCGGCCCCGCTCATCCCACCAGCGGACCCTCCAGAAATATCGCTGGCGGCTTTCCAAGGCCGGCCCGGCATAGACGGCCGGGACAAGGTTTCCCGTTTCGACCCGCCCGGTGTCCCAGACGCCGCCGACGCCGCGGCGGGCGTATTCGACATGGGTGTCGACGATGATTTGGAATGCTTCGAGGACGGTCCCGCGGTCGGGATTGACCGGCGCCCAGGTGAAGAGCGGGCGGGGGGCATCGATCCCTAGGGGATCATTGAGGAACTCGCAGCGCAGCCGGGCGGGCTGGGGAAAATAAGGGGCGGATCTTCGAGCCATCTAGCGGGCCTTTCTCAGAAAGTAGTCGACCGTGCGAACGCCGTAGCGGCCGGGGTCGAGCGAAAGCAAAACGGAGCGCTTGAATTTCCTGGTCTTGGGGTCGGCGTCGGTCAGGTCGGCCTCCGGCCCGTCGACGCGTTTGCCGTCGGTGTCCGTGATCAGCTTGACCCGGGGGCGGGCGGCGAAGGCCGCCTGCGGATGGGACTCCAGGACGATGGCCAGCTCGCCGGTGTCCAGGGCCACCAGCGATCCGACGGGATAGGGGCCGAGCATGGAGGCGAAGGCCTTGAAAAGGATCGGATCGAACTCCTCGCCGCTCTTGGCCCGCATCATGGCCAAGGCTTCCCCCGGCGCGAAGGCCGTCGGGCGGAAAACCCTCCGGGTGGTCAAGGCGTCATAGGCGTCGGCGATTTTGACGATGCGTCCGAAGAGATGAAGCGAAGTCCGCCGGACCTCGGGCGGGACGTTGGCCAGATCGACGCGCAGGCGGTGCTCGAAGGCGATTTCGAAGGCTTTGACCGGGATGCGCCGTCCGGACTGGAGAGGCAGGATCCGCTGGGCCCCCAGCCGGAGTTGCCGGTGCACGGACTTCCGCTCCTCCGCGTTCAGCGCCGAGGGTTTATCCAGCAGGCCGGGCGCCACTTCGAGCGTGTCGATGTCGTGGAGAAGGGCGCCCGCGCCCAGGTCGAGGAGCTCGCGGCGGGACAGCCCCAGCCGCCGGCCCAAGGCGACGGACAGGATGGCCGTGTTGATCCCGTGGTTCGGCAGGTAGCCTTCGAAGCCCTTGATCGCCGTCAGGCCCAGGAAATAAGCCTCGTTCTCAGCCAGCAAGGGGACGATATTCTGGACCCAGCGGCGCAGGATGTTGAGCCCGAGGGGGGATTTGCGCTTCTGCTTCTCGAAGACATCCTGGAGCATGAAGATGCCCAGATAATAGATCTTGGCCGCGTCGGACTCCGGCTTGGCGGCCTCGGGGATGTCGGCGGTTTTCTCCACGGCGACGTGGGCGAAGAGCCTGGGATCGAGCTCCTTCTGAAGGCGGGCGAATGGCTCGGGGGCATCCGGATCGAGTCCGGCCAGCAGGCCGATCAGCCGGCCCGTCTCCTCGCAGGTCAGTCCTTCGCCGAACGTCACGGCCCCGATCCCGCGGGCCGCGAATTCCGCGGCCAGGGCGCGGAAATTCTGGTAGTTGGCCAGATCGAATTCGAGGCGAACCTGGTTGAAAAAGAGGGCGTTGCGGCGGAACGAAAAAGCGGCTTCGCCCGCGGCGTGGATGATCAAGGCCAGGGAGCGGAAGAGAGGTTCGATCTGCTCCTGGAAGAGGCGGTTTCCGGCCTCGTAGACCTTGGCGATCTTGAAGGCGATGTTGAAGCGGAGGAGAAAGTCCAGAGCCAGCTCCCGGGTTTTAGCGTCGAGGTCGCGGCCGGGAGTCATGGTTATTTATCCAGTCCGCGGCGGACGGCCGCGCGCACTTCGGGATCGGGGTCGGCGGCGAAGCCCTGAAGGATCTTGGCGGCCAGGGGTTCATCGATTGCGGCCAGGGCCCGGACGGCGTCCAAACGGACCCCTTTGTCCGGATTATTTTTGAAACGGCCGAAATGGGGGATCGCCTTGCGGTCCTTCATCTGCAGCAGGATGGCGATGACGCCTTTGCCGAAGAAAGGCATGGAGTCCCGCACTAATCCGGTCAGAACCTCCAGGTTGCGCCGGCCGATCTCCTTGAGAAAAGCGAAGTCGGCCGAGCGGACGAGTCCGTCCTCGATCTCCTCGAAGAGGTCGGCGGCCAGGGGCATGGCCCGCCCCCCGATCTGGTCGAGGTAACGGAAAAAGCCCGCCGGGTCGTCGATCCTGCGGGAGAGGGCCTGGGCCTTCAGTGCGGTCAAGGAAACGCTTTCGCGGATCCGCCGGGCGATCAGCTCGACGTCCCGGCTCTTCGCCGGGGCCGCGGCGACGGCGCCCGTTTTCAGCGCCTCCATGTGGGACAGAAGGAGGGCGGCGTGGCTGAAATCGCCTTTCTTGAGGAGATCGTCGTGATGGCCGCTGACGAATTGAAGCATGGTGGCGATCGCCGCCGGCCGGTATTCCAGGGTCAGCAACTCGAAGAAGAGCTCCAGGAATTCCTTTTCGGCCGGGATGGCCCGCTCGATATCGAGGAGCGATTCCACGAATTGAACCTCTTTCCCGTTCAAGGGCGCGGTCAGGTCGGCCGGATCGAGGACGTCCCGGCCTTCGTTCATCCCCAGCGCCAATCCGTCTTTCATAACCGCGGCCATGTCCTCGGGCGTGAGATCGATGCGGCCCCGGGAGAAGGCGGCCGTGTCGATCGGCGCCTCCCAGGGCTTGCGCTCGAGCATGGGGATCTTGGCCTCGAGATAATCCACGGCCGTTTCATAGCCGACATGGGGAAATTCCCGTTCCCAGAGTGTGCTGACGATGTCTCCTTCCTCGGAAGGCAGGAGGGCGTCGGCCTTGACCAGGTCCAGGAATTCAAGAAATTCGGCTTCCTCGAGCCCGCGGCGGAAAAGCAGCTTCGTCAGCCCGTCCTTGAAGAACACGTAGGGCAGGCTCTTGAGCAGGTTCTTGTCCTCGAAAGCGGTTTCTCCTTCGTAAATGAAGGCGGTTTCGCGCAGCCCGAGCTCGAGTTCCCAGCAGGCTTCGAGAAAGCCGGACAGCTTGGTCCAGAGCTCCTTGCGGATGGACGTTACCGACGAATGGTCGGGGGGATATATTTTCAGCATGCCGACGGCATTGGCGAACGTCTGGGCGATGTCCTTCACCGCTTCGAAAGCGGGGCTGGGGACGCTCGGACCCGGATTTTTATCCATGGCCTCAAAAGGAAAGCGGGTCAGGCGCGCCCGCGGAGAACATCCTTCTCGTAGCGGGCGGCTTCGTCTATCCAGGCCGGGCCGGCCGGCACGCCCTGGCGCAGGCAATAGGCGTCCCAAACGGCGCCGAACGGAAGTCCCTTGAATTCCTCCCTCAGGGCCAGGCGCTCGAAACCTCGGCCCTCGGCTTCGGCGGCACAAATCTTGTCGAACGGAAGCAAAAGGCCGCA
>PMCY01000340.1:0-4972 GCA_003154255.1 Candidatus Aminicenantota bacterium | reverse complement strand
AAGACCAGACCGGGAAGATAGGGCAGGAGGGCCGAGATCTTATCGGCCACCGACTCGGTCGGGTGGAAGTGGCCGAGGTCGAGACAGACGAGCTTGTTCCGGCTCACGGCGTAACCGATGTAGAACTCGTGCGAGCCGACGACGAACGATTCCGAACCGATGCCGAAAAGCTTGCTTTCGACGGAGTCCTTGAGCTGGGAAGGGCCGTACTCGGTCTCGAAGATCTCGTCCAGCGATTCGCGCAGGCGGCCCCGGTAGGCGGCCCGGTCGGCCGGCGCTTCCTTGGATCCGTCCGGGATCCAGAGGTTGTGGAGGCAGGGGCTTTTCAGCTCGCGCCCCATGACCGCGCCGATCTTGCGGCAGCGCTTGACGTGTTCGATCCAGAATTTGCGGACGGCCCGGTCGGGGTGGCTCAGGGTGAAGCCGTCGGCGGCCTTGGGATGGGCGAAGCAGGTGGGATTGAAATCGAGCTTGAGCTTCTCCTCGTTGGCCCAGCCGATCCAGCCGCGGAAATGGTCGGGCTCGATCTCGGCGCGGTCGACGGGACGGCCCCCGAACTCCCCATAGATGGCATGCAGATTCAAGCGGTGCGGCCCCGGGATGAGGGAGAAGGCCTCCTGGAGGTCCCGGCGGAGCTCGGCCACCGAGCGGGCCTTGCCCGGATGGTTCCCCGTCACCTGCAGGCCGCCGTCGGTGAGCGAACCGCCCCCTTTTTCGAATCCGCCCACGTCGTCCCCCTGCCAGCAATGGATCGAAAGGGGGATTTCCTCCAGGGTTTTAAGGACCTTTTCGGTGTCCACGCCGTGTCCGGCGTAGGATTCCTTGGCCGCCTGGTAATTTTTTTCAATGCTGATCGGGGTCATGGATTCCTCCCGGTGATTGCGCGGAACCGTTCGTAAGCCCGGTCCCAGGCCGCGGTATCGCGGGGCTCGTATCGTTCCAGGGGGAACGAGGCGGCGGCGGCGCTCCGCATGGCCGCCATCGAGTCGACATGGCCGAGAGAGACGGCCTGGGCCATGATGTTGCCCAGGGCGGTGGCTTCGGCCGGACCGGCCACCACGGGGATGCNNAGCTCGTCAAGGACCTGGCGGTATTTGAGGGCCAGACTTTCGATGGCGCAGCGGGTGATCTCAGCCGGCGTCTGGGGCGGCGTCTGCCCGGAAAGGCGGCAGTATTCCCGGATCGCCGCGGGCATGTCCTCGGGGTTGGAAAATTCCGGCGCGTCGGGATCGATGAAGGCTCCGAACGGCGGGGCCGCTGCGGCCATCACCCGCAGGTCCTCGTAGCTCAGCGGACGCTCGGCATTCCACTTTTTCCGGCATTGCTGGATGAGCCACAGCCCGGTGACGTTTTTCAGGAAGCGGATGGTCCCGCCGAAGCCGCCTTCGTTGGTGAAGTTCAGCCGCCGGGTCTCGGCCGTGATGATCGGGGCCGCGGCCTCGACGCCTATGAGCGACCACGTCCCCGAGCTGATGTAAGCCCAGTTTTCACCGATCGCCGGGACGGCGGCGACGGCCGAGGCGGTGTCGTGGCTGGCCGCGGCGACGACGGGGATCTGCGGCAGGCCGGTTTCCTTGGCCGGTCCCGGAAGGAGCGCCCCGACGACGCGTCCGGGTTGGAGCGGCGGACCGAAGAGGGAGGCCGGGACTCCCAACGCATCGATAAGGTCGGGCGCCCAGATTCCGGTGCGGGGATCGATGATCTGGGACGTGGAGGCGATGGTCGCCTCATTGATTTTCACCCCGGACAGGAAATAAGTGAAGAGGTCGGGCATCATCAGGAACCGGTCGGCGGCCTTGAGCAGGGCGGGGTTGTTCTCGCGCAGGGCCTGGAGCTGGAAGATGGAGTTGAACGGCAGGAACTGGATGCCCGTGCGTTCATAGAGCCGTTCCCGGGGGACGATGCCGAAAAATCGCTCCATGGCTCCGGCGTTGCGGGGCTCGCGGTAGGCGAACGGCAGGCCGAGCAGGCTGCCGTCGGCGGCCAGCAGGCCGAAATCGACGCCCCAGGTGTCGACGGCCAGACTCTCGACGGCCAAGCCCTCGGCCGCGCAGGCGGCCATCCCGGCTTTGATGCCGTCGAGGAGCGCATAAACGTTCCAGTGCAGGCGTCCCAGGACCGTCATGGGCGCGTTGGAAAAGCGGTGAATCTCGCGAAGGGTTATGCGCCCGCCGTCGAGCGTGCCCAGGACGGCCCGGCCGCTTTCGGCCCCCAGGTCGAAAGCCAGATAGTTTTTCGGGGCCATGCTGTCTCCTTGCTCCTATTCTATAAGGAGAACGGGGTCGCGTCTACAGTTTGCCAATCGCCTCGAAAATCCGTCCTTCAATCGAAACTCGGAAAGTGATTGGCGAACTGTAGACGCGACCCCGATCGGTGGATGTGCCCCCATCGCCGCCTGGGGCGGTTGCCCGACTTGGGCCGATCTTGTATCATGAGGGAAAGCGGAGACACGTTCATGAAAATCATCACCGACTCGATCGTCGTGGAGACCGGCGGAGACAACGACGCCAGGGACCTGACCCCCGCGATCGTCGAGAAGCTGGCCTCGAGCCGTCTGCGCGACGGCACGGTCACCGTTTTCGTTCCCGGGTCGACGGCCGGACTGACGACGATCGAATACGAATCCGGGGTCGTCGAGGATTTTTCCAGGCTTTTGGAAAAGATCGCCCCCAGCAATATCCCCTATCGCCATGACCAGCGCTGGGGCGACGGCAACGGTTACTCGCATGTCCGGGCTTCGCTCATCGGCCCGTCGCTCGTGATTCCCTTTTCGAACGGCCGTCCGGCCCTGGGAACGTGGCAGCAGGTCGTGCTGGTCGATTTCGACAATCGCCCCCGCACGCGGACGATCATGCTTCAATTCATGGGAGAATAACCCCGCCTAAGCGATACGTCATCATGGACCTGAAACAGAAACTCGAACATCATAAAAAGGAACGCGAAGTCCGCAAACGCGGGGTATCCGTCGAGGACGCCTGGCGGCGGCTGGACAAGGACGATTCGCTTTCCGTCAAGAACAAGCTGGAGAAGCTCATCAGCCTGACCGGGGCGGCGAAAATTGCCAAGGCCAAGACCGTTCAGCCGCCCGCCTGGGAGCCCCAGCCGCGCGAACCGCTTCAATATTTCGAGAACCGCTACGCCCTCGACGTCCGTTACGGGCGCCACAAGATCGGCGACGGACTGGCCGTCGACGGCGAGACGCTTTATTACCTCAGCCGCAACGAAGAGTTTCAAGGCCTCGACCTCGGCTCGGCCCTCTTTTTTGATTTGGAGACGACCGGCCTGGCCGGCGGCACCGGCACGATCCCTTTTCTGGTCGGGATGGGTTATTACCGGGACGATCATTTCGTCGTGGCCCAGTATTTTTTGGGCGATCCCGGCGAAGAAGAGAGAATGCTCGCGGAGCTGACCGCGTTCTTCAAGGAAGGGAATTTTCGATCGATCGTGACCTATAACGGCAAGGCCTTCGACGTGCCCCTCCTGGAAACACGCTTCATCCTCCAGCGCCAGAAATATGTCCTCAACGAGTGGCCGCATCTCGATTTCCTCTTTTCCGCCCGCAGCCTCTGGAAGCATAAATACGAGAGCTGCCGTCTCTTCCATCTGGCCCGGGAAGTCGTGGCCGCCGACCGCTCGGAGGACATCCCCGGCGCGGAGATCCCCCAACGCTATTTCGACTACCTGCGGACGGGCGATTTCGGTTTGATCGAGCCGATCCTCTACCACAACCAGGAGGACATCCTCTCGCTTCTCGGTCTGGTCGTGGCCGGGGCCAAGCTTTTCAAGAGCGAAGGCGCGACGAACGAGGACGAGGAGGGCCCGACCGCCATGGACCTCGTCGGCGTTGGTCGGATTTTCGAAACGGCGGGGGAGATGGACCGTTCCGTGGCTATTTTCGAGCGGGCCCTAAGCGGAATCCTGCCGGTCGGGATCGAAGTGGCCCTCAAAGAAAAGATCAGCTTCCATTTCAAACGGGCCAAGAACTACGACAAGGCCGTACCGCTCTGGACGGACCTCTCCGAGAAGGAGTGGTCCGTGCTCAACGAGCGGGAGATCAAGGGCATTCTCGCCGGCCTGCGCCAGCTGGCCATCCACCACGAGCGCCACACCCGGGACCTGGTCGAGGCGGTTCGTCTCTCCGAGGAGGGCCTGGCCCTGGCCGAGCGCGTCCCCGGAAAGTTGAAGGACGATTTCCGCGGCCGGCTCAAACGCCTGAACGCCAAGATATTGAAATTGAAGACCTAGTCAAGCGGATTCACCAGCACTGCTTGAATTGCCGACAAATCACACTATAATATTACTCATATTTCCAGAGGAGGAGACCCATGTTGAAAGCATTATCGACAATCAAACGACGGACGCTCGCGGTGAGCCTGCTCGTAGCCCTGGCCCTGACGGCGGCTCTGGCCGCGCCGTCCGCCGCGCAGACCACGAAAGCCAAGGTCGACCTGAATACGGCCGATCTGAAGACGATTGCCGCGCTGCCCGGCGTCGGCGAAACGCTGGCCCAGAAAATCATCGACGGCCGGCCGTTCAAAAAACTGGATGACCTGTCCGCAATCAAAGGCATCGGCCAAACGAAGCTGGACGGCCTGAAAGGCCTGGTCAAGTTCAGCAAGGTTGAGGCGGTCAAGGACGTAGCGACGAAAACAGAAACCCAGACGGCGACCAAAGAAAAGACGGGCGCCGACAAGACCAACGCGACGACGACCGAGAAAACGAAGACAACGACAACCGAGACGGCCGCGGTCCAGGAAGAGAAGGTCCTCATCAACGTCAATAAAGCCGATCTCAAAACCCTGCAGACATTGCCGGGCATCGGCGAAGCGCTGGCCCAGAAGATCATCGACGGGCGGCCGTACAAAAAGCTCGACGATCTGAGCAAGGTCAAGGGCCTGGGCGAGGCCAAGCTGAAGGATCTCAAAGGCCTGATCGCGTTCGAGGACAAGGTCAAGGAAAAAACGGTCAAGAC
>PMCY01000246.1:11309-11922 GCA_003154255.1 Candidatus Aminicenantota bacterium | reverse complement strand
ACTGCGCCGGCATGGCCGCCGACATTTTCGAGAGCTACGAGGTGACGATCGTCTCGGCCCTGATCCTGGGCCTGACCCTGGTGGCCATGACCGGCAGTCTCAAGTTTATCGTCTTTCCCCTGATCATCCGGGCCATCGGCGTCATCAGCTCCATCATCGGAACGTTCACCGTCCCCATCTGGGAAAAGTTCCCCATCAAATTCCTCCGCGCCCACGATGCCGAAGAGGCCATGTTCCGGTCCTACGAAGTGTCCAGCTTCAACACCGTCCTGTGGGCCTTCCTGCTGGCCATTTTCTACGCCGGCGACTGGCGAATGGCCATGCTGACGACAATCGGCGTGGGCCTGGCCGTGGCCTTCAACCCACTAACGTCCTACTTCACTTCGACCAAGAAGAAGCCAGTCAAGGACATCGTCAAGGCGACCAAGACGGGATCGGCCACGACCATCCTCTCGGGACTCTCTGTGGGCATGGAATCGACCGTCTGGGCCCTGGTGGTCATCGTCCTCAGCTTCATCGGGGCCATGATCCTCTACGGCGGCCAACAGCCCATCTATGTGCTCTACGCCGTGGCCATGATCGGGATCGGCATGCTCAGTCATACGGGCAACAA
>PMCY01000246.1:8568-11299 GCA_003154255.1 Candidatus Aminicenantota bacterium | reverse complement strand
CCAAGGGCGTGGCCATCGCCTCGGCCGTTATCGCCGCGGTCAGTCTGTTCGCCTCGTTCATGACCGACGTCGGCATCGTCCAGCTCCGGCTCGGCCTGCCCAAGCTGACCTCCATCCGCGTCTCCGAGACGAGCGTCTTCGTCGGCTTGCTGCTGGGCGGGGCCCTGCCTTGGCTCTTCAGCTCGCTGTCGATCAAAGCCGTCACTCGAGCCGCCGGTCTTATCGTCGAGGAAGTCCGGGCCCAGTTCCGCATTCCCGGTTTGATGGAAGGCAAGGTCAAGCCCGATTACGCCCGCGTCGTCGGCATTTCGACGGCGGCCGCTCAGAAGGAGCTCATCCCCCTGGCCGTCATCTGCGTTCTGATGCCCATCGCCGTCGGCCTCATCCTCAAGGTCGAGGCCCTGGGCGGTTTCCTGGCCGGGATCATNNGCCGTCTTCATGTCCAACGCCGGCGGCGCCTGGGACAACGCCAAGAAGTCCGTCGAGGACCAGCCGCGCGACCTGGCCGCCAACACCGGCAAGGGCTCCGAGGCCCACAAGGCCGCGGTCGTCGGCGACACCGTCGGCGACCCGCTCAAGGATACGGCCGGCCCGGCCCTCAATCCCATGATCAAGGTCGTCAACATGGTCAGCCTGATCGCCGCTCCGGTCATCGTCAAGTACAATTCGCTGACCGCAGGGGTGGTCGTCATCGCGGTCGCCCTGCTAGCCACCATCGTCTGGGCCATCCTGCGCAGCAAGCGCGACGCGCCGGACCTGGTCCAGGAAGCGGCCAAGAAGTAGCCACAGGTATTCGATCGGCACTCGCTCGAGAATCGCAGGCTCGCGCGAGTGCGGCGGAATCGGATCCCCAGGCCAAGCCTGGGGCCCCTGCCGCCGGGAGAGGGTGAACGCCCTCTCCCCCTTTTTTTTGTTGGCCGAATGGATTGTCCATTTTCCGGTTGCCTCCCCCATCCGGTTTAAGCTTTAATGGCCTCCCGGCCGGAAAGATACGGCCGGAATCGATCGCCGAGGAAGGAAAAAAATGACCCGCCGTTTTGCCCCGGGATGCGCCCTGATGCTCTACAAGCCGCAATTGGCCGAACGCCTCGGCGGAATGCTCGGCGATTCGATCGGGGCCGCCGAGCCCTGGATGATCTGCTGCCGCAAAGATCCGCAATTCGCGGAAGAGACCGAGCTGGTCAACATCTGCCCCGGCTGCGACAAGCGCTTCCGTCTGAATTATCCCCGCACGAAGACCATTTCCCTTTGGGAGATCCTGGCCGGGACGACCGTCTTTCCCTTCCCGGATTACGGGGGGCTGACGATGTCCATCATCGACGCCTGCCCCACGCGCGATCAGCCCCGCGTCCACGAGGCGATCCGGACCTTATTAGCGCGTATGAACATCCGGCTCGTCGAGCCGCGGTCGACGAGGGCCAAGGGTATCTGCTGCGGCGATTCGTTCTGGGGGGAGATTCCGACTCCCGATGTCCTGGACCGCATGAAGGCGCGGGCGGCCGAGATGCCGGCTCCCGAAGTCGTCGTCTATTGCGTTTCCTGCGCTCTGGCCGTCACGATCGGCGGAAAAACTCCGCGCTATCTCGTCGATCTCCTGCTCGGGGAAGAAACCGTGCCCCGCATTCTTGATCTGGAAGCCTGGCACGCCGCTCTTCAGACATATATTGACGCCCATTGATCCGGCCCCGAGCCGGATCGGCCGAGAATTTCGCAATAACTGGCCGGATTATGGGCGCGGCCCCAAAACGGAGGTTTTTTAAACGAAATCCCTTCCTTTCCGTATATGTCCAGCGAGCCCGCCGGCCCGTTTCATTCCCGGCCGATTCGGGATAAAATGATCGCCGCCGCAGGTTCGTCCGCCGCTCTCAGGAGGTGCCCATGAGTGTCGTATTGACGGTCCAAGATCTGAAAAAACGCTACGGGAAGCTGGAGGCCCTCAAGGGCGTCAGCTTCGAAGTCCGGGCCGGCGAAGTTTTCGCCCTGATCGGCCCCAACGGGGCGGGCAAGACAACGACCCTGCGGGTCGTGGCCACCCTGCTGACCGTGTCTTCCGGCACGATCCGCTTCCTTGACCATGACCTGCGCAAGGAACCGGACAAGGTCCGGCAAAGCATCAGCTACCTACCCGAGGAAGCCGGCGCCTATAAGAACATGAAGGGAATGGAGTACCTCCGCTTCATGGCCGATTTCTATGCCGCCACACCGGCCCAGGAAAAGGAATACGTGGACCGGGCCGTGGCCATCACCGAATTGGGCGATCGGCTCAAGGACAAGGTCGGGACCTACAGCAAGGGCATGACCCGCAAAATCCTCTTGGCCCGGGCCCTCATGACCAAACCCGTCTTGGCCATTCTGGACGAGCCCACCTCCGGGCTGGATGTCCTCAACGCCCTGGACGTCCGGGCCATGATCCGCCGCTACGCCAAGGAAGGGACGGCCGTCCTGCTCTCCTCCCACAACATGCTGGAGATCGAGTACCTCTCCGATCGGGTTGCCCTCGTCGATAAAGGCCTCATCCTCGACGCCGGAACGCCCGCCGAGCTCAAAGCCAAGCACCAGGCCGCCAACCTCGAGGAAGTCTTCAGGAGTTCCCTGCGATGAAGAAATTCACCAACCTGCTCAAGAAGGAAATCCGCGAGCTCATCACCGTCCAGCTCATCGCCTCGCTGTTTTTCATGATGGCCCTGTTTTATTTCATCGGCGACATCACCAAGAAGGAAGTGGCCAAAGC